>VHCI01000084.1 GCA_016871775.1 Verrucomicrobiota bacterium | reverse complement strand
CGGTCCCGAACTCGTAGAAGTTGCAGTAACTGGTGATGAGCTCGTACGGCGTCGGCTGCAGCGCGGGATCGCGGTGGTCCGGGTTCACCCGCGAGGGGAAACCCGCGGTCGCGCCCGACAGCAGCGTGGGCGCGGCGAGGCCCCCGGCGACGGCGCCGCCCAGGGTCCGCAGGAAGTTCCGGCGCGGCCGCAGGTGATAGTCGCGCTCCGGGGTGCAGGCGGACTCGGGCAGTTCCCAAGCGGGAGGGATGCGAATTAACATGGACGCAAGTAAGGCGCGAAGCGGCGCCGGGGCAACTCAGACCGCCCAGCCGTCGCGGAAGCGGCGGGTGAGCCAGCGGGAGTCGCCGCCGCTGTTCCAGCCCGCGAACCGGCTGCGCGCCGGGTCCCAGCGCGCGTTCGCCCCGTACTGGTAAGCGAAGTTCATCACGTGGCAGGCAATGACCGTGCTTGCCCCCACCGCGACATCGCAGATCGGCCGGCTCCGCTTGCCCACCGCCTCGATGAAGTCCTCGAAGTGGCTCTTGCTGTTGTACAGGCGCACCTTCGCGTCGGCCAGATACTCGCGCTCGGTCAGAGTCACCTCCCGCTCCATTGAGGTGCCCTTGTCGACCTCCTTGTCCCAGAACTTCCGCAGCACCTTGCCGTCGCGGATGAACTCGAACTTGCCCCGGTTCACATGCACCTCCCCCTCGGTGCCAAAGAAGGACACGCCCTTGCCGCGGATGTGGGTCAGGACGGTGCCGTCGGCATAGACCAGCTGCGCCCCGCGCTTCGCGTCCTGCCAGTCGCGCGGCGCCCGCACCTCGACCGGGCCGCTCTCGTCCATCCCGAGGCCCCACTGGGCGATATCGATGTGGTGGGCGCCCCAATCGGTGATCATCCCGCCGCCGAACTCCCAGGTTTTGCGCCAATCGGGGAAGTGATTGTGCAGGCCCCGCGGGGACAGCATCGGGTTATAGTTCACCAACGGGCCCGGACCGCACCACAGGTTCCAGTCGAGCCCAGGCTCCAGGGTCTCCGCCGGCATCGTGTAGGGCTTGGCCGGATCCCCAAAGGAAACGCCCACCGCGTGCACCCGCCCGATGACGCCATTGCGGACCAGTTCCGCCGCGACCCGAAACTCTTTCGCGGACCGCTGCTGCGAGCCCACCTGAAACACCCGGCCGGTAGCGCGTACCGCCTTCACCAGCTCAACCGCCTCGCGGACATTATGGGTGAGCGGCTTCTCGCAATAGACGTCCTTGCCGGCCTTGACCGCCGCAATGGCGATGTAGGCGTGCCAGTGGTCGGGTGTCCCGATCACCACGAGGTCAATGTCCTTCCGCGCGAGCACCTCCCGGAAGTCATTGTAGGCGGCGCAGGTCGCCGCGGTGCCGGTGCCGGCCCGCTTGGCGTGGGCGGCGTCGACCCGGCGCTTCGCGTCCTCGCGGCGGGTCGTGTCGACGTCGCACACTGCCAGCACCTGAAGATCATCGCGCTGGAGCAGGTTGCGGAGGTGGCTGCCCATCTGCTTGCCCATCCCGATGCAGCCCACGGTATAACGCCGGCTCGGGGTGGTGGCCTGGGCCCAAACGCGGGCGGGCAGGAGCAACGGGGCGCTGGCGAGCGCGGCGCGCTGGAGGAAGCGACGGCGACTGAGGGGGGCGGAGGGCATAGGGAAAAAAAGATGAGGTTCAGCGGCGAGGCGCCAACTCTAAGACCGCGGCGACCAGGGAGGCGACACTCGTGCGCAAGGTCGGATCAGCAACAAACACCGCCTCGGGCGAATGGTTCGCGGGCACGGACGGACCCCCGCTCGCCGCCGCCGCATACCGGGCCGGATCCGCGGCCCCGACGTTCCAGATGAAGATCGGCACCGCCGGCTGAGTGCGGCCGTATTGGGCAAAGTCCTCCGCACCAGTGGACGGCGACGCCGCTATGACCCGCTCCGGCCCGAACCAGGTCCGGAACACTCCCACCAAGCGCTGCACCAGCGCGGAATCATTGGTCGTCACGGGCGCCGACTCCGGCGACACGGTCACCACCGGCAACCGATCCTCCGGCACGCCAGCCGCGGCCGCCGTCCCCGCGCAGATCCGGCGGATCGCCGCCACCAACTGCGCCATCACCTTCTGGTCAAAGCTCCGCAGGGTCAGCTCCAGCCGCACCTCGTCCGGGATGATGTTCCGCTTGGTCCCGCCCTGGATCGTGCCCACGGTCACCACCGCCGGCGTCCCCGGCCTGACCTCCCGGCTCACGATGCCCTGCAGCGCCGTGATGATCTGCGCCGCCAGCAAAATGGGATCCTTCGCCGTGTGCGGCTGCGACCCGTGCCCGCCCACGCCCCGCACCACGATATCCACCGAGCTTACGCTGGCGTAGGGAGTGCCGTCGACGTAGCCGATCTCGCCCGCCAAGCGCGAGGAGGACACGTGCAGCGCCAGCGCAAAGTTCGGCCGCGGAAACCGGGTATAGAGGCCGTCCAGCAGCATCGCCCGGGCACCCGCCACGATCTCCTCCGCCGGCTGGGCCACGCAGACGAGGGTGCCGGCCCAGCGCGCCCGTTCGGCGGCGAGAATCCGCGCCGCGCCAATGAGCCCGGTCACGTGCAGGTCGTGGCCGCAGGCGTGCATCGCCGGCTGTTCCCGCCCCGCCAAATCGCGCACCACGGCGCGGCTGGCCCACGGGAGGCCCGTGCGCTCCTTCACTGGCAGGCCGTCCATATCCGCCCGCAGCAGGACGGTCAGGCCGGGACCGTTGCGGAGGACGCCGACCACCCCGGTATTGCCCACTTTCTCGGTCACCTCGAACCCCAGCGCCCGCAGCTCCCCTGCCACGAGGGCCGCCGTCTCGAACTCCTGGAACGAAAGCTCCGGGTTGGCGTGCAAGCGGTGGAAGATCGCCTCCAAGGCGGGAAACTCCGCATCCACCCGCGCGCTCACCGCCGCCTTCGCGTCCGCCGGGACCTCCGCGCCGGTGGCCAACCCAACGCAGGCCAGGCCCACGGCCAAACGGAGCCATGCGGCGGGACTGAAGGGGAACAAGCGGGGCATCGGGGTGGGGAGAAAACGACCACCGCCCGCCCGCGAGGCAACCCCCAAAAGGGCCACCGGCGGAGGGCTGGACTGATTAGCTTGGCAAAGCCGCCAACTCCGCCTCGGTGCACGGGAGGTAACGCAGGTCGTGGGCCCCGTCCACCCGCGCGAACTCATAGAACAAATGCCACCGGCCATCGGGCCCGGGCTGCGCATCCAGGTAGCGCAGGGAGGTCGAGGCGTGCGGGCTGGTGAAGGCCGGGCCCGCCGGCGAGAGGGACGTCCAGCGCCGCAGGTCATCCGAAGCCGCCAAGGCGCACTTCTCCTCGTAGTTCTCGAGGTGGCTCGCGCTACCGTCAAAAAAGCCCAGGTAACGGCGCCGGCCATCGGCCCCCCGCAGCGCCGCGACGGAATTGATCCGGCGGCAATAGCGGTCCCACCCTCCCGCGCCCGGCGCGAGTACCAGCCCCTGCCAGTCCCAGCGCCGCAGGTCCCGCGAGGTCGCGAGCGCCGTCGCCGACGTGCATTCGCCCGTGTTGAAGATGTCCAGGCTCGCGTGCGACCCGGAGCCCGTGGCCGGCGTGGGATTGGCGATGCTCAGGAACAAATGGTAAACGCCATCGATCGCGAGAATCCACGGATCCTTGACGCCCTCGAGGCCGAGCGGCGGGCCGGTGAAGACGATTTCCCGGCGGGCCGGGTCCAACCCGGCGACCGTGGGGGCGCGGAGCACGGCGGTGCACCAGCGGCCATCGTCCGAGTGGACGTAGCTGGTGAAGTAGTGCCACTGGCTGTCCGGCCCGCGGTGGAGGCAGCTGCGTTCGATGGAGGCGGACGCGTAGCGGTCCTTGGTGATGGCCAGCACATCCTCCCAGCGTTCGAGGTCGGCGGAACGGGCGATGCGGACCTCGCCGCCGCGGTCTAGGGCGACCCCGCGGGGGCGACGCAGGCGGTAGGTGAGATACCAGACCTGCTCGGCGGGGTCGAAGGACACGCCGGGGCAGCCGGCCCAGTAACCAAGGGAGGCGCCAGGTGGTTCGCGGAGGATGCGACCCGCGGCGAGGCGCGCGGAGGTCAGCGAGGTTACCATCCCGTTCACCGTGCGGGGCGGCGCGGCGGTGTCACGATCGAAGCCCGCGAGGAGCGGGCAGCGGGCCGGCTTCAGCGGCCGAACTCGAGGAAGCCGAAGCGGGTGGGCTGGTGGAAACCGGGGAGCATCGGCGGGGACCAGCTGAGCATCTCTTCCTTGCGACCCTGCTCGCGGTTGAAACGGTAGAAGTTGGCCCGCCAGACCTCGCCGGCACGCGGGGCGGGGCCGCCGAGATCGGTGAACGGGATCCGCACCTCCACCCGCCAGTCCTGATCGCGGTCGCCCGACTGCTGCACGGTGCCGCGGACCTTCACCGCACTGCGCATTCCCTTGGCGGTATAACTCCAGTCGCCCTTGAAGGAACGGGAAACCCCGCGGGCATCGAGGTCGTTGGTGATGATCGCGTCGAACTCTCCGCCCAGCGGGTTCCATTGCAGCTCGTAGTAACGGGTCAGTTCTTCTCGGGTGACGAAGAACTCGACCACCTCCTCCTCCCAGAAGCGGCTGTCGCGGGCCGTGAACGTGGCCTGGATGTCGGCATCGACGCATTCCCAGCCAAGGTAGAGCGCCTCGCCGTCGTGCCAAACGCGGACAGAGGTGGCCTCGCGGGACTCGCCTTGGGCGTTGGCGGGGCGGAAGGGGCCAAGGCGGGCGGCTCGCGCCCACACCGGCTCCGTGAGTTCGCCGTCGAACGTGACCTTGCCCTCGAGCCGCGGCACGACCGCGCGGGCGGGGGGTGGGAGCGTGGCCGGATCGGGCGGGGGCGAAGCGGGCGGCGTGGCCGCGGCGAGCACGAGCGGGAACAGGACGAGGGGGAGCGACCGAACGGCGGACGTCTTCATAAGGGGCGGTTGCAGGCAAGCCAGAGGGTGGCGGCAAGGCGAGCCTGCAGTGCCCGCGCCGCGGCGCTTGCAATCCCGGCGGGGCGGAGGCAATCTCCAGTCGTTCCTTGATTCTGCTGCGCGTGGACCGGGCCCAGACCCTTTTCGGGGGTGTTCTGGATTCTACTTCCGGTTGAAGTGCGTTGCTGCCTGTCGAGAGTCGTGGGTCTCTCGTTAATCCCCCTGCGAAAAAAACAAACGGCAAGACTGAAGAAATGCCCCTGGCTGCTTAAATCAGCCACGTTGGTCCGGTGACACCTGCTAACCGGTACTGACGACGACAGCAGGCATAGCGCGTGGAGCGGTCCGCGGACTGCGCGTTGTACCTTCATCCGGGGACTGGCCGGGGTTCGAGCGCGTGCGGCGGCATGACCCGGGCGAGATCAAAGTCGCACTATACAGGTAGATGTGGCGTGCAAAGGCCGGAGGCACGCGGGTTCAATTCCCGCCACCTCCACCATTTCGGCCCGATCCACGCGCGCAGCAGGGTATTCGCCTCGGCCAGCCCGGCCGGAGAGAGGATGCCACACAAGGCGCAAGGGGCGCAGGGCGCGGACGATGCCTGTTAGGGCGTCTCTAGCCGCCTCGGACGCCACGCACGACCCGAACTGCGGCTACGGCCTCTGCGCACCTGCGCCAGGTCGAGACCCGCCGCCGGAAACTAGAACGGGTCAACGTGCAGGCCCTCATCGCCGAGCCCCGCTGGGCCAGCCTGTGGCGGATGATGGGCATCCGCCACCGCGTGGCCTTCGCGCTGATGGCGATGCTCGGCGACGTGCATCGCTTCCCCACCGCCAAGCAACTGGCCGGCTACTTTGGGCTCGCACCCCGCAAGACCCAATCCGTCAACAACGCCGTCGGCCGCGATCACGGCGTCGGCCGCTTTGGCCGGAGCGACGTGCAAAGCCTGCTCATCCAGAGCGCCCAAAATGCCCTGAACCAACGCGAAAGCCCCTAGCACAAATAGGGCTGGAAGCTGCTGACGAGGAAACACCGCCACGAGGCCGCCGCCGCGATCGCGCGCAAGATCACCGCCGCGGTCTGGCACCTGCTGATGGGCCACTTCACGCCGCTGGTCGAAGCGACCGACCACCTGCGCGCCAAGCTGCTGCGTCTGGCCACCGCGATCGGCAAGGACAGCCTCAAAGCCTTCGTCACCGCTCAAATCAAAACCATCCAACTTTCCCCTTGATTGACCGCATACCAGCCTTTTGCGGCTCTCCGTCACTCTTCGGACCAAGCGAGCAACGGTGCAGGTCAGGGCGGCGCCGCACGACCTGCCCACTCGGGCCGCGCCGTGCTAACCGCCCCGCCGGTCACTGCAGCCAGCGCGCCAGCCAGGCGTGCACCTCGCCGAACCAGAAACGGCTGTTCTCCCCCTTCAGGATCCAGTGGTTCTCGTCCGGGAAGGAAATCAGCCGCGACGGCACCTGCAGGCGCTGCAGGTAAGTCCAGTACTCGTAAGTATTGTTGGACGGCACCCGGTAATCGAGGTCCCCCACGGTCAGGAGCACGGGCGTACGCCAACCGGTGCCCTTCGCGTGGTTGCCCGCGAGCCGGATCGGGTTCTGCTCCCGCCACACCGACCCCTGCTCCCACACCGGTCCGCCGTTGTTCAGCTCCCGCGGGTACACCGTGTCGCTCGTCGCCCACTGGGTCTCGAGGTTGATGAGGCCGGCGTGGCTGATCAGGCAGCGGAACCGCGTGGTGGTGGCCTGCAGCCAGTTGGCCAGATGTCCGCCATAGCTCGCGCCGGCCGCCGCGAGGCGGGCGCCGTCGACGAAGGGGTAGCGCGCGAGGGCCTCGTCCACCCCCTGCAGGATCTCCTCCGCGGGTCCCCGCAACGGGTCGCCCTGGATCGCCTGCCCGAACTCCTCGCTGTACCCGCTGGAACCCTTGTAGTTCGTGAGCAGGAGCACGTACCCGGGCGACGCCAGCAAGTGGTAATTCCAACGGATGCCCCAAGCGTCCTTGAACTGCGGCGCGGGGCCGCCGTGGATCACGACAAGGAGCGGGTACTTCCGGTCCGGCGAGAAACCCGGCGGCCGTACGAGCAGGTTGTGGATGGTGCGCCCCTCCCGGCTCCGGAACGTAAAGTGCTCCGGCACCGCGAGATCGAGCGGCTGGAGTCGCCCGGCGTTGAAGCGGGTGAGCGGGGTGACCGTCCCCGCCGTCGGATCGATCCGCACCACCTCCGGCGGTTGCCCGGCGTGATCCAAGTTCGCGACGAGGAACCGGCCCGCCCGCCCCAGCCCGCTGAAGCCACCACGCGCCGGGAGGCCCGTCGCCCGCGCCGCGCCGCCCCCAGCCGGCATCGCATACAACCGCACCTGATGCCCGTCCTCCGCTGTCAGAAACAACTGATTGCCCGCCTGAACCGCGCGAGTAACGGAAAGGTCCAACTCCCGCGTGAGCACCTCCCGCCGGGCTGCCTCAAACGGCCACGGGAAGACCGCCACCCGGTAATGATGGTACGTCCTGCCGTCCCCGCCCGGGGTCAGGGCCACGCGCAACGTCCGCCCGTCCGCCGAAAACTCGGGCTCGTCGTAGGAGTCCCCATCGCGCGTCAGGGCCCGCGGCTCCCCGCCCTGGAGGTCCACTTGGAACAACTGCGCCGGCACGCCGGCATAGGCGCCCCGGTGGCGCGCCGTTGTCGCGACAAAGACCACCGCCCCGCCGTCGGGCGTCCACGCCGCGGGCAGGTACTCGCCGGCATCCCCCTGCCTTCCCCCGAAACCCGGTTCCGCCGCCAGCCTCGTGCCCGCCAGCAGGTCGCGCGCCTCGGCCCCCGGCTTGGCCTCCTGCACCAACAGGTGGCCCCTCCGGCCGTCCAGCCAGCGGTCCCAATACTTGATCGGAAACGAGTCGTGGACGCGCGCCGTGTGCTTCCGGTCCTTGACCGCCTGGGCGGCTTTGCGGTTGGCCTCCTCGTCTGCGGCGCCCGGGTGGACCTCGCTCACGAAGAGCAATTTCGTACCGTCCGGGCTCCACCGCGGCTGGCGGGCGCCGGTCACCACATCCGTGATCCGCCGCGCCTCGCCCCCAGCCGCGAGGTCGATCACATAGATCTGCGCGGCCTCATCCCCCTGACGCTGAGCGGAAAACGCGATCCGCGTCGAGTCGGGGCTCCACGCCACACCGCTCTCGGCCGCCTTGTCGTGGGTAATCTGCCGCGGATCCGCGGACCCGTCCACGGGCGCCAGCCAGAGGTCTGAGGCCTGCACCTTGGCCTCGTAGGCGGGCATCGCGACCGGGAAGACCAGCCGCTGGCCGTCCGGGCTGGGCACCGGCGCTCCCACCCTGCGCATCAACCAGACGTCCTCGTGAGTGACGGCGCGGCGGCCGCCCTCGGCGGCGGCCAGCGGGGTCAGCAACAGCAGGGCGGCGGCAAGGGAGCGGAAGTTCATCAGGGTACCAAGTCCAACCCGCCCCCGCGGTCCAACGCCAAAATCACGCGGGCCCGAAAGTCGACGCGCGTCAAGGAACGAGAGACTGAGCCCTTGGTTCGGCCCTTTGGCTCAGGTGACCCGATCCCTCAGCCCCGGATTCGTCGCTTGCAAGCGGAGCGAGCGCTTGCGGCGCGGCATCGCTCGCGCTTGGCTAACAGCGGCCCCTTTTGCCATGCGCTTACCCCCGCGATTAACCCTTCTCGGGTGCATTCTGGCCGCGTCGGTCGCCTACGGTGCCGACGCGCCCGCAGCACGCCAACCCAACATCATCTTTATCCTTGTGGATGACTTCGGCTACGCCGACTCCGGTCCTTACGGCGCGAAGGACATCCGGACGCCGCACATGGACCGGCTCGCGCGCGAAGGTGTGCGCTTCTCGGACTTCTACGCCAACTCCCCCGTCTGCACGCCGACGCGTGCGGGCTTCATCACCGGCCGCTGGCAGCAGCGTGCGGGGCTCGAATGGGCGTTGGGCTTCACGGCGGAGTCATTCCGGCGCGTTGGTGGCGAGTGGGTGCGCGAGCCCGACATGCACGCGCTCGGCCTACCCACCTCGATCCCCACGCTGCCGCAGGCGCTCCAGGCTGCCGGCTACGCCACCGGCGCCTTCGGCAAGTGGCACCTCGGCTACCGCGACGAATACAACCCCGTGCGCCGCGGCTTCGACGAGTACTTCGGCGAGCTGCTCGGCCACGCGGATTACTACCTCCACGCCTACTTCGACGGCACCTATGCCCTCCGCGACGGCCTCGAGCCCGTGCAGGCCGAGGGCTACCTCACCGACCTCATCAACCGCCGCGCGGCGGACTTCGTGCGCCGGCACGCCCGCAAGCCGTTCTTCCTTTATGTGCCGCACCTCGCGGTCCACGCGCCCTTCCAGCCACCCGGCCGGCCGAAGCCCAGCGTGACCAAGGCCAACATGTATGACGGCGACCGCCGCATCTACGCCTCGATGGTCGAAAAGATCGACGAGGGCCTTGGCCTGATCCTCGCGGAGCTTGAGCGCGCCGGCGTGCTCGACCACACGCTCGTGGTGCTCAGCAGCGACAACGGCGGCGAGCGCTACTCCGACAACTCGCCGCTCGCCCACAAGAAATCCACGCTCTGGGAAGGCGGCATCCGCGTGCCCTGCCTGATGCGCTGGCCCGCGCGCCTGCCGCGCGGCGTCGTCACCCCGCAGGTCGCCATCACGATGGACCTGTCGGCCACCTTTGCCGCGATCGCGGGCGCCCGGCCGCACCCCGGCCGCCCGTGGGACGGCATCAATCTCGTGCCGATCCTAACTGGCCAGCGGCCAACGGAGACGCGCTCCCTCTTCTGGCGCATCGACCGCCACGGCCGCCTGCAGAAGGCCGTCCGCCACGGCCCGTGGAAGTACCTGCAGGACGGCAACGTCGAGCTGCTCTTCGACGTGGTCGCCGACCCGGGGGAGCGCCGCGATCTTTTCTTCCGGCATCCGGAGGTTTTTGCCGACCTGAAGTCCCGCCTCGCGGCTTGGGAAGCCGAGATCGCGCGCGAGACGCCCGAAGTGCTCGTGAAATAGCGGCTCCCGGCGGAAAGTGATCCCCTTTCTCGACCCGCTTGCTTCGCTGCCTCCATGCCGTCTCGACTCCCCCCGGTCCCGCTCGCCCTAATGCTCGCGTTCGGCCTCGCACGCGCCGCCGCCCCCGCCCCCGACCTAGTCTTCGCCTCCTCCTCCGACTGGGAGGTCGTCTCCTCCGGCCACCAGTTCGCGGAGGGCATGGCGTGGGATGCGGGCGGGCACTTCTATTTCACCGACGTGCCGCGCGCGCACCTCTTCAGGGTGGACCGCGCCACCGGCGTGAAGACGCTCGTCGATGCCGCCTCCGGCCGCGCCAACGGCATCGCCTTCGGTCCCGACGGCCGACTCTACGGCTGCGCGAGCGGAGACCGCTGCATCTACGCGTGGGATCCCAAAACGTGGCAGAAAACCAAGGTCAACGAGGGCACGCAGTCCAACGACCTCGTGATCCTGCGCGACGGCGCGATCTTCTACACTGAGCCGGGCGCGATGCTCGTGTGGCGCCTCGCGCCGCGCACCTTCGACCGCGAAGTGGCGGCCCGGCTCGCGTGGGGCCCTAATGGCATCGGGGTCTCCCCCGATCAGCGCACGCTGCTCGTTGCCGAGTTCAATGGGGACACCATCCACGGCTTCCCGCTCGATGCGGGCGGCAAGGTCACGGGCCCGGCGCGGCCCGCCTACCGGGTCGCGGTGCCCGCCGACGGGCAAGGCAAGCTCGACGGCCTGATGACCCTCCCCGACGGTCGCCTGCTGATCGGCACCGCGCTCGGCCTGCAGATCGTGTCGCCAGGGTCCACACCCGGCAGCGCCGGCGGTATGCTCATCGTGCCCCCGCCGCAAGGCCGCGCGCGCAACAACTACGTGCGCCTAAGTCCTGACGGCGAGTGGCTCTACGAGGCCCACGCGGTCGACCTGCTGCGCCGCCGGCTGCGGCCGGAGTTCGCGCGCCCGTAGCGGGCACGGACCACCGACGCAGGGTCAGGCCAGCCACAGAGCTTGGGCCGCCACCTCTTCCTAGGGTTGGGACGCCCGCCGTCCGCGAGGGGCATCCGGTCCGGCCCCCTGAAGATTCGCCTGCCATTTGACCGGCCTGGGTAAACGGCTTAACTCCCGAATGCCTCCTAAAGCACGATGGTTCGCCCGGCATTGGCCTTGGCTGCGCTTGGCGCCCCTACTCGCTGGGCTACTGCCGCCGGCCTCTGGTGCGGTCCGCACGGACTCTTCCGCCGGCACTTTGCTGTTTCAGTTTTCCGGCGCCGCCGCGGACGAGGCCTGGGGCGCCGTGAACGACGGCGTGATGGGCGGGGTCTCCCGCGGGGGATCGAAAGTCATCGACGGAGCCCTGCACTTTCGCGGCACCCTTTCCTTGGAGAACAACGGCGGGTTCTCGTCGGTGCGATCCTTCGGCCCGGCCCGCGATCTCGGCCCGGCGACGGCGATCGTACTGCGCGTCCGCGGGGACGGTCGCACCTACCGCCTGCAACTCTCGACCGACGCCTCGTTCCGTGGGGCCCGCATCTCCTACCAGGCGCCATTCGCGACCCGGCGCGGGGAATGGATCGAGGTCGCCGTGCCGCTCGAGTCTCTGGAGCCCCGTTTCCGGGGCCAGCGGCTGCGCGGGCCACCGCTGGATCGCGCGCGGATCCGGGAGTTCGGCCTCTCGCTTTCCGACGGCAATCCGGGGCCCTTCGCGCTCGAGGTCGATTGGATCCGGAGCCGCTGATCGGTCGCGGGCCGATCCCGCGAAGGTGGCAACCGCCTGATCCGGCCAACCCCGGCCCCGCTGCGGCAACGGTTCAGAATCGGAAGAAGTTCGTCAGCGTGATCTGCCGCGGCTCGGTGTAGCGCGGGTAGCGGGCGGTCGTCCCCTGATTGGTCACGTTGTTGAAGACGTTATCGAGGTTGAGTTGCGCCGCCCAATTCACGCGGCCGACCTTCCGCGAGTACTTGAGGAACGGGCTGAACACGCACTCATCGGCGTTCTGCCGCTCCGGCACCACCAGCACCCCGGTGATGAAGAGCCCGCCGGGATTGCGCCGGGCCCCGCGCGCCCAACGCAAGGACCCGCCCACGCTCAGGCCCTGGAGCGCCCCCGCCCGGAAATCATACCGGGTCACGAAACTCCCCCGGTACCGCCGCGGCTGCCGGTTCTCGTCGTTCTGGCCCTCGATGAACACGTCACTCCCCGCCAGGGCAGCGTCGATCTCGGTCGCGGACTTGCCCAGGGAGGCCAGGTGCGTCCTCGCCGCCTGCACCTTCGCCCGGAACTGGGGGACGGAGGCGGAGCGGAAGTCCGCCGTCGTGGCGAGCGCCAGCCGGGTGGTCCAGCTGCGGGTGGGATTGGCCGTCAGCTCCAGTTCCCAGCCCTGCGTCGTGCGGTCATTCGAGTCGGAAGTGCCGAGGATCAGGTCCGGGGAGGGCGTCGTGCGCCCGGTGTTCAGGGCTTCATTCACCTCGGTCTGCAGGGCCGCGCTGATGTTGGTCGCGTAGTTTTCGGCCGTGTTGTCGAAGCGGATCAGGTTGGCGTTGACCCGGCCGCCCAGGAGGATGAACCGCAGGCCCAGGTCGTGGCCGGCGCCGGAGGTCGGCCGGCGGGCGTTCCCCTGGAGATCGGTGCCCACATTGTCAGTGAACATCGCCGACTCCTGGTAGGAAGCGGTGACCGCCAGCCAGGGCGTGAGATTGAACACCGCGCCAGCGGACTTGTTGGTGCGCCAGGTGTCGGCGCCGGGCCGGGTGGGAATCTCCGCGGCATCCTCGGACACGGGCCGCCCGGCGGCATCAACGAATTGGGTCTCCTGGAAGATGTTGCTCAGCTGCGTCGGGAAATTGCGCTCCTGTTGCCAGTGATCGCGGCTCAGGCCGAGGCTGGTGCGCAGCCGCTGCTGGAAGAACGAGCCCAGATGCTGGAACACCGCCGTGGAGAGCGACTGGTCGAAATACTCGAGGCTGTTGGTGAAGTAGTCGACCACGCCGGGCAGCCTCGGAATCCGGAGATTATCGCCGTTGCCGTCCCTGAAGTAATACCACGGGGAAACCACATTGTTGGCGAGGCGCGCGGCCGCGCCCGTGTAACCCCGGCGGGTGATCTCCTCCTTGGTAAAGGCCCATTGCATCCCCTTGATGCGGTTGATCTCGGCGCGGTGGTTGGCGCTGACGATGAAGCGGTGGGTCGTGCTGCCGAGGGCCAGATTCCGGAGCCCCATCAGCCGCACGGACTGCATATCGCGATCCTCGTAACGACGCTGGATGGAGCCGGGAATAAAGAGCTGCTCGAAATTGGGGTTGGGAATCGTGCGGGTGGGGTCGTTGGGGAAGGCGGGGTCAGGCAGGACGCGGTTGACGTCGATGAAGATGCCCCGGGCGTTGGCGCCCCAGATGTTGGCGTTGCGCGTGAGGCTCTGGTCGGTGAATTCCTTCTGCCGGTTGAAGGCCAGCCAGACGCTGGTGTCGCGGGAGAAGCTGTGCTGCACGGAAAGGTTGGTGGAGTGATTGATATAGCGGACGCGGGTGTCGGGGCCGGCCCAGTCCTGCTCCAGCGGGAACTGGGGATTCTGTGTCGGCAGGAACGGCAGGCGATTGGGGTTCTGCGGATCGGTGGCGCTGGTGGCGCCCGCGCTCTGGATCAGGGTGGAGACGCGGTAGGCGGGAAAGGCCGCGGTGGTCCCCGCCGAAGCCAGATTATACAGGCTGCCGCGGATGTACATCTGGGTGGTGTTGGCGAGGGTGGAGCTGCCGGAAAGGCGCTGCATCCCCACCCCGTTGGCCTGCGTCCCGGCGCGCCCGGGATCGGCGTCCTGCGCGTTGGTGCCGGAGCCGCGCACGTAAGCGGTGGTGAGGTCCACCAGCGCCGTGTGGCTGATGTAACTCAGGAGGCGGCCCGACTCAAAGGTGGCATCGATCACCGTGTTGCCGTGCTTGAACGGCTGGTAGCGCACCGCGCCGGCCCACCCCCGCATCGTGCGCGCCGTGTTCTCGTGCCAGCCTTCCAGGTCCGAGTCGACGAGGTTGAGGCGGAGGGCGAGCGTGTTGGCCACCAGCACGCGGTTGAGATCGGCCGTGAGCCGCTGGGAGCCGCGGTCATCATACCGGACCTGCGCCTCGTGGCTGTCGCGGAAGCGGGCGCGCTTGGACCCGGTGTTGATGGTGCCGGTGGCGTCAGTATCCCCGTACGAGATGCCGCCCGCGCCGCGGGAGATCTCCATCCGCTCCAGATTGTACGTGTCCATCGGGGCGTAGGTGGGGAACCCGTCCTTCAGTTGGCGCCCGGAGGGCAGGCCGCGGAAATTGATCCGGTTGCCCGAGCGGGCCCCAATCGCGGCGCCGACCTGCATATTGTCGTTATAGACATTCTCGGCGCCCACGGCGAACTCCATGGCCTGGAAGAAGTCCGTGATGCCGAGATCGGCCATCAACTCCGAATTGATGACGGAGATCGAGTTGGGCAGGTTCGCGAGCGACTCGTTGGTGCGGGTGCCGCTCATCGCGGTCGACGATTCGTAGCCGACCTCGCTGCCGCCGTGACCTCGAAGGGGGTGAGGGTAACGGGGCTGTCCGGGGCGCCTCCGGCCGGTCTGACGCCCGCCGCGGGCTGGGCGGGGGCGCTCGGCGGGGTGGCGGCGAAGGCGACCGCGGTGGCGAGGACGCCGCCGGCCAGCAGGAAACGGCCGCGGCGGAGGGAGGGAGTCCAGGGGTTGGGCATCGGGGTGGGGTCTGCGGGAGAGGCTGCGGTTTCACGGTTCACCGTCGATCCCGTTCGAACGATTCCACGACGGAATCGCGGATCCCGTAGCCCGTAACCGCGTGCGTCTCCCCCCGGTGATTCCACCTCGAGCTGCCCGAAGCCTTCGCCATGCCATCCCGCGCCCGCCGGCGCCGGGTCAGCTGGAAACAACTCCTAAGTCGGGTCGAGGACGGGAGCGGGGTGGGGGTCGGGAGCGACCGCCTCCAGCCCGGACCTGATGGCCCGCCCCGGAGACTCGGCCGGTTCCACTTGTGTTTGTGAGCGCGACTAGGGAAAGTTGCCCGAGAAAGGTAAACTCCCTCTTGAATCCCAAAACTGTGGCAGGCCT
>VHCI01000083.1 GCA_016871775.1 Verrucomicrobiota bacterium | reverse complement strand
GGATCCGATCCCCCTGAAGATCCAGTTTCCTAGCAGCCAAATCCCCAAAATCGGATTTTGGCCGGGACAGGAGAGAAACTGGACCAACGTTGCGCCCCAACGAGTAACAAATGTAGTTTCTTAGGAGTCGGCACCGCGTCGGGTCCGGTTCCGGGTGGACGGAGGTTACATTTCTCCCTCTCTTGTTACGAAATTAAGCTGCGAGTCCGCACCGGCTCGGCGACTTCTTGAGCAGAACTCCCCAGCCAGCAATGACCCCTCCGCGTTTCATCCCGTTGCGTTGCTTTCCCTCTTGGCAGCCGAGGCCCTGGGCGGAGGGCACACCGGTGTTCGCTGTTACGGTCGAGCCGGGCGGGAGGTTCCAGCCCAGCGGGACTCGCGCGGGCCTCGAGCGGGCATGACTGCCGGCGACCAAACACCGCAGGGGCGGCGCACCCGCTTTCGCTGGACGATCTGCGCGCTCGTTTTTCTGGCTGTCACGATCAACTACATTGATCGGCTCGTCTTCGGCATCCTCGCGCCGGAGTTACAGAAAGTCTTCCGCTGGACGAATGCCGACTACACCCGAATCGCGTTCTGGTTCGAGGTGGCTTATGCGATCGGGCTGGCGTGTTTCGGGCGCGTGCTCGACTGGATTGGCACGCGGCGCGGGTTTGCGCTCTCCCTGACCGGATGGAGCCTGGCGGCGGCGGCGCATGCGTTGATGAGCACGATCGCCGGTTTCAGTCTGGCGCGGTTTCTCTTGGGCCTGACGGAAGCGGGGGTGTTCCCTGCGGCGACGAAGACGGCGGCGGAGTGGTTTCCGCGCCGGGAGCGCGCGCTGGTGATGGGCATTTTCAATGCCGGCAGCAATGTCGGCGCGGTGATCGCGCCGCTGCTCGTACCCTGGTTGTTTCTCACCTATGGCTGGCGATGGACCTTCATCGTGACCGGAGGGATCGGGCTGATCTGGCTCGTCTTCTGGCTCTGGCTGTACCGCGCGCCCGGCGCGCATCCGCGGGTTTCGCCCGAGGAGCTCGCGTACATTCACAGCGACCCGCCCGAGGCGGTTGCGGAGCGCATTCCCTGGCTCACCCTGCTGCGGCTCCGCCAGACCTGGGCCTTCATCACGGCGAAGTTCTTCACCGACGCCGTGTGGCGCTGGTACCTCTATCTGCTCCCACTGTTCTTCAACCAAAACTTCCAGCTCGATATCCGGAACTTCGGCCTGCCCTTCATCACCATCTACCTCATGGCGGATGTAGGTAGCGTCGGCGGCGGCTGGCTCTCCTCGTGGCTGCTGGGCCGCGGCTGGTCGGTCAACGCGGCGCGCAAGTTCGCCATGCTGGTCTGCGCACTGTGCGTGCTGCCGGTGATGTTCTCCGCGGTGGTGCCCAACATGTGGGTGGCGGTGGTGTTCGTGGGTCTGGCGGCCTCGGCCCACCAGGGATTCTCCTCCAACTTGTTCACGACCGTATCGGACATGTTTCCGAAGAGTGCGGTCGGTTCCGTCGTGGGCCTCGGCGGCACGGCCGGCGCACTGGGTGCGATGCTGCTCCTGACGATCACCGCCCGGCTGTTCGACCAGTCGTCGGCCGCCACCGCCAATACCTCCGTTTACACGACACTGTTCGTGATCGCGGGCTTCGCCTACCTGGTGTCGCTCGGCGCCATGCACGTCCTGTCCCCCCGGTTGCAGCCGGTCCTGCCGGAGGATCTGCAACGCCGCTGAGCCTCCGCCCGCCGCCGTGAAGCCCCCTTTCCAGGTCCTCTACAGTAATGACACGGTGAATACGGTGAGTTGCACGAGCCCGTACCATCGGAAGGGCGAGCCCTTCTCCCAGCGCCTGCTGGAGGCGTCGGTGGACGAGACCGCGGACCGGGGCATCGACGTGCACCTGCTGCAGCCCGGCCTGAGCATGGTGCCCTGGTGGAAGAGCCGGCAGTATCCGTACGAGGAGCACATCCGCTGGTACGAAACGACCTACGGGACCTCGGTGCGCGACAACCCGTACGCCCGCTACATGCTCGAGGGCGGCGACATGGTCGGGGCGTTTGTGGCGCGCTGCCGGCGGGCGGGGGTCGCGCCGTTTGTCTCGCTGCGGCTCAACGACAGCCACGGCAAGGAGTTCGTCGACACGCCGGGGGGCGGCAACATCCCGGAGATACCGGGGTACTCGCTCCATTGCGTGAACCGGTTCTACAAGGATCACCCGCAGTTCCGCATCGATCCGGACCCGGCGAAGGTCGGCAAGGAGCACTGGAACACCCGCGTGCTGAACTGGGCCAATCCGGAGGTGGTCGACTGGATGTTCGGCTTCATCGCGGAGATCTGCGAGATGTACGACATCGACGGCTTCGAGCTCGATTTCATGCGGCACTGCAATTTCTTCCGCGTGGCCGAGACGACCTCGGCGCAACGGGCCGCGGTGATGACCGGCTTCGTCAAGCGGGTCCGGGCCCTGCTCGATCGCACCGCCCGGTCCGGCCGGCATCGCTGGCTGGGCGCGCGGATTCCCTGCTTCACCGCGGCGCTCGATCCCCTGGGCCTCGATCTCACGGCGCTGACGGCGGCCGGGCTCGAGGTGCTGAACCTGTCGCCCTATTACCTGACGGCCCAGCAGGTGGACATCGCGGCGATCCGGAAGCTGGCGCCCGATGCGTCCCTCCACCTTGAGCTGACGCACTCGGTTGCCGCGGTCGGCCGGGTGCCGGGTTCGTACGACAATACCCTTTTCCTGCGCACGACGGACGAGCAGTTCCAGACGGCGGCGCATCTGGCCTATGCGCGGGGTGCGGATGGCGTGTCGGCATTCAACTTCGCTTACTTTCGCGAGTTCGGCGCGCCGGGCCGGGGACCGTTCAATGAGCCGCCGTTTCACGTGTTCCGCCGGTTGCGCGATCGCGAGTGGCTGGCGCGCCAGCCGCAGCATTACTTCCTCTCGCCGCACGCCTCCTGGGCCGTGCCCCTCGGCCGGCCGGCGGTGCTGCCGGTGACGCTGAAGCCGGGCGGCGAGGCACGGTTCACCCTCGATCTCGCGCCGCCCGCCGGCGGCTGGCAGCGCGGCGGCCGGCTCCGGCTGCGGACGCGCGACGACCTCGGGGTGGCGGAGTGGACGGCGAAACTCAACGGGCAGACTCTGGTGGCGAGCGCGGAACGGGGCGCGCCTTACATGACGCCCTATGATGCCGCGCACCTCCCGGCGCCGGAGAAGATCCGCGCGTGGCTGGTGCCGGCGGAGTTGCCCCGCAACGGCGACAATCGGATCGAGTTTACCTGTCGGTCGGGGAATCGAAACGCGGTGCTGGAGTACCTCGATCTTGCGCTGCGTTGAGCGGGCCGGCGCTCCGGGCTTTCCTTCATGAAGATGAACAAGACAGAGAACGCGGCGGAGACCATCGAGCGGGTGGGGGTGGTTTCCATCATCCGGATGGACGACCTGAATGCGGTGCGGGACATCGCCGAGGCGCTTTATCGCGGCGGCGTGCGGTGCTTCGAGATTCCCCTGACGGCGGCCAATGCCGCCGAGATCATCGGGGCGCTGCGCGAGCGGCTGCCGGAGGATGCCGTGATCGGTGCGGGCACGGTGCTGACCGGGGCGGACGCCGGGCGCATCATCGAGGCGGGGGCCTGTTTTGTCGTGAGCCCGCACTACGAACCGGAGGTGGCGGCCGTCTGCAAGGAGCGGGGCGTTGCGTTCATTCCCGGCGCGTTCTCACCGCAGGAGATCTTCCAGGCCTGGCAGAGGGGCGCGGACATCGTGAAGGTCTTCTCCATTCGTCCGCTGGGCCCGGAGTATCTCCGCGATCTCGCCGGCCCGTATCCCGGCATCAAGCTGATGCCCACGGGCGGCATCGACACCGCAAACGCCGCGAGCTTCATCGCGGCGGGGGCGTGTGCCGTCACCCTCGGCCGCGACATCATCGGCAGTGGCCCGTGGGATGCGCCGGCGCTGGCCCGGATCACGGAGCGGGCCCGCGGGCTGGTGTCGCGGATCCGGGAAGTGAAGGCTGGCTGACCGAGCCGGCCCGAATACCCTGCCGCCATGAGCAAACGCATCGTGATGTTTGGCGAACTGCTGTTGCGGCTCAATCCCGAGGGGTTCGGCCGTCTGGTGCAGGCTGACCGCCTGCAGGTTTACTACACGGGCGGCGAGGCCAACGCGGGGGCCGCGCTCGTGCACTGGGGCCGGGAGGTGAGCCTGGTTTCGCGCGTGCCCGACCACGAGATCGGCCAGGCGTGCCTCAACTACATGCGTCGCTACGGTCTGGATACGCGTTTCATCCAGCGCGGGGGCGACCGCCTGGGCCTGTTCTACCTCGAGACCGGGGCCAGCCAGCGGCAGTCGAAGATCATCTACGATCGCCGGGACTCGGCCTTCACGGGCTACAGCGACGAGGCCGGCGGGTGGGACGAGGTGCTCGCGGGCGCGGGCTGGTTTCACTTTGCGGGCACCGCGGTGGCGGTGGCCGGGCGCCTGGCGCCGGTGGTCGCACGGGCCTGCCGGGCGGCGCGGGAGCGGGGCCTGGTGGTGAGTTGCGATCTCAACTACCGGCGCAAACTCTGGACGCCCGCGCAGGCGGGCGAGACGATGAGGGAGTTGCTGCCGCTGGTGGATGCCTTCGTCTGCGGCGTGGAGGACGCGGGGGCGATTTTTGGAGCGACGATCGACCCCGGCCGCCCCGGGTCGGAACAGGCGGTCGACGTGGCACGGCAACTGGCGGCAAGATTCGGGTTGAAACACGTGGTGGTCCCGCTGCGCGACAGCCAATCGGCGACGGCCAATCGCTTCCGCGCCCTCCTGTTTTCCCAGGGGCAGATTGCCGTGAGCCGGACCTACGAGATTCCCTACATCGTGGATCGCGTGGGGGCGGGGGACGCGTTGACCGCGGGTGTGATCTTCGGGCTCTTGGAGGGATGGGAGCCGCAGCGTACGATCGAGTTCGGTGTGGCCGCCGCCTGTCTGAAGCACAGCGTGCCGGGCGACTTCAACCTCGTGAGCCGCGAGGAGGTCGAGGCCCTGGTGGCCGGAGACGGCGCCGGGCGGATTCAACGCTAGTCCCTCGCCATGGCCGCGCCTTCCCATCGGGAGAAAGTGCTCGCGGCGCTGCAGGCGTGGATCGCCGCGCCGTCCACCCGGCCGGTGGTGCGTATCCTCGAAGGGAAGCGTCCGACGAACGAACAGCGGTCCTACTTCAAGGAGGAGCCGCGTCTGGTGATCGCTCTGGAAGGTACCGGCCGCTACATCACGATCGAGCACGGCCACGAGCTGATGTTCGACCTGGCTCCGGGGCAGGTGCTCTACCTTGCGCCCTGCACCTGGAGTTGCCCGCTCCCGCAGATGACCTACCGCTCGCTCGCCATCACCCTGCGGCCGGATTCCACGCGGGTGACGATCCACTCGCGCCGGGCGATGCGGAAGAACGGCACGATCCCCTGGCGTTACCTTGCGGAATGGCAGACCTCCGCCTCGGTCGGGGCGCGCGGCGAACAACTGTTGAAGCTGCTGGCCGACTCCACGCCCCCGCGGCTCGGCGAGCGCATGTACAACGCGCTGACCGAGATTCTGATTGCGGAGGTGGCGGGGCTCGTCGAGGACGCCCCGGAACTGGTGCGCGCGAACGACACGATCCTCTGGCACTCGTTGTGCGACTACCTCTCAGCGCACTGGTCCGATCCCGCGCTCAGTCGCGAAAAGGTGGCGGCCTTCTTCAACCGCCACCCGAACCACATTTCGCGTTTCTTTCACCGCCACACCCGGCAGAACTTCCGCACGTACGTGAACGAACTTCGCCTGAAGCGCAGCCTGCGGTTCCTGGGCGACCTCCGCTACAACGTCACGGATGTCGCCAGTCTGTGCGGGTTCACCGACCTGCAGTATTTCATCCGCTGCTTCCGCCTGCGCTTCGGCCTCACCCCCGGCGAGTATCGCAACCGTCACCTGCAATGACACCTGACTCCCCCATCACCACCCCGGCGCCCGTTCCCGACCGGGCCGGGCGACGGGACTTCCTGCACCTCCTCAGCGGCCTGGTCTTGCTGGGCTTCGCCGGATCGCGCGTGACGGCGATGTCGGGGCCGGGTGCGGCGGTCCAGCCGGCGGCCGAGCCCGGGGCCGCGTGCCCTGCGGGTACGACTGCGCCGGGGGCGCCCGCCCCGTGGGAGGAACTGAGCGATCCGGGCTGGTCGCAGTGAGGCGGGGCGGCGGCGGGCCGGCCCTCGTCACAGGTTACGTTTCTCCCTGTCTGGTTATCTTATTCCCGTTCTGGCACGAGGGCCGGCTCGCTTGGTTATCTGCCCCATGAACCCCACCCCGAGTTTTTCTGCCACGCCGACCGTGTTCGCGCGTCGCACTGGCCGGTTGTTCACGCTTGGCGCCCTGGCGACCGCACTCTGCTCCCTGCTCCTGGCGCAGCCGTCGGGCCCCGCGGCCACGTCCGCCGCGCCTTCCGCCACGGAGGTCACCACGCTCAGCCCGTTCGTTGTCGCGACCGATCGCGACGTGGGTTTTGTCGCGGCCGGCGCGCTGGCGGGCGGGCGTCTGGGCGGCGAGTTGCGCGACACGCCCGTGGCCTACTCGGTGCTGACCCGCGATTTCATCGACGCCCTCGGGCTCACCGATCTGGCCGACATGGCGTCCTGGGCTCCCAATAACAGCGAACCTCGCAACATGGGCAACCTCGAGTGGTCGAACAACGACTACTACCAGGCCTCCCGAGGCGTCACCGCCAACCGGCCGCAGCGCGACTTCTTCCCCTACGGGTTCAACTTCGACGGCTACAACGTGGAGCGCCTCGATTTCGGCCGCGGGCCGAACTCGATTCTGTTCGGCAACAGCGGCTATGGCGGCACGCCCAACATCGTCTCCAAGCGGGCGCGGCCGGACCGGCGGTTCACCGAGCTCCGGGCCGCCTATGGTTCGTGGGAGAATTTTCGCTCCACCCTCGATCACAACCAGCCGGTCGGCCGGACCTTCGCCCTGCGTTTCAATGCGCTCTACCTCGACCGCGAGGGCTGGCAGGACCGCGATTTCGAACGGAAGAAGTCCGCCACGCTCGCCGGCACCTGGCGGCCCTTCCGCCACACGGAGGTGCGCTTCGAGGCGGAGCAGGGCCGGAAGGACAAGGCCGCGGTCGCGAGCAACTTCGACGATTTCATCAGCGCGTGGGACGGCAGGACCACCTACAGCGCGCGCATCTCCGCCGCCGTGCCCGCCGCCGGCATCGGCCGGCAGGCGACGCGCACCCTCATTTTCACGCCGGGCAACGGCCTGGACACGCTGCTCAACTACGAGGGCTGGGCCCGCACCGAAGGCGGCAACCTGAACGCCAGCTATCCGGCCGGGGGCCGGATCGTCGCCGGGCCCGCCGCCAACATCCGCAACACGCCGATGCTCAACCGCCGCAACCTCCCGCCCGATCTTTTCGCCCTGGCGGAGGCCGGCTCCAACTTCCGCGTCCCGTCGCGCGAGTTCACCACCACGGTCGACGCCCCGTTGTATCGGGAAAAGTACTTCAACTACACGCTCGGCGTCACCCAGCAGGTCGGGGAGCGTTTCTTCGCGGAGGCGGCCATCAATTTCGCCGGTCTCGACAAGTTCGGCGACGTCATCACCAGCCGCGGGCTCACGCAGGTGTTCATCGATGTGAACCGCGTGCTGCCCGACGGCCGGCCGAATCCCAATTTCCGCGAACCCTACAGCGAGAGCCGCTCCTATCCGCACAACCGGCTCGGGGAGTCCCGCAACGGCCGGCTGGCGCTGGCGTATGTCCTCGACAACACACGCCTCGGCAGCTTCCGCCTCAGCGCGCTCGCGGGAACGTCGCGCACCGACGACGATCAGGAAACCTGGATCTATGTCCTGAAGGACAACCCCGACCCGCGCCAGTGGCCGACGTTCAACCAGGTGCGGTTCCGCTACCACTTCAACACCGACACCGCCCGGCCCTACGACACCTCCGACCGCACCTGGACCTACGTGAACCCGATCGCCGGCACCACGCAGACCATCGCGGGCGGCCTGGTCCGCGAGTTCGGCAGCGCCACGAGCAACACCGCGGCACGCACGGAATACGACTACCTGCAGGTGGCCGGCGACGCGAAGCTCTTCCAGAAGCGCCTCAACCTGCTCGGCGCCTTCCGCCGCGACTCTTATTTCACCCTCCAGCGGGTCGGCCTCGGCCAGTTCGACTATCCGGCGAACTGGAACGGACGGGATCTCATCCTCAAGCCCGACGCGCCGGCCGACTGGTCCGCGCTGACCTACCGCCCGCGCACCGCCACCGGCGCGCCGACCGGGCCGGTCCTGCCGGCCGACCTCCGGCCGCGGCTCAGCACCGGCTTCGCCGATCCTCGGTATGCGCAGGATCGCTTTCAGGACGATTACAATTCCCCGCAGATCAAGGGAGCGCTCGATACGATCAGTGCCGGCGGGGTCTTTCACGTCACCGACCAGATCAGCCTCCTGGCCAACTACGCCGAGTCGTTCGTCCCGCCCATCGCCCGTTACGACATCACGGGCAGTTTGATCGATGCGCGCTCAGCGGAGGGCTACGACTACGGTGTCCGCCTCCGCCTGCTCGGAGGCCGCCTGATGGCGAACCTCATCCGCTACGAAGGCGTTGATAAGAACAACATCATCTCGGCGGCCAGCTACCGCTCGGAGCTCGCCACCATCGCGCAGGCCAACCCGGTGGATGATCTCACGCCGGCCGGCCTCAACCAGCGCAACCTGCCGGTACCGCCCAATGGTATCCTCGATACGATCAAGAGCGAGATCTCTGGCTGGGAACTCGAGGTCACGGCCAACCTGACCCGCCAGTGGCGGCTGACGCTGAACGGCTCGCTCGCCCGCGGGTACCAGAGCGACACCTTCCCGAAGGTTCAGGCCTACCTGGCGGCCAACGATGCAGTTCTGCGGCAGGTCGTGCAGGACGCGGGCGGCGTGTTCGCGGGCGACGTGGCGAGGTACGACACGACGATCGACACCAGTCGTTCGCCGGAGGGGCCGGGCGCGGTGGATGCGTGGAACAGAATTCGCCAACAGCTCGCATCGATCACGCGCGAGAAACAGAAGCTCAACCGGCTGGTGGAATCGACGGGCAATGTCTTCACCGATTACACCCTGCGGACCGGCCGCCTGAAAGGGCTGCGCGTTGGCGGCGGCGCGAACTACCGCGGACGGCAGGTGATCGGCTATCGGGGTGCCGACACCGTGCGCAACCCGGCCAACGCCGCGCAGGCGATCGATGATCCCAACGCCGGCCCGCTCGACGTGGTTTACCAGCCCGCCTATTGGGTGTTCACCGCCACGCTGAACTACCAGCTCCGCCTCGCGCGGAATCGCACGCTCGATTTCAGCCTGCGGGCGAGCAACCTCCTCGACTACGACAAGCCGATCTACTTCTCGACCACCCTGCGGCCGCCGGGCGGTGACCTTTCGAACCCGGCGCGCGTGGCCACTCCGGTGAACTACTTCTGGATCACGCCCCGCAGCTACACGTTCACCACCACGTTGAAGTTCTGAGATTCCCCTCCGCTTCCCCGCTTTTCCGTTACACCCCATGCACCCGAGTCGTTTTTCGTTGTGCCTGGCCCTGGCCGGCTGCGCCGCGGGCCGTCTCGTCGCAGCAGTGCCGGACCCCTCCCGGGGTGACGAGCACCTGCGGCGCTGGCTGCTCCGGTTTCCGGAGGCGGATGCCGATCGCGATGGCCGCCTCACAGCGGCCGAGGCCTGGCAGTACCAGGGAGACCTGCCGCAACGCAGCCGCGAGCAGCAGGCGCGGCGCGAGCGGGCCATCGTCGAAGCGGCCACGGCCGGCCGGCCCGTTCCCGCCGAGTCACGCCTCCTGCCGCATCTGTCCGACGTCCGCTACGGTCCGCATGATCGGAACTTCCTCGATCTTTGGATCGCGCGCTCGTCCGGGCCGGCTCCCTGGGTGGTGTTCTTTCACGGAGGCGCGTGGAAGATCGGGGACAAGCGCGACATTCACGACGAGACCCTCCGGGCCTGCCTCGAGGCCGGGATCTCCGTGGCGGCCGTCAACTACCGGTTCACGGCGAGTGCGCCATTGCCGGCGCAGTTCATGGATGGGGCCAGAGCGGTGCAGTTCCTGCGCTCCCGGGCCACCGCCTGGAACCTCGATCCGAAACGGGTGGCGGCCTACGGCGCGTCCGCGGGAGCGATCATGTCCCTCTGGCTCGGCTTTCATCCCGACCTGGCCGACCCCAAGAGCCGCGATCCGGTCGCCCGCGAATCCACCCGGCTCACCTGCGTGGGCTCGGTCAACGGCCAGTGCACCATCAACCCGTTTGTGATCCGCGAGTGGATCGGCGAGGCGGCGTTTCAGCACGGGGTCTTCCCGACGGCCTTCGGCGTGAAGTCACACGCGGAACTGAACGATCCTGCGCTGCGTCCGCAGTTCGAGCGGATGTCGCCCCTCTCGCACCTCACGCGCGACGATCCGCCGGTCTTTGCCAGTTACACGGAGCCGGATGCGCCGCTGCCGGCGGCAGCCAAGCGCGGACAGGGCATGCATCACCCGATCTTCGGGCACAAGCTCAAGGCCGCCATGGCTGGCCTCGGCCTTGAATGCCACTACGTGCACGTCGCGGACATCGCGGGGGATCCTGAATTGGCGATGGTGCAGTTCTTCCGGCGGAAGTTCGGCCTGCCATGAGGGGTCGTTGGCTCGCCGCGAGTCTGGTGATGCTGGTGCTGGGCGCCGTCGGGCGGGCGGCGCCCCGCGTCCTCTTCAGCAACGATGCGGTCAACCTGATCCATGCGCCGCCGGCCGGGGTGGAAGGCGCTTCAGTTCCCGCCCGGCTGCAGGCGGCGATTGCCGAGGCGGGCGGCGCCGACATCCATCTGTTGCAGCCCGGCAACGGTTGGGTGCCGTGGTGGCGGAGCCGGCAGTATCCGGCGAAGGAACACTACCGGTGGTTCCAGACTGTCTCCGCGCGTGAACCGGATCCAATCGGTCAATACATGCGGGACGGCGGCGATCTGGTGGCCGATTTTGTCGCCGCGAGCCGCGCGGCGGGAATGTCGCCGTACGTGTCGCTCCGGCTCAACGACTATCATGGCGCCGAAGCGTGGGATGTCCTGCGCGCGTTCGGGCGCGGCGAACTCCGCGGCGCGAACGTGCCGCTGGGATTGGGCGCGATGGCGTCCCAGAGCCGGGTGTTGCTCGAACGGCCGGAGTGGCAGCTCAAGCCGGATCCCCGCGAGTACGTGGCCCTGTCGTCCTGGACGGAGAAGCTGGCCTATGCCGCCCACTCATCGACCCGCTTCGCGCTCCGCACGGCGCGCATCTGGGATTGGGCCCGCCCGGAGGTCCCGGCCTACAAGCTGGGTTTCATCCGGGAGCTTTGTGGCTACGACCTGGATGGCCTGGAGTTGGATTTCATGCGGTGGTCGGCGTACTTCCGCCTGGAGGAGGTGACGGTGGAGGCGCGGCGCGCGATCATGCTGGCCTTCATCAAGGAGGTTCGGGCGGCGCTGGACCAGCGGACCCGGCGCGACGGCGGCCGTCGCTCCCTCGGGGTGCGCATCCCGTCGCGCCTGTCGGGCCATGCCCCGCTGGGCATCGATTTGCCAGCGTGGGCGGAGGCGGGCGTGGACTGGGCGAATCTGAGTTGCCACTACATCAGTGAGCAGCAGACGGACCTGGCTGCGATGCACCGGCTGGTTCCCGCGCTGCCGCTCTACCTCGAACTCACGTTCGCGAGTGGCGGCCGCCGGACCGAGCGGAGGGCCCTGCTCGACGGGACGGAGGAGCAGGCGGGTTACCGGCTGATGACCACGGCGCAATTCACCACCGCGGCGCATCTCGCCTACCGGCGGGGGGCCGCGGGCATCTCGCTCTTCAATTTCGCCTACTACCGGAACCTCGGGCCGGCCCCGGCGGCGCCGCCGTTCGCGTTGCTGGCGAAGCTCAAGGACGCCGCGTGGGTGGCGCGGCAGCCGCAGCACTATTTTCTTTCGCTGTCGGGCAACCCGCCCAGCCAGCCTTCGGAGTTTGCGCGGCAGCGGCGATTGGCGGCCGGGAAGACCTCGACGTTTGCGTTGGACCTCGCGGCGCCGGAGGGGGGGTGGCGCGAGCCGGGGCGCTTGCGCTTGGAACTCTCCGACCCCTGGGGTGGCCGCCGGGTGACCGTGCGGTTCAACGGGCGGGAGCTCGAACCCGTAGATGACGTTTCCGAACCCTATGCCGACCCGCTCGCCACGCCGGCCAGCGAGGCGGTCCTGCGCGCCTGGCGCGTGCCGCGGGATGCGCTGCGCGAAGCCGGCAACACGGTGGAAGTGGTGCTGCAGGCGGGCGTCGCCGCGGAGATTGGCTTTCTCGACCTCGCGGTGCGGTGACAGGGCGGGCGTGTGAAGCGGGGCGCATCCTTAAACCCCTCCCGGATCCGATCCCCCTGAAGATCCAGTTTCCTAGCAGCGGCTCAGCCAGTTGGCTGCTGCTGTATCCTTACGTTTTTCACGTGGTGCTTCCGCTCTACCGGCGGCTCGGCGTGATTTCTGCCTACGAGTATCTCGAGCGCCGGTTCGACCTCCGCGTCCGGCTACTCGCCGCCGGAATATTTCTCCTCTGGCGGATGGGCTGGATGGCCAACTGCTAGGAAACTGGATCTTCAGGGGGGTCGGATCCGGGAGGGGTTTTACGAGGGCGGGACGGCGCGGCGGATCGACGCGGCGATGCGCGAGAACGGCGGCACGATCGCGCTCGCCGATCTGCGCGGCTACCGGGCGATCGAGCGGACGCCGCTGCGCGGCTCGTATCGCGGCCACGAGGTCGTGGTGCTGCCGCCGCCGTGCTCGGGGGGAGTCACGCTCCTGCAGATGCTGGCGATGATCGAGCCGTTCGACGTGCGCGCGCTTGGGCGCGATTCGGCGGCGAAGCACCACCTGTTCGCGGAGGCGATGCGGCGCGCGTTCTGCGATCGCATAGAGTACCTCGGCGATCCGGCGTTCGTGTCGATGCCGCTGGCGCGGATGCTCGAGCGCAAGTACCTCGCGGGGCGGATGGCGGACTTCGATCCGGGGCGCGCCACGCCGAGCGCCATGGTGCGGCCGGGGCTCGGGCCGCGCGAGTCGACCGAGACCACGCACTTCTCGATCGTCGATGCCGCGGGCAACGCGGTGGCGAACACCTACACGCTGCGCAACGGGTTCGGCAGCGGCGTGACCATCCCCGGCACGGGCCTGCTCATGAACAACGTGATGGACGACCTCGCGGCGAAGGTCGGCGAGCCGAACGCGCACGGCCTGATGCAGGGATCGGCCAACGCGATCGCGCCGGGCAAGCGGGCGCTGTCGTCGATGACGCCCGCGCTCGTCTTCCGCGACGGCCGGCTGCTGCTCGTCACCGGCAGTCCCGGCGGTCCGACGATCATCAACACCGTCCTGCAGGTCGTGACCAACGTGGCCGATTTCGGGCTGCCCGTGATGCAGGCGGTCGCGGCGCCGCGGATGCACCACCAATGGCTGCCCGACGAACTGGCGCACGAACGCAACGCGATCTCCGCGGAGACGGCCGCTGCGCTCCGCGCCCGCGGGCACAAGGTCGTCGAGAAAGGCTCACAAGGCGAGGCCGAGACAATCTGGATCGATCCGAAGACGGGCCTTCGCCACGGCGCGGCCGATCCCCGGCTGCCGGACACGAAGGCGATGGGGTATTGAGACGGGAGGAATGGAGTGAGGGAGTGGGGCACGCCTCGTTTGCGCCGGCTTTTGGCGAGCGGGATCAAGGCGCATCAATCACACTCTTCCGTTTTTTTCGGCTCTCCGCACTGGCGCGTGGATTTGGTTGCGGCTCCGCCGCGCTGTGGCTCATGTCCCGGGCTGAATTCACGGGTGAATTCTCCGGTTCAAGCCGCTGCCACGCGGGGGGCGCCTTCAATTCGTGGCGCCGCTGATGTTGGTCTCTGGCTCCAGCTCCGTCGAAACGCCGGCGGCCTGCATGATCTGGCGCAGGGCCTCCGCGGTCTCGGGTGAACTCCGCAGGTTCATCGTGCGATGCACGCCGGTGGCGATGCGCAGGGGAGTCCAGCCGTTCGCGTTCTTGCGGTTCCAGACCTCGATGCGGGCGCCGTTGCCCAGGAGGTACGGGACGATCGGGGCGGCGTACTTGTAGGCGGCGCCGTGGAGGGCGGTCTCGCCGCGGCGATCGACGGCGTTGACGTCGTTGCCGAGTTCGACGGCGAGCCGGACCGCCTCGACGACCTCGGGGATCGTGCCGGGGTCCTCCTCGGGCGAGTGCACGCCGACGCCGGCGGCGGCCAGCAGGGGCGTCGTGCCGTCCTCGTTGGCCGCGCGCGGATCGGCGCCGAGTTCGACGAGGAGGCGCATCATCTCCACGTCGGCCGTCCGCGCGGCGAGAAGGAACGGCGTGCCGCCCTTCAGGTTGAGCTGGGTGCGGAGCCCGTTGGCGCGGCGGGACTCCATGCGGAGGTTGACGTCCGCGCCGTGGCGGACGAGTTCCCGGAGCAGGTCGAGCCGGTCGAGCCGGCCGGAGCCCTTTGGCGGCGGATCGTTGGTGCCGACGCCGGGGCGCATCACCCAGGTGAGGACGTGAAGCGCGGCGTGGCCGCGCCAACGGTGGTTCGGATTCGCGCCGGAGGTGAGGAGCATGGCGGCGAGCTCGAAGTGGGCGTTGGTCACGGCGAGCCCGAGCGCGGTGGGACCGTCGCCTTCCTCGCCCGCCGGAGCGTCGACTTTCGCGGAGTGCGCGAGCAGCAGCTTCGCGGCGACGAGCTGACCCTGGCGCGCGGCGAAATGCAGCGCGTTGAAACCGCCCCGGGACTTCGCGTCGACCTCGGCACCCGCGCGCAGGAGCACCTGCATCGCGTCGGCGTTCCCCTCGGCGGCGGCCCACATCAGCGCGGTCTGCCCTTGATCGGATTCGGTCGAAGCGACCGAGGCGCCGCGCTCGAGGAGCAGCCGCACGGCGTCGGCGCGGCCGGATTTGGCGGCGAGCAGCAGCAGCGGAACTCCGCCGGGCCCGGCGGCTTGCGGGTCGGCGCCTGCGGCGAGGAGGAGCCCGATGGTCTCGGCGCCGCCGTGGACGCACGCCGACTGGAGATCCGTCTCGCCGTAGTGGTTGGCGCCGGGCCGGGCGCCGGCGGCGAGGAGGGCGCGGACGAGCG
>VHCI01000082.1 GCA_016871775.1 Verrucomicrobiota bacterium | reverse complement strand
GGTCGTCGAGCAGGTCGCGCGGGCCATCCGGGAGGAAATCACCTCCGGGAAGTGCCGCGGCTGGCTGCCGACGGAGCGCGCGCTCTGCGAACAAGTCCGGGTCAGCCGAAGGACGCTCCGCTGCGCGCTCGACCAGCTGAAACGGCAGGGTCTGGTCTCGGCGCGCGTCGGCGTCGGCACCGAGGTGCTGCGGGAGATCAAGGCCGCGGCGACGGTGCCCGCGGGGGGCGACTCCGTCGGCTTGCTGATGCCCGAGCCGATCGACGTGCTGCCGGCCGTAGTCCTCCGCCCACGGATGTTCATCGAGCGGGATGCCCTGCGTGATGGCCTGGCCGCCGATCCAGGCGGTTTCCTCAGTGAGAATGACGGTTCGCCCCATCCGCACCGCCGCCAACGCTGCGGCCACGCCGCCCAGGCTGGCGCCGATGATGAGCACCTCGGCTCGATCCTCGCGGCCCGCGGGAGCCGCTCCCGTCGCGGCCGCCGCGTGTAGCCGCGATCGCGTGCCCCCCGGCAGCGCCGCCAGCCCCGCCGCCAACGCGCCTTGGAGGAACCGGCGGCGCGTCGGCCCGACGTGCGGGGTCGGCCAAGGGGCGGAACTGGGGGACACACGGGGCATGGGTGAGGGAGCGGCGACGCAGGGTGGCAGGGAATCCCGTGCCGCGAACGGCGGAGAACGTCGCACACCCGCGGCCGGCGCCAACGGCCGAGCGAAGGCCTTTTTTTGAGACCAATGGGCGCCGGCGCGGCCGAGATGCAAGGACCCGTCCCTTTCCGCGAGTCGCATCAGCCCGAAGGCTTTCTCCGACCGAGGGAGTTTTCGCGGTGCACGATTTCCTGAAGGATTGCGGAAGAACCGTGCACCAACCACGCTGCCCGGCATGACCCACCGCCTTGACGCCCCTGCCGCTCTGCGGGCACTCCAGAACGACATCTATCGGGAGCAGATCCGGCGGGCGCGCCAGCTCACAATCCAGCAGCGGTTGAATGATGTCTTCGATCTTTCCAACCACATGTTCGGGATGATGCTGGGCGGTGCCATGCATCGGCTCAACACGCGCGACGAAGCGGCCGGCTGGGTCGAGGTTCGCCGCTGGATGGGACGCATGGACCGTGCCCGCGATCACGGCTTCTATCGTTCGGACAAGCCAACTGCCCCGTGAGGCTCGAGGAACTGGCCCTCAAGGTGATCGAGTCCGCCGAGGCGGCGGGAATCGACTTCATGGCGGTGGGCGCCATTGCCGCGGGTGCGTACGGCGTGCCCCGTTCCACCCGCGACGTCGATCTGCTGGTGTCGATCGAAGCGCCCGGTGGAGTGGAGCGACTCGCCGCAGCCCTCGCCCCTTGGGTGGAATTCGATCCCCAGATTGTTTTCGACACGATCACGTGGGGTCGCCGCCACGTCGGTCGATCCCGGGCGGCCCCCCCCTTTAAGATCGAAATCTTTGAGACCTTTCCCGATCCCTTCGTGCAGTCGGAATTCAGCCGGCGACGGCAGGTGTTTGTTCCCATGCTCAACCGTTGCACTTGGCTGCCTACGCCGGAAGACGTGATCGTCCAGAAGCTGCGCTGGGGGCGGAGCAAGGATCTGGACGACGCGCGCGATGTGCTCGCGGTGCAGGGGCCGGAGAGCCTCGACATGCGCTATGTCGAAGAGTGGTGCGCTCTGCATGGAACAGGTGAGCGGTTGCGCAAGGTTCTGGCGGAAATTCCGCCCCTCGACTGAAGCTTCCCACCTACTTTCTCTCCAGCGTGAACAGCGTCAGCCCTGCGGTCTTCTCCGGCGGGAGGCGTTTCCGCCACAGCGCCGGCAGGTAGCCGAAGACCAGCAGCGCCACCTCGCCCGGGATCGCCACGAAGAGGAAACTCATCGGCCGCTCCGTGCCGCGGCTCCGGAGATAAAACCAAGTCGTGATCAACGTGACCACGAAGGCCACGCCGAAGGCGCGCAGGATGTCGCCCGCGGTGACGCGACACGAGGTCACGCCGATCAGGAACACCATCGCCAGCAGTCCCTGGAACGAGATCCAGAACACCTGCGTCTCGATGAAGGAGTTGGCGACTTTGTCCGAGGTCAGCGCCATCAACAGGGCGATGCCCATCGCGACGAACCCGATGACGAGAATCAGGAGGCGACTGAGCTGCATCTGCCGGCGCTCGTCGGCAGCCGGGTTGATGAAGACGTGGTAAACGTCCTTCACCAGCACGGTGGCGAGGCTGTGGAAGCCGGCGTCGAGGGTGGACATGATGAGCCCGAGGATCGCGGCCACGAAGAGCCCGGGCACGAACGGCGGCAGCTCGGTGGTGACGAAGCGGAACAGCGCGGTGTCGCCGGCGAGTTTCCCGCCCGCCGGCGGGTTCTGCCCGTAGAAGGCGAAGATCGCCAGGCCGATGAACCAGAGCAGCAGCAGCGTCGGCAACGTGAGCAACTGGCTGAACCAGTAGGAGCGCTCGGCCTGGCGGTAGGAGGCGGTGCTGAGCAGTCGCTGCACCGCGAGCTGGTCGGAACTCGCGTAGAAGAGCCGGTCGGTGACGGTGACGAAGAGCATCAGCCAGAGGTTGAGCCGCACGAAGGCGTCGAGCGCGTAGAACGAGGGCTGCTCCATCGCCTCGAAGCCACGGCCGTGATCGAGGGCGTAGCGCACGATGCCGGCCGCGCCGCCGTCGACGCGTTGGATGCAGACCGTGATGACAAACGCCAGTCCGCCGACGAGCAGCCCGAACTGCACGAAGTCCGCCCAGAGCAGCGCCTTCGCCCCGCCGAGATACACGTAGATCAGTCCAATCACCCCGATGATCAGGATCGACTGTGCCAGCGGCCAGTTGGCCACGCCACGCAGGACCAGCGCCGACGAGTACAGCACCAGCGCGAGGTAGAAGAGCCGGATGACGACGTAGAACACGCTGCCGAGCGCGCGCACCCGCCGGTCAAAGCGCTCCTCGAGGTAGGTGAACGGCGTGAAGACGCGGCTGCGAAAGAAGAACCGGATGAAGAGGTAGAAGATCGCGATGCCGATGAACGGCGCGAGGAAGTAGCGCAGCGCGAGCGCGAGCCCGTGGTTGTACGCCTCGCCCGGCACCGCCACGAGGGAGTTGGTGCTGAGCAGCGTCATCAGATAGGCGATACCGACGAGCCACCACGGCATGCCGCGGTTGCCGAGCAGGTACTCCTCGGTGTTGCGGTGCGCCTCGCGCCACTTGAACCAGACGCCGATCGCCAGCATCGCGACCAGGTAGAGGCCGACGACGAGGGCGTCCTGCCAGGCGAGTCCGAGGATGTGCATCAGCCGACGCGGGGTTGTTCCTCCATCCCGTCAGGCTCAGGGCGGTAGACAAGCGTGGGGCCTTGGTCTCAAAAAAAGACCCGCGCGGTCAGTCGGCGCGCAGGTCGTAGCAGAGGAGGCGGGGCGGCGTCCCGGCGACCGCGTCACGGGTGTTCTGGCAGACGTAGAGCAGGCCCCGGCTCAGGACCGGCGGGGTCCACGTCTCCGTCGCCGCGAAGAGCCACGCCCGCTCCCGCACCACCAGCCCCGCCCGCGAGATCCCGAGCCGCGCCAGGTGGCCAAACTCGCCCAGCGCCAGCACCCCGCCATCCGCCACCAGCAGCGACGCGCGGAAGAGCCCCGTGCGGATCTCCCGCGGGCCCCGCGCCTCGGCCACGGTCTCCGTCCAGATGGGCTGGTCCCGCCACACCTCGCGGCCCGTCGCCGCCTCCACCGCCACGAACTCCGCATCCTGCGGTCCGTGCCCGTGCACGCCGCACAGCAGGTCGCCCAGCCGCACCGCAGTCATAAAGTGCACGCCGAACGCGGGGTTGGTCCACGCCGCCACGGCGGATCCGTCCGGCGCCGCCGTCACCAGCGCCCCGCCGGACCCGTAGCACTCCGAGACGAAGACGCCCTCGGCGAGGGCCAGGGGCGCGGCCGCGTTGACCGACTCGTAGCGCGTGCCGCGCCAAGGGAAACGCGCGTCGATCGCGCCCGTGGCGGGATCGAGCACCAGCAGGCCGCCGGTCGGCGGGCGGCTCTCCCCGCCGGCGAAGACCAGCACCCGCGGCCGGCCGCCCCAAGTCGCCGGCACGGGCGTCGCGTAGCTCGGCCCCCACTCGCGCTCGGCGCCCCACCGCAGGCGGCCCGTCGTGACGTCGAAGGCGGCCACCCCGGGACCGCCGGGCGCCCCGAGCTGCACGATCACGACGTCGCCCGTGACCAGCGGGCTCGCCCCCACGCCGAAGAAATTGCGGGGCACGCGAAACTCGGTGTGCAGGTCGCGGCGCCACTCGATGCGGCCGGAGGCGAGGTCGATGCAATGCAGGTGCCCCTCGGCCCCGAACGTGAACACGCGCCCGCCGGCGATCGCCGGGCTGGCCCGCGGGCCAGAGTTGTAGCCGTAGCGGTCGCGGTAGGTGGTCGGGTAGGCCACGCGCCAGAAACGCCGCCCGTCGAGCGCGTGGAGGCATTCCACTACCTCCTCCCCGCCCACCCGGTGGAACAGGACCAGCCGCTCGCCCGCGATCACCGGGCCCGCGAAACCCTCGCCTTTCGGCATCGCCCAGACCAAGTCGGGCCCGCCCGCCGGGAACGTGGCGCAGAGGTCGGTCTCCGGGGAGGTCTGGTTGTGCGCCGGGCCGAGGAAGTGAGGCCAATCCGCGACCCGCGACCCTGGCGCCAGCGGCCGCGGCGCGGCGCGGGACACCACGTCCGGATTAGCGGCGGCGGCCACCGGCGGCGGCGGGGCGCCGGGCGCGACCTCCGGCGGGGCCGGGTCCGTGAATCCCGGCGCACCGGCCCCGGCCTGCGCGGCGAGCGCGAGGAGGCCGAGTCCGAGGGCCAAGCGATGACGGGCGCGACGGGGAGGTGGGGGCGCAGCGGAGGGGATCCGGGGGCGGGGCACGGTGAACCGCGAGCAAGGCGCAGCGGCGCGGGACGTCAACTGGGCGGCGGCGCAGCCCCGGCGGGGAAGGCGCCCGCAGGCTGCCCGCGCCGCGGTCGACTCCGGGGGGCGGCCGCGAACCGCGCCAGCATGCGGGGGGCCACCGGCCTTTGATCGCGCTCCAGCCTGATACTGGCTCCGGCGGTGGTTGGGATTTTCTCCCGGACCCTTCGCGCCGCCCGAACCCCGACGTTAATCTCTATCCACCAACGCCCAACCAGACGTGAGCGCCGCAAACCTCGGCTCCATCCACCGGGTATGGCAACGGAGCCATACTTCGCTCTTGCGGTATGGCTGCCCGCCCATACGTCCTCCGCGGATGAAGATGACGATGCACATCGACGAGGAGGTGCTGGAACGGGTGATGCGGGTCACAGGGGCAAAGACCAAGACCGCGGCCGTCGAGATCGCGCTGAAGGAGTTGGCGCGGCGGCATCGGATGAAAGAGCTGTTTTCCGCCGGCCTCGGGCTGACGGCCGAGGAATTGCAGGCCTCATTCGACCCGGCTTCCCTCCCCGACGAATCCGCCGTCGTGCCGCACGCCGCGGAGGCCCCGGTGCGTTATGGAACCGCTGATCCTGCCGGACAGTAACATCTACATCGGAGCGCTGCGCGCCGGCGTGGACCCGTTCCGGGAATTCGCGGCCGGCATCGAGCGCCACGATTGGGAGTTCGCGACCTGCGGCGTGGTGGAACTCGAGATTTGCCGCGGGCTGCGTGACCCGGGCACCCTGCAGCGTTTCCGGGAACGGTTCGCCGCGATGCGGTTGATCGCGACGAGCCCGGAAATCTGGGCCCACGCCGCCCAGCTCGCGTGGTCACTCGACCGGCGCGGCCACGTCCTGCCCGCGGCGGACCTTTTGCTCGCAGCCCACGCCCTGCACGCCGGCGCCACCCTGCTCACCCGCGACGCACACTTCCAGATGATCCCCGGCCTGAGCGTCATCGATCGCCTGCCCGGCCCCTGACCCGCCCGCCTGGCTCGGAACACCAACGGTCCGGTTCGCACAAGGGACCGTTCCCGGAACGTTGACCTCGGCGCGGCAAACGATGCGCTTCCCCCGAACCCTACCCCACGATGACCCTGCGCACCCTCCGCCTACTGCCAATCGTCCTCGCGCCCGCCCTCGCCTGGGCCGCCGCGCCCAGCACGCCGCCCGCCCCGGCGCCGGCCGCCACCGGTGAGACCATCACCCTGAAGCCCTTCGAGGTCACCGCCGAGGCCTCGCGCGGCTACCGCGTCACGACCGCCTCCACCGCCACGCGCACCAACACCGCGCTGATCGATATCCCGCAGACCGTGGACATCGTGACGAAGGAGTTCTGGGCCGACATCGGGGCGACCTCGTTCGACGAGTCCTTCCGCTACGCGGCCAACGTCTACGTGCGCAACCGGCACGCGGGCTCGGGCGACGGCGTGAACCTGCGCGGCTTCGAGACCAACGGCTCGATCTTGGCCGACGGCGTGCGGATGGGGAACTACAAGCGCGACCTCGTCGGCTACGAGCGCCTCGAGATTGTGAAGGGCCCGCCCTCGGCGGTGCAGGGCCGCGCCGGCGGCACCGGCCTGCTGAACTACATCTGGAAGAAGCCCGCGGCGGGCCGTGACGGCGGCCAGGTGAAGTACGCGCTGCGCTGGAACGAGCTCGACGCCGTGCTGCACCGGGCGGAATTCGACGCGAACACCTCGTTCGGCCGCAGTGACCGCTTCGCCGCGCGCGTCGCGGGCGCCTTCCAGCAGGGCGACGACTACATCAAGTTCAATGAGTTCCGGAACCGCGCCCTCTACCCCTCGTTCCGGTGGCAGCTGGGCCGCCGGACCGAGCTGGTGCTCGCCTCCGAGCTGCTCGATTTCACCACCCCCTCCCGCGACGAGGGCCACGGGTTCGCCATCTACCCGGAGAAGGCGCGGCGCCTGATCCCGCAGTTCGACCGCGACACCGACCCCATCACCGCGCTGCGCCTGCCCTACGACTTCAACCTCATCGGGCCGGACAACGTCGACCGCCAGCGCAACGCCGCCGGCACCCTGTTCCTCACGCACCAGTTCTCGCCGCAACTCTTCTTCCGCCAGGTCGGCAACCTCCGTTACCTCGGCCAGCGCAGCTTCAGCTACGCGGCCGAGAACAACCTCGTGACGAACCCGCCCTCCCAGTACCTCGGCAATATCACGGGCACGCACGGCTCCACCGCGCAGGGCGACCTCGTCGCGAAGTACGCGTTCCGGGAGTGGTTCACGGGCGAGACGCTGGTCGGCTACTCCTACGGCGACACCGGCACCACCACCGCCAACTACGCGGGCATCCCCGACGCGCCCTTCAACTTCCTCAACCTCGCCGCCATCGGCGCCTCCGGCAACGCGCGGAGCTACTACGCCGGGCGGAAGGTCAGCAACCTCAGCCGCTCCAGCTACAACCGCACCGCCGGCTACAGCCTCGGCCAGTACGTGCAGCAGGACCTCGGCCTGTGGCGGGACCGGATCGTGCTCACGGGCGGCCTCCGCTCGGACCGCGACAAGACCACCACCACCAACCTCGTCACCGGCCTCGCGACCGCGGGCGGCGACACCACGCTGAACTCGTTCCGCTACGGCCTGACCGTGAAGGTGCGGCCCGGCCTGGCCGTCTACGCGGTGCACAGCGTGCAGAACGACGCCACCCGCACCATCCAGCGCTACAACGGGCTGCTGGCGGGCGACCCGCGGGCGAACGAGTTCTTCACCGTCAGCCCGAACACCGAGCTCGACGAGGCGGGCGTGAAGGGCGAGCTGCTGCGCGGCCGCCTGTCGTTCTCGCTCGCGGCGTGGCGGATGACCCGCGCGGGCAGCGTGGTGAACATCCTCGCGCCCGGCATCTCGCAGGGACGCACGGTGAACATCGGGACCCAGAGCGAGGTGCAGGGCGCGGGGTCGAAGGGCTGGGAGCTGAGCGCGTTCGGCAGCCTGACCGACCGCCTGAGCGTGATCGCGAACTACACCGCGATGGACACCAGCCAGGCCTTCAGCGGCCAGCAGAACGCGATGGGCTGGACCCTCGCCACCAACAACCCCGGCCGCATCCCGCTGCGTTTCGCGCCGGAATGGAACGGCAACCTCTTCCTCAAGCAGAGCTTCCCCGCCGGCCGCGACCGGGAGTTCGAGGCCAAGGCCGGCCTCGCCGTGATCGGCCCCTTCTACGCGCAAGTCACCGGCCTCGGGCTCACCCGGGTGCCCCGCACCCAGCGCAGCTTCGACGCCGGCGTGTCCTACCGCTGGGGCAAGTACCTCGCGGACCTGATGATCACCAACCTGGGCAACGCCCCGATGCTGGTGACGCGGGACCAGCCGCCGCGGACCTACACCCTGAGCCTGACGGGCCGCTTCTGAGCGGCGCGGCCCGCCGCGCCGCGGCGCCGGGCCGGGAGGCCGAGGTGGAGCTGCTCCTGCAGACGCGCGGGCCCGCGCACGTGGCCGAGGTGCTGGACGCCCTCCGCACGGCCGGGGTGAGCGCGCAGGTCCGGTGAACGCCGGGCGCACGGGGCTTCACGGGCGGCTCGCCCGGAGCCATTCCGCGGTCAACCCCTGCCGCGCCACGTCTTCTTCCAGCGCACGCCGGTCCAGTTCGGCGGGGCCGACCGCGAGGATCCCGCGGATGTCGAGGAGGTGTTTCTCCCCGCCACCCTCGCGGAAGAAACGCAGCTTGTGCAGGATCACCGCTTCCGGGGCCGCGAACCACACCGGGCGGCCGGCCACCTCGAGTCGACGGCGCCGGGAGAACCAGGCCTCATCCCACCACCGGCTCGAACCCGCCCTCCTGCAGCCGGTAATACGGATACAGCGTATCCACGGTCTCCGTGGCCTCGCCGACGATGATCAGCACCTTGGATGGCATCAGGGGAGGGAGGGCGCGCGCGGGGAAGACCGCGCGCACCACCCGGTTCGCCAGGTGCCAGGTCAGGGTGTGATGTTCCGGTGCGTCGCGTTCGACACCACCGAGCGGAACTCGCCCGCCTTCGCCAGCCACTCGCGCACTCCGGCATCGCGCTGGGCCGCGTCCAGGAATTCCGCCAGCCGGTCGGCGGAAGGCGCCGTCAGGGAGGTGACGTGCGTGAAGTCCGTACGGCCGGCGATCACCCGGTAGATGCTGAAGGTGATGTCCTTGAACCCCGCCTTGTCGTACGCCGCCCGCAGCTCCGTGGCCGCGGCGACGTAGGCGGCCTCGTCGGTAACGTTCATTCGCGTGACCAGGGCGTGGCCGTTGGGCACGCTGCGCTCATAGCGCAGGCCCTGGTAGAGGACCATCCCGTGCGTCTTCCGGATCGGGTTGAAATGCTCGTACAGCTTCTGGCGCCGGAAATCGTCCGCGAGGGCCGCGGAGTTCTTGGTGAGCTGCGCCACCGACTCCGCGCTCCGCACGACCCAGAGCTTCCGGGTGCCCTTCTCGGCCTCGTAGACGCCCTGCAGCACCTGCTGGTACTTGTCGATCCCGAGCTTCTCCTTCGCGACCTTGTTGCCCTCGCCGATCCAGTGCGCGTAACCGGATGGATCCTCGGATTCGACCTCGAGCACCGCGAGTACGCGGTTGATGGGGGCGGCGTCGCCCGCCCGGGAGGAAAAAGCGCCCGCGATGATCAGCAAGGCGCCCAGCACTTCTTTGGCATTCATTTACTATTACTTTTTGGGGGGTTAGGGGTTAACGGCGACCCCTTCGAAACCAGCTTTGCCGGGCACGCGTCAAATCCTAAGCCGCCATCCCCCGACCGGACGGCAACCAGAGGCGCACAGGGCCCTACCCCCCGAAAGGGGGCGAGGTGTTCGGATCCTCCCAGCCGCAGGGCCGGCACCACCCCTCACCTGTCCGGACCACGGCCTGGGATCTACTTTCCCACGCTCCGCCGGCGATCTCAGGGCCGCGGGGGCTCGGCCGCTGGATCCCGCGCCCGCACCTGTTCGATCCACCCCGGGTCAATGGGCTCGTTGCCGGACATCGGGCGAAGGGGAGGAAAAGGGCCACTCCGGGAAGGGCGCGCGAACCCGCCCCGCGGTTACACCCGATAAACGGATGCTTCCGCCCCCGGAGTCGGCCTTGGCCCTGATCGCGGCCAACGAGACCGGGCAAGCCGGCCCGCGGACCACCCAGCGCCGCGAGGTTTCATCCGCGGCGGCCAGTTCCCGCTCCTCTGGCCGGATCTGGAATCGCTGCAGGAAGGCGCAGAACAGCGGCCACGGCGCCTGCGCCCGCCAGCAGTCCGGCCGCGACGAACGCCCCCGGCCCGCCCCAGCCCGGCCGGGAGGGTTCATTTCACTTCCAACTGAAACGGGACGAATATCTCGAGGCCCTCGAGGCTCAGTTGCACCCAGATGGTGTAACGGCCGGCGCGCGGGATGGTCAGCTTGAAGTCGAGTTCCGTCCGCGGGGCCGGCCCGGGCCGCGCCGGTCCGGTTACGACCGGATGCAGGTGAGCGAAGCCGGAGCGCTCCGCGTCGAAGGCTACGAGGTGCGCGAACGCGTCCATCACCTCGCCGAGCGCGAACACCGCCCCGTCGACCCGCTCCACGCCAAAGCGCAGGTCCAGCGGCTGGCCCGCCCGCGCGGGCGCCGGGCGCGCGGCAGTGCTCATCGGGGGGGGGCAACGGAGGAAGCCCCAGGCTTGGGAGGGACGACTGCCGTCCTAGGCGAATCCCACGAGCTGACGGCGCGGTCAGGCCACGGGAGGCGGCGGGCGGCGGAAGAAACCGGCCGTGGGCTGGCGGGCCCCGTGGCCGAGTCGTTTGCGGAGCACCCAGCCGTCCGGCGCCAGTTCCAGTTCCCCGGGATACTCCAGCACGACGACCGCGTCTGGTTTCGGGGTTAGGAGGGGGGCCAAGCGGGCAAAGAGGGCGGGCGCCAACTCCGGGATCAGTTCGTAGGGTGGATCGATGAACACAAGGTCCGGGGCGTCGCCGGGCGGCGTGAAGGTCGTGGCATCCCCGGCCACGACGATGGCCCGGCCGGCAGCCTCCAGAGGCGTGCCAAGACTACGTTCCACAGCGGCTAGATTGCGGCGCAAGCAGGCTATGGCCTTGGGGTTGCGCTCGACGAACACCACCTTGGCGGCCCCGCGACTGAGCGCCTCGAGGCCGTAGGAACCGGTGCCCGCGAACAAGTCGAGGCAGGTCGCGCCCGGCACGAGGGTAGCGAGGCTGGAAAAGATGGCCTGCCGCATCCCGTCAGTGGCGGGCCGCACCCGGTCGCCGGGGGGTACCGCGAGCGGGATTCCGCGAGCCACGCCTCCGCTCAGGCGCATCCTGCCTCCTCACGCCCGGAAGCGAAAATGGCGGATCGCAACGAAGGCATCGACCCGGATTGCCAGAGCTCCCACCCCGCGCGCAACGGGATTCCACGGCCGAGCGGGCATCTCGTATGAAACAACTTGCCCCCGCAGCTTTCCCTTCGCCGGCGCGGAGATCCGTACGGCCGCGACCGCCGACCTCAACGCCGTGATGAGCCAGATCGGAGATCTGAGCCGCAAGCTCGAGGGCGCTCTCGGCGGCCTCGGCTCCGCCCTGAACGGCGACAGCAACCAGCCCGGGCTGCTCCAAAAGGTCGACGCTATCCTCGACGAGAACCGGGAGAATCTCGGCCGCACCACCGCGGACCTCCAGCAGATCACCGACAAGGTGAATCGGGGTGAGGGGACCCTCGGCCGGCTGCTCAACGACTCCCGCCTCGCCGACGAACTCCTCGGCGGCGTGGCCGAATTAAAGCAGGGGGCCATCCAGGCCCGCGGCTTCCTCGCCAGCGCGGAGGAGCTGGTGGCTGAAGTGAAGCGCGGCATTCTTGGCGCCCTCGTCTACGACCAGAAGGCCGCCGACGACCTCAAGGCGTCCCTCGCGAGCCTCCGCGAAATCTCCGACCAGCTCGCGCAGGGTCGCGGAACCCTGGGCCAGCTCCTCAAGGACGACTCCCTCGTTCGCGAAACGCGCGCCCTCCTCAAGAAGGCCGACCGCGCGATCGACAATCTCGACGACACCGGGCCCATCACGGCCGTGGGGGTGATCGCCAACGGCTTCTTCTAATCCAGCATGCCGTCCGGAATTGGCGTGCTCCGCGGCCGGTTCCGCACCAGCCTCCGATATGCAGACCCGCGAGGAGATCGTCCAGAATTGGCTGCCGCGGTACACTGGCGTGCCGCTGACCGAGTTCGGGGAGTACATCCTGCTCACCAACTTTGACCGCTACGTCCACTTGTTCTCCCAGTGGCACCGCGTGCCGGTCCGAGGCCGCGACAAGCCGATGCCGAGCGCCACGGCGGACAACATCACGATCATTAATTTCGGGATGGGGAGCGCGACCGCCGCGACGATCATGGACCTGCTCTCGGCCATCCACCCGAAGGCGGTGCTATTCCTCGGCAAGTGTGGCGGGCTCAAGCACCGGGCCGGCCTCGGGGACCTGATTTTGCCGATCGCGGCGATCCGCGGAGAGGGCACGAGCAACGATTACCTGCCACCGGAGGTGCCCGCCCTGCCCGCCTTCGCCCTGCAAAAGGCCATCTCGACCACCGTCCGCGACCATAACCGGGATTATTGGACGGGCACGGTCTACACAACCAACCGCCGCGTCTGGGAGCACGACGAGGAGTTCAAGCAGTACCTGCGCAAGATACGGGCGCTGGGCATCGATATGGAGACGGCGACCATCTTCGTCACCGGTTTCCACAATGAGATCGTGACCGGCGCGCTGCTGCTGGTGTCCGACCAGCCGATGATGCCGGAGGGGATCAAGACGGCGGAGAGCGACCGCCACGTGGACGAGCACTTCGTGGCCGACCACCTGCGGATCGGCATCGACTCGCTGAAGCAGCTGATCAACCGCGGCCTGACGGTGAAGCACCTGAAGTTTTAAGGTCCCGCCTTCGCTAGGCCTGCGGCGGTCGCGCCCCAGTTACATCGAGCCAAGGTGCCTTGGCGCTCGTACCCACTCCCGCGGCGTCTATCGACACCCCGGGCGCGGCCTGGCAAGCGATCCGAGGCGGTGGATTCGGACCCCTGACAGCTCGCCTGCGGGATCGTCCAAACGGGGCGCAAATTCCCGGCGCGAGGCGGACCCGCGAGCCCACCTCCCCGCCGACCAGAACTCAGTCCCGCAACAACGTGCCCTGCTCGCCGCTCGGCGGGCGAAGTCCCACGGCCTGATAACCCCGCGGCGTCAATACCCGACCCTGCGGGGTCCGCTGCAGGTACCCTTCCTGGATCAAAAATGGCTCGTGTACCTCCTCGAGGGTCTCCGCCTCCTCCCCCACCGCCACCGCGATGGTCGTGATCCCCACCGGGCCACCCCGGTAGTTCTCAGCCATCACTCGCAACATCCGCTTGTCCATTTCATCCAAACCCGCGGCATCAATCTCCAACAGCTCCAGCGCCCGCGCCGCCACCTCCTGGGTCACCCGGCCGTCGGCCCGCTCCTGCGCGTAATCGCGCACGAAATGAATCAGGTTGTTGGCGATGCGCGGCGTGCCCCGGCAGCGGCGCGCGATCTCCCCCGAGCCACCCGGCTCCACCGGGATCGACAACAGACCGCAGGACCTCCGGATGATCGAGTCGAGGGTCGCGTGATCGTAATAATCGAGCCGCGTCTGGAGGGTGAACCGCGAGCGCAACGGCGCGGTCAGGAGGCCGCTGCGCGTCGTGGCGCCCACCAGGGTGAACCGCGGAATCGACAACCGCACGCTCCGCGCGTTCGGGCCCTGATCGATCATAATGTCGAGGCGGAAGTCCTCCATCGCTGAATACAGGTACTCCTCGACGGCCTTCGGGATCCGGTGGATCTCGTCGATGAACAGCAGGTCGCCCTCCTCCAAGTTCGTCAGCAACCCCGCGAGGTCCCCGGCCTTCTCGATCACCGGGCCCGAGGTGACGCGCACGTTGCGGCCCAGTTCTTGGCCCAAAATGAACGCGAGGGTCGTCTTGCCGAGGCCCGGGGGGCCGGACAACAGGACGTGGTTGAGGGCCTCGCCGCGGCGCTTGGCCGCCCCCACCATCACCTGCAGGCGTTCGACGGTGCGGGGCTGGCCGACGAAGTCCGCGAACGACAGCGGGCGCAGGGCCGCCTCCGCCGGACTCACGGGCGCCTCGAGGGCGGCGGTCAAGTAGCCGAGCCCCCCGGCCGGCGGGACGGCGGGCGGGACGGGCGGGGATTCACGCTTCGGCTTAGCCACAGGGATCGGCTAGGGCCCGCGACCGGACGTGGCAAGCCCCGCGACCGCCGGCCGACTCCGATTCCAATTCAAAGCCCCTTTAGCACCGCGCGCAGCTGCGCCGCGTGGTCCTTGGTATCGACCTTCTCCACCACGGCGAGGACGGTGCCGTCGGGCTCCAGCACGTAGGCGCTCCGGGCCGGGCCGGTGTAGGTGCGGCCGTACATTGATTTCTCGACCAGCGAATCAGTGGCGCGGGCGAGGGCGTCGTCGGGGTCGCTGACCAAGGTGTAGGATAGCTTTTTCTTGGCGGCGTAGCGGAGATGGGAGCCGCAGGAGTCGCGGCTGACCGCCACCACGTCGTACCCGGCCCGGCCGAAGGCGGCGGCCGCGGCGGCGAGGCTGTCCATCTGACGGTCACAGCCGGGGGTGTTGTTCTTCATGTAGACCGACAGGATGGTGCGGCGGCGGAGGAGCTGGCCGAGGGTGGTTTTTTCCTCGGCACCTTCGCGGACGATGGAAAGCGGGAGGGAAGGATCTAGTTTCTGGCCGGGAGCAATCATCCCGTTTAAGAAGGACGGGGCCCGGTAGGCGTCAACCCGCGCGCGCTCGGAATGGCGGGCGGCAAGGGCGGAAAACCCGCCGGGCGGGGCCATGATGGCCGGGCAGATGAGGCTTTGACGGGCCCCGCCGAACCTTCCAACCTCCTCCCCCGATGAAAGCGGTTAAGGTGCCCGCGCTAGAGCTTTTCCTCCACGAGATGATCCCCCTCGCTAAGGCGATGGGGGTGGGCGTGGAGCTGAGCGATGACCGCGCGCTGGTGCTGACTGCCCCGAAGGAGCAAAACCGCAACTCTTTGAACACGGCGTTTGGCGGCAGCCTCGTGTCGCTGGCGACATTGGCGGGCTACGGAGTCGTGTGGGAGCTAATGCGCAACAAGCGGAGCGCGGCGCGACCGGAATGGAGCATCGTGGTGAAGGAGAGCCGCGCGGCGTACCGGAAGCCGGTGATCGGCGACCTGCGGGCGATCTGCGAGCGCCCCGCGCACGCGGCGATCGCGGAGTTCAAGGAAGCCCTTTCCCGCTACGGCAAGGCGAAGCTCAAGCTGCGCGCTTTGATCGTGGAAAACGGCCA
>VHCI01000081.1 GCA_016871775.1 Verrucomicrobiota bacterium | reverse complement strand
GCCCCGGCGGGACGCTGGTCCAGATCGGCACGCTCGGCACGCAGGACATCCCCCTGCCCGCGAATCTCCTGATGGTGCGCGAGATCAACTACGTCGGCTCGATGCGCTACGGCCCCGTGTTCGACGAGGCGATCCGCCTGGTGGCGTCCGGCCGGGTGAACCTGCGGCCCCTGATCAGCGCCGTGTTCCCGTTGTCGGCCTGCGCCGAGGCGATGGCGGCGGCGGGAGACAGGGAGTCGGGCCTCAAGGTGCAGCTGGAGATCTGACCCCCGGGAGGTCGGGCCCGGCCGTGCCGCGCAGGTGGCGCCGGAACGCCGCGGGCGTGGCGCCGAGCGTCTCCGAGAACGTGATGTTCCGCTCCAGGACACCCGCGTCCGCGGCGAGGCGCCGGCCGCGCGCGTGATCGTCTACCTCGCGCTCAAGTCCTGATCCCGACCGGTCGCGGGGCGGCGGCTTTGGGGTTGCGGGCGGCCCGGGATCGCTTCCCGTTACGCACCCTTGCGCGACGGCGGAAACCCCCGCGGTTTTCCGCGGTCGTACCCGGATCCCAAGATGAAGACCTTCCTCCCCGCCCTGCTCCTCGCCAGCCTCGCCGCCACCGCCGCGCCCGCGGCCGCCCCGGGCGATGCGCCCCCGAAACTCGTTTCCCGCACCGGCGGGGGCGGCGGCGGCTGGGCCGACCTCGCGGAGCTCGAGGCCGCGGCAGCCAAGGGCACGCCGCGGGCGCTCGCCGATCTGGGCGAAGTGCTCGTGCGGGGCGACGCCGTGCCGAAGGACGAGGCGCGCGGGCTGGCGCTGCTGGAGCGGGCCGCGCGCGCGGGCCACGGCGGGGCCGCCTTCCGGCTGGCGATGCTGCTTTCCCAGGGCGAAGGCGGGGCGGCGAAGGACCCAGCGCGGGCCCTCGCATACTTTAAGGCGGCCGCCGCCGGCGGCGAGGCGGAGGCCTGCTTCAACCTCGGGGCCGCCCACGCCAACGGCGCCGGCACGCGGCGTAACTACGCCGAGGCCCTCGCCTGGCTGATCACCGCCCGCGAACGCGGCGTCCACGCCGACGCCGAGACCCGCCTCCGCGAACGGCTCCAAGCCCAACCGCGATGGATCGAGACCGGCGAGCGGCGGGCCCGGGAGATCAACGCCGAGCTGAAGGAACGGGCCCTCACCGACTTCCTGCCGCCACCCGCCCCGCTCGACCGCGTGTTCGAACCGTTGCGTCCGCCGGCCGCCAAGGCTCCCTGAGCCAGAAGCCGGCGAGGCCCGGGCGCTTTGCCGGTTGCGGGCCGGGGACGGCGCGGGTTCCGTAGTTCCCCGCACCGATGCCGCCGCCCACCTCCCTTTCCCCCGCCACTCCCGGCAGCGCCCCCGTGTTCCAGGCGCGGGGGCTAACGCGTGTCTACGGAGACGGCACCGCGGAGGTGCACGCGCTCGCCGGCATCGACCTCGAGCTCCACGCGGGGGAGCTGATCGTGCTGCTGGGCGCCTCCGGCAGCGGGAAGTCGACGCTGCTCAACCAGCTGGGCGGCCTCGACCAGCCGACCTCCGGGACGCTGCACTACCTTGGCGAGGACCTCGGGGCCTGCGACGAGGCGGCGCTCACGCGGTTCCGCCGCACCGCGGTCGGCTTCGTCTTCCAGTCCTACAACCTGATCCCGAGCCTCACCGCGCGCGAGAACATCGCCCTCATCACGGAGATCTGCGCGGGCCCAATGCGCCCCGAGGAGGCCCTCGCGCTGGTGGGCCTCGGGGACCGGATGGACCACTTCCCCGCGCAGCTCTCCGGCGGCGAGCAGCAGCGCGTCGCCATCGCGCGCGCGATCGCGAAACGGCCGGCGGTGCTCCTCTGCGACGAGCCGACCGGCGCCCTCGACCTGCGGACCGGGATGACCGTGCTGGAGGCCATCGAACGCATCAACCGCGACCTCGGCACCCTCACCGTCATCATCACGCACAACGCGGTCATCGCTGGGATGGCCGACCGGGTGCTCACCCTTTCCGACGGCCGCATCACCGGCGTGCGGGCCAACCCGGAGCGCGCCGCGGTGCGCTCCCTCGCCTGGTAGCCCGCGATGGGGATGCTCGATCGCAAGCTCCTGCGCGACCTGCGCGCGGTGAAGTCGCAGGCGCTCGCCGTGGCGCTGGTGATGGCGTGCGGCCTGGCGATGATGATCATGACGCGCTCGCTGATGCTCTCGCTCGAGACCACGCGGACGGAGTACTACCAGGCGCACCGGTTCGCGGAGGTCTTCGCGCGGCTCAAGCGGGCGCCCGACGCGGTCCGCGCCCAGCTGGCGGCGATCCCGGGCGTCGCGGCGGTGCAGACGGCCATCGCGGTGCAGGTGAGCGTCGACGTGCCCGGCCTCGCGGAACCGGCGGTCGGACTGATCAACTCGCTGCCCGAGCGCGGCGAGGCGGAGCTGAACCGCCTGCACGTGCGGCACGGCCGCCTGCCCGAGGGCGGCGTGGCGACCGGGGAGCTGGCGGTGGGCGAGGCGTTCGCGGAGGCGCACGGCCTGCGGCCCGGCGAGGCGCTCGCGGCGGTGCTCAACGGCGCGCGGCAGGGCTTCCGCCTCAGCGGCGTCGTCCTCTCGCCGGAGTTCGTCTTCGAGGCCCCGCCGGGCGCGGCCCTGCCCGACAACCGCACCTACGGCGTCTTCTGGATGCCCTACCGCGAGCTCGCGACCGCCTTCCAGATGTACGGCGCCTTCAACGCCGTCTCGCTCTCCCTCGCGCCCGGCGCGAGCGAACGCGCGGTGATCGCGGCCGTGGACCGCGTGCTCGCCCCGTACGGCGGACGCGGTGCGCACGGACGCGGCGACCACCCGTCGGACCGGCGCGTGAACGACGAGCTGCGGGTGCTGCAGGGGCTGTCGGTGGCCTTCCCGCTGGTGTTCCTCGGGGTGGCGGCGTTTATGACGCACTCGGTGATGAGCCGGCAGGTGGCGCTGCAGCGCGAGCAGATCGCGATGCTCAAGGCCTGCGGCTTCAGCAACCGCCAAGTGGGCGCGCACTACCTCCGCTTCGCCCTGGTGATCGTCGCCCTCGGCGTGGGCCTCGGGGCCGCGGGCGGCATCGCGCTCGGCGGGGCGCTGGTGGAGATGTACCACCTTTTCTTCCGCTTCCCGCACCTCGAGTTTCTGGTCGACACCCGGGTGCTCTTCGCCGCCGCCGCGGTCAGCGCGCTCGCCGCCCTGCTCGGCGTCGCGGGCGCCGTCCGCCGCGCGGTCCGCCTGCCGCCGGCAGAGGCGATGCGCCCGGAGGCGCCCGCGAGCTTCGCGCCCTCGCTGGTCGAGCGGCTGGGCCTCGGCCGCTGGTGCGGCACCCCGCTGCGGATGGCGTTGCGCAACCTCCAGCGCCGCCCGGGCCGCAGCGCCCTCACCTGCCTCGCCCTCGCGCTCGCGACGGGGATTTTGATCGTCCCAAACGCGTTCCGGGACGGCATCGCGCACGTGATCGATTTCCAATGGGACGTGATCCAGCGGCAGACGGTCACGCTCTCGCTGGCGGAACCGCAGTCCGCGCGGGGCCTCGCCGACTTCCGCCACCTCCCGGGCGCGGTCTGGGCCGAGCCGTTCCGCTTCGTGCCGGTCGAGCTCCGCGCGGGGCCCGTAACCCGGCGGCTGCTGCTGCAGGGCTTGCCCGCCCAGGGGACGCTGAGCCGCGTGATCGACGCCCATTCGCGGCAGCTGCGGCTCCCGGAGCGCGGGATCATCCTCTCGGCCAAGCTTGCCGAGGTGCTCGGGGTACGCCCGGGGGACGAGGTGGTCGCGCGGGTACTGGAAGGGCGCGCGCGCGAGGTGGCGGTGCCGGTGGCGGCGCTGGCAGAGGACTTCGCGGGCACGGCCGCCTACATCGAGCTGCACGCGCTCAACCGGCTGCTGCTCGAGGGCGACCGGATCAGCGGGGCGCACGTCGTGGTGGACCGCGCGCGCTGGGCCGAGTTCACCGCCGCGGTGAAGGCCACGCCGCGCCTCGCCGGCTGCGTGATCAAGGACGCGCTGCGCGAGGGTTTCCGCCGCACGACCGCCGAGAGCATCGGGTTGCTCCAGCGGATCTACCTCGTGTTCGCGACCATCGTCGCGTCGGGCATCATCTACAACAGCGCCCGCATCTCCCTCTCGGAACGCGCCCGCGAGCTCGCCACGCTGCGCGTGCTCGGCTTCACCCGCCGCGAGGTCGCTGGGGTGCTCGTCGGGGAACTGGTGGTGCTCACCCTCGCCGCCCTGCCCCTCGGACTGCTGCTCGGGTCCGGGCTGGCCCGCGCGATCCTGACCACGGTGAACACCGAAACGGTCCGCCTGCCGCTCATCCTCACTCCGGCCAACTACGCCTTCGCCGTGCTCGTGGTCGCCGTTGCCTCCGCCGCCTCCGCCCTGCTCGCCGCCCGCAAGGTGGCCGGCCTCAACCTCGCCGCCGCCATCAAGGCGATTGATTAACCGCCCGCCCGGGTCTTCTTCTCTCCTGCCGATGCCCTCGCCCGCCCGTCCCACCAAAGCCCGTCCCGCCTTTGGGCGCCGCATCCTGCCCTGGCTGGGCCTCGCTGCCCTCGCCGGCGCCGTCGCCGTGGGCCTCTGGCCCCGCCCGCTCCCGGTCGAGACCGCGCCCGTCACGCGCGGGCCGCTCGTGGTCACGGTCGATGACGAGGGGATGACCCGTGTTCGCCATCGCCACGTCATCACCAGTCCTGCGGGTGGCCAGCTCCGCCGGATCGACTGGAAGGCCGGCGCGGAGGTCGTCGCGGGGAAGACGGTGCTGGCCGTGCTCGAGGCGGCGCCGGGGGATTTCCTGGACGCCCGCCTGCAAGCCCAGGCCGAGGCGCGGGTGCGCGCCGCCGGCGCCGCGCGCGAGGCCGCCGCCGCCCAGCGGGAACGCGCCGCCGCCGCCGAACGGCTCGCCGCCGCCGAGCTCACCCGCGCCCGCCGGTTGCGCGAGGAACGCGTGATCTCCCCACAGGAACTGGAGGCCGTGCAGTTGCGCGCGGAGGCCTCCGCCCAGGAACTGCGGGCCGCCGGCTTCGCGGTGCAGGTCGCCGCCTTCGAGCTCCAGCAGGCCGAGGCCGTCGCCGCCCGCGGCACTCCGGGCGCGCCGCCCGAGCCACTCGTGATCACCGCGCCGGTCAACGGCCGGATTCTGCGCGTGTTCCAGGAGAGCGCCCGCGTCGTGCCCGCCGGTTTCCCGCTGGTTGAGGTGGGCGACGCCACGGACCTCGAGGTGCGGATCGAGGTGCTGTCCCGCGACGGGGTCGCCGTGCGCCCCGGCGCCCGCGTGCTGCTCGAGCAATGGGGCGGCCCGGAGCAGCTGGAGGCGCGCGTCCGCCTGGTCGAGCCCTCCGCCTTCACCAAGATCTCGGCCCTCGGCGTCGAGGAGCAGCGGGTGTACGTCATCGCCGACCTGACGGATCCGCCGGAACGGCGGCCCACGCTGGGCGACAGCTACCGCGTCGAGGCGCGGATCGTGGTCTGGGAAAATCCCACCGCCCTGCAGGCCCCGGCGGGGGCGCTGTTCCGGCGGCAGGGCGCGACGCAGGCCTATGTCGCCGCTGACGACCGCGCGCGGCTGCGCACAGTGCGCCCCGGCCGCGGTAACGGCCTGCGGACCGAGATCCTCGAGGGCCTGCGCGAGGGCGAGCAGGTCATCGTCTACCCGGGCGACCAGGTCGCTGAGGGGCGCGCGGTACGTGGCCTCACGGTGACTGCGCCCTGAGGAAACGGCACGCCACCGCCGGAGCGGGACCAACCGGCCCCGTCCCGGGGTGCGTACGCCCACGGGCGGCGCAAACGGGCAGGCCTAGGCCACCTTCACCTCGAGCGCCGGCCGCGGGCACCCTGGGCAGGTGGACCCGCAGCACGCCGTCGACGAACTCCGCCTTCACGTCGGTCGCGGTGGGGTCCTCGGGCAGCGAGAAGCTGCGCTCGAAGTCCCCGAAGGCGCGCTCGACGCAGTAGAAGCGGCGGCCCTTCTTCTCCTCGTCGAGCTTGCGCTCGCTGGAGATCGAGTGGACGCCGTTCTCCGCGGTCACTTTTGCCTCCTCCTTCTTTATCCCGGGCAGCTCGGCCTTGATCAGGCACTCCTTGTCGTCCTCGGTGATGTCCACCGCGGGCGACCAGTCGGCGAGGGCCGGCGATTCCCCGCCGTCTCCCCAGCCTAGGTGGGCGGGGGCGCGGTTAAAGAAAGTCGACAGGCGGCTGTCTATGACCTCCAGCTCCCGGAACAGATCCCAGCGTTTCAGCATAGTCATAACTGTGAGCCCCGATGATGCTGGGCCGGAGAAGGACCTGTCACCCCCAGCCCGGCCGGGAGACAGACTTGGCGTTGCGGAAAGAGCGGCGTCTCTGCCCGCCGCTAAGCGCTCCGGGGGCCCGGCGCCACCGGCGCAACCGGCGCGGCGGATTCCGCGGCGGGTCCGCCGAGCTCCTCGCGCACGTGGTAGCGCTGGCGGGCGCGCACGACCTGGTAGGTGCGGCCGATGTATTCCCCGATCAGGCCGATGCCGACCATCGTGACGCTGACGAGGAAGAACAGGATGCCGAAGAGCGTGAATAACCCGCCTTCCTCGGGGCCGAGGAAGATGCGGCGCCCGGCCAGGATCAGCACCAGCACGAAACTACCCGCCGCGCTGCAGAGCGCGAACATCGTGAAGATCTGCAGCGGCGCGAGGGAGAAGCCGGTGATGAAGTCGAAGTTCAGCCGCACCAGCCGGTAGAACGAGTAGTTCGAGACGCCCGCGTGGCGCTCCTCGTGCCGCACCCCCACCTCGGCCGGCCGTGCCGCGAAACTGTAGGCGAGCGCCGGGATGAAGGTATTCACTGCCCCGCTGCGCACGATCGCCCCCACGATCCCGCGCCGGTACGCCCGCAGCATGCAGCCCTGGTCCCTCATCCGGATGCTCGTCGTCCGCTCGCGCACGAAGTTGACCGCCCGCGAGGCCCAAGTGCGGAACCACGAGTCGCGCCGCTCCAGCCGGTAGCCGCCGACATAGTCGTGCCCGGCGTCGATCCGCGCCAGCAGGAGCGGGATCTCCTCCGGCGGGTTCTGCAGGTCGGCGTCGAGCGTCACCACGATCGCCCCCCGCACCCGCTCAAAGGCCGCTATGATCGCCATATGCTGGCCGTAATTGGCGTTGAAATCGATGACGCGCGTGACGTCCGGCCGGGCCGCGTGCTGGGCGCGCAACAGCGCGAGCGAGCCGTCGGCGCTGCCGTCGTTGGTGAAGAGCACCTCGTAGGTCCGCCCCAGCGCGTCCAGCACCGGGTACAAGCGTGCGAACAGCACCGGCAGGTTCAGCTCCTCGTTATAGACGGGGATGACGACCGAGAGCTCGGGAGAGGCGGCGGGCACGGCGGGAGCGGGGTTCAGCGGCGGTGGGCGCGCAGGATGGTGGCGAGCTCCCCGGCCACCCGCTCGACGTCGGCGGGAACCATCGCGGGGAACAGCGGGAGCGTGAGCAGCGAGCGTCCCAGCCGCTCCGCCACCGGGAAATCCCCGGGCTTCCAGCCGAGGCGGCGGTAGACGGCGAAGAGGTGGATCGCCGGGTAGTGCACGCCCGAGCTGATGCCCGCCGCCTGCAGGGCCGCCATCACGCCGGCCCGGTCGACCGTCAGCCGCTCGAGCGGCAGCGCCACTTGGAACATATGCCAGTTGGTCTGGCGGAAATCCGCCGGCGGCAGGCCGAGCCCCAGCTCGCGCCACTCGGGCGTGTCGAGCAGCTCCAGGTAGCGCCGGGCCAGTTCACGCCGGCGCGTGTTGAACTCGTCGAGCCGCGGCAGCTGCCCGAGGCCCACGCGGGCCGCGACGTCGGTGAGGTTGAACTTCCCGCCGACCACCTCCACCTCCATCCCGTCGAGACCGCTCCGCACCACGCCCTGCAGCCGGTACTGCTCGGCCAGCCGGGCCTCGCACTCGTCGTTGAGCACCAGCGCGCCGCCCTCGATGGTCGTGACATTCTTGTTGGGGTGGAAGCTGAAGGAGACGAAGTCGCCGGCGGCCCCGATCGCGCGTCCCGCCCAAGTGCTGCCGAGGGATTGCGCCGCGTCCTCGACCACCCGCAGGCGGTGGCGCGCTGCGAGGGCGTGGAGACGGTCGCGGTCCACTGGCAGGCCCGCGAGGTCTACGGGCAGCAGGGCGCGGGTCGAGGGCGTGACGGCGGCCGCGGCGCGGTCCAAGTCGATCAGGCGCGTGACAGGGTCGACGTCGACAAACACCGGCCGCGCGCCGACGGTGAGGATCACGTTGCTGGTGGCGACCCAGGACAGCGGCGTGGTGATGACCTCGTCGCCGGGGCCGATCCCCGCGAGGCGGAGGGCCACCTCCATCGTGCAGGTGCCCGAGTTGAAGGCGCGCACGGGCCGCCCGCCGCACCGGGCCGAGAGCTGAGCCTCGAACTCGCGCACCTTCGGGCCCGAGGTGATCCAGCCGGAGCGCAGCACGTCGGCGACACCGGCGATGGTCTCCTCGTCGATGGTCGGACGGGTGAGGGGCAGGAAGGGAGCGGCCATTTCAGGGCTGGTTGCTGATGAGCGCGTGCACGGGGGTGGCCGCGACCGTATGGTAGGTCAGGCCGCCGGGGGCAAATGCGGAACGGGGGTGGTCGAGCTCGCGGCGGCGGATCACCACCCAGACGCGCCCGAGCCCGCCCCAACGGCGCACCAGCTCCGCCTCGTCGATGAAGCGCCGGGCGCGCTCCGCCGGTTCGAGGAACTGCACCTGCAGCTCGTCGACATAGCTCACCAGCCCCACCTCGCGCCCGGTGTAGTGGACGAAGTCGTGGTAGAAGGCCCAGTAGTGGAAGACCTCGTCAGCGGGTCGCAGCAGGGGGCGCGCCGCCACCGCGAGGTCACGCGTGCCGGCCCGTTGGAAGACCGGCGCCGCCACGACCACGGAAACGAGGAACAGGACCGTGACGCCCCCGAGCACCCCCAACCCGGCTCCCACCCCGCGTCGCGCCGCCGCCCACGCGATCCCCGCCGCGCCGAGGCCCAGACCGGCGGCGAGCGTAAGGGCGAGCGGCAGCAGCCCCGCGACCTGCGCGGCGCCCCGCACCAACCCCGGGCGGAACGCGAGGGCGACGAGCGCGACCGCGAGCAGGAGGTACCCGGCGGCGCCGATGCGCAGTCCGGTGCGGAGCGGCGCCGCCTCGCCGGCCTCCCAGCGCCGCGCGAGCCAGCCGCCGACCAGCACGGCGAGCGCGGGATAGACCGGGAGGATGTAGGGGATGAGTTTGGAGCGGGAGAGGGAGAAGAAGAGGACGATGAAGGCGACCCAGAGGACGAAGAACCAACTCGCGCCATTTTCGCGCCGCCGCGCCCAGCCGCCGGCGAGGGCGGAACGGACCGCGGGAACGAGGAACCCGACCCAGGGGAAGAGCCCGGCGAGCAACACCGCGCCAAAGAACCACCAGGGCTCGCCGCGGAGGTGGGTGTCGGTGGTGAAGCGTTCCCAGTGCTCGCGGATGAAGTAGAAGCGGGCCCAGCCGTCGTGCCGCTGCGCGACCAGCAGGTGCCACGGCGCGGCGATCAGGAGGAAAAGCGCGGCCCCGGAGGGCAGGTGCAGGGGCCGCAGGCGACGCCACTCCCCCAGCAGCAGGAGCCACAGGAACATCACCGCGCCGGGGACCAGGAAACCGATCAGCCCCTTGGCGAGCGTGGCGAGCGCGGCCGCGGCGTAGAGCCCGAGGAACAGCGCGCGCCGGCGTGGTCCCGGCGGCTCGTACACCCCCGCGAGGAAGCAGACCAGCGCGGCCGCCATCAGCATCGCCACCGGCATATCCAGCAGCAGCACCCGCGAGAGCGTGAAGTGGATCAGGCACGTCGCCAGGACCGCCGCCGCGCACCAGCCCGCGCGCCGCCCGTGCAGCCGCCGGGCCGCCGCGTAAGCCAGCAGCACGCCGCCGAGGCCGAACAGCGCCGGCGTCAGCCGCGCCGCGAATTCCCCGGGGCCGAACAGCACCCGGCTGAGGCCCACCGTCCAGTACAGCAGCGGCGGCTTCTCGAAGTACGGGATGCCGTTGAGGTGCGGCACCACCCAGTCGTCCCGCGCCAGCATCTCTCGCGGGATGCCGGCGTAGCGCGACTCGTCGGGGTTCGCCAGCGGCAGCCGCCCAAGCAGCGGGAAGTTCAAAGCCCCGGCCAGCAGGGCCAGCAGCAGCAGGTCGCGCGCCCAAGACGGGCCCAGCGCAGCGGGAGCGGGGTCGGCGGTTGGCGACATCAGCGGCGAACGGCGGAGCCTCGGCGGGCCGCACGCGCCGCGCCACCCTTTTCTGGTGCATTCGGGGCAAAGACCCGCCCCCGTTCCCTCACCAGGACCGCGCCGCCGCGAATTTGCTCGCGCCCCGCTACCCGCTCCATCCCATCGCAGTATGGCGGTCGCCCGGCCCTTCACTTTCCTCTGCGGCGCCGACGACTTCCTCGTCGGCCGCCTGGCGCGCGAACGCTTCAACGCCCTCGCCTTCGAGGTGCCCGACGAGTTCGCCCGCGAGATCGTCAACGGCTTCGCCGGCAACGTCGGCGAGACCGCCGCTGCCGTGAACCGCCTCCGCGAGGCCGTCCAAACCGTGGCGATGTTCGGCGGCCGCCGCCTCGTCTGGCTCAAGGACGTGAACTTTCTCGCGGACAGCGTGACAGGCCGGGCGGAGGGCACTCTCCGGGCCGTCGAGGACCTGCAGCAGCTGCTGGCCGCGGTGAACCCGGCCGAGACCCTCGTGCTGGTGAGCGCGAGCCCAGTGGACCGCCGCCGCTCCTTCCTGAAGTGGTGCGAGAAGCAGGCGGACTTCACGCTGGTGGGCGGAGACGGCGAGGCTGGCGGCGACGCGCTCGCGGCCGTGGCGCGCGCGGAGGCCCAAGGGCTCGGGACGCACCTCGAGGCAGGCGCGGTGGAGCTGCTGCTCGCCAAGGTCGGGTCCAACACGCGCCTGCTGGTCGAGGAGGTCAACAAGCTGGCCGCCTACGCCGGCGAGGGCGAGGCGATCACCGAGGCGCACGTCGCGGAACTGACGCCGAACGCGGCCGAAGGGGACTTCTTCGAGTCGGCCGAGGCCTTCTTCAGCGGGGACCTGCGCTGGACGCTCGCCGCGCTCGCGCAGCACTTCTTCGCTGGCGGCGACGCCCGGCCAGTGATCTCAGCCCTCCAGAACCGGAACCGGATCCTGCTGCAGGTGCGCGCGCTGCTCGATGCCGGCGAGGTGCGCCTCGGACCCCGGGGCCTCGACGGGATGCCCCGCGCCGCCGCGGCCTTCGGCCGGCACTTCACCGGCGCCACCGAGAAGAGCTCGTTCAACCTCTTCAGCCAGAACCCCTGGTACGTCGGCAAACTCGCGGGCGGCGCCCGGCTGCCCTCGCTGCGCCGGCTGATCGACAACCAGCGGGAGTTCCTCCACGCGTTCGCCGAGATCATCCGCCGGCCCGACGAGCAGGAGGCCGTGCTGCGCGACCTCGCCGTCCGCTGCCTGCCCGAGCCCGCCGCCCCCGCCCCCCGCGCCCCCGTCTCGTCTTGAAAGCTCGCCCCGCTCCCCCGGCCGCCCCCGCGGCGGCCATCCCGAACGTCCTCGCCGAGCGCTACGCCTCGCCCGCGATGCGTGACCTTTGGTCCCAGCACGGCCGCGTCGCCCTCGAGCGCGCGTTCTGGATCGCCGTGATGAAGGCCCAGCGCGACCTCGGCGTGCCCATTCCGTCGGAGGCCATCCGCGACTACGAGCGCGTGCGCGACCAGATCGACCTCGAGGCTATCGCCGCCCGCGAACGGGTGACGCTCCACGACGTGAAGGCCCGCCTCGAGGAGTTCTCCGGCCTGGCCGGCCGCCAGTTCATCCACCTCGGTCTCACCAGCCGCGACCTCACGGAGAACGTCGAGCAGCTCCAGGTGCATCACTCGCTGCAGTTGGTGCGCTTCAAGGCGACCGCCGCTCTCCTCGCCCTCGCCCGCCAAGCGGAGGCGCACCGCGACCTGATGATCACGGGCCGCACGCACAACGTCCCCGCCCAGCCGACCACTCTCGGGAAACGGCTCGCGATGTTCGGCCAGGAAATGCTCCTCGCCTTCACCCGCCTCGACGAGCTCATCGAGCGCTACCCGGTCCGCGGGCTCAAGGGCGCGGTCGGCACCCAGCTCGACCAACTCACGCTGCTCGGCGGCGACACCGGCAAGGTGGACCAGCTCGAGACCCGCGTGCTGCGCCACCTCGGGTTCCGCGCCGCGCTGGAGAACGTCGGCCAGGTCTACCCGCGGAGCCTCGACTTCGAGGTCGTGACCGCCCTCCACCAAGTGGCGGCCGCGGCGGCGAGCGCCGCCACCACGCTGCGACTGATGGCCGGCGCGGGGCTGCTCACCGAGGGTTTCCAGCCGGGCCAGGTCGGCTCGTCCGCGATGCCCCACAAGGTCAACGCGCGGAACTGCGAGCGCATCTGCGGCTTCGCCACCATCCTCGGCGGCCACGTCGCGATGACCGCCGCGCTCGCCGGCCACCAGTGGAACGAGGGCGACGTCTCGTGCTCGGTCGTCCGCCGCGTGGCCCTGCCGGACGCGTGCTTCGCGGTCGACGGCGCCCTGGAGACGTACCTCACGGTGCTGCGGCAGATGCAGGTGTTCCCCGCCGCGGTCGCGGCCGAGAACGAGCGCAACCTGCCGTTCCTCGCGACCACCACGATCCTGATGGAGGCGGTGAAGGGCGGGGCCGGGCGCGAGACCGCCCACGAGGCGATCAAGGAGCACGCGCTCGCCGCGGCCCACGCCCTCCGCACCGGCGAGGGCGAGGCGGACCTCTTCACCCGTCTGGCCGGCGACCGCCGCATCGGCCTCGGCAAGCGCGCCCTGCAGGCCATCCTCGCGGACAACCCCCGCTTCGTCGGCGCGGCGCCGCACCAGGTCGACGCGTTCCTCAGCGAGGTCCGCCCGCTCGCGCGCCGCTTCAAGGGCGCCGCCGAATACGAGCCGGGCCGGCTGCTCTGAGCCGGGACGATTCAATGGGAGGCGGAGCAGCGGTGTGAGATGGCAAGCGCATTTCAGCGGCGAGAGACCGAGGAATGCCCGGAGGGTATGGCGACGGGAGAGAGCCACTGAGAGGTGCCGGCAGTTCACCTCAGGGCGACCCGATCAACTGAATCGTCCCGGCTGAGCGGGAGCGATCCGTTTGATCGGGTCGCCTCCGCCCGAAATCGTTCCGGGTAGGCGGCGCCGCGCGATTCGGTTCGACGCCCCCCGCCGCCCGTGGTGGCCTCCCGCGCGTCCCCCACCCCGAAATGCGCTCCTGGTCCCGCCTGCTCAGCTGCCTCGCCCTGCTCCTGCCCGGCCTCGCGGCCGCCGCGACGCCCCGCCTGCCGAACGTCGTCCTCGTCCTCGCCGACGACCAGGGCTACCCCGACCTCGGCATCATCGGCAGCAAGCCGATCCTCACCCCGCACCTCGACCGCCTCGCCCGCGAGGGCGTGCGCGGCACCAGTTTCTATATGACGTGGCCCGCGTGCACCCCCTCGCGCGCGAGCCTCCTCACCGGCCGCTACCCGCAGCGCAACGGCCTGTACGACATGGTCCGCAACGACCTCGTGAACTACGGCCACCGCTTCACGCCGGAGGAGTACGCGGTCTCGCCCGAGATGACGCTCGGCCTCGACCCGCGCGAGTTCACCCTCGGCAACCTGCTGCAGGGCGCCGGCTACAAGACCGCCGTCTTCGGCAAGTGGGATATGGGCCAGGCCCGCCGCTACCTGCCGCTCCAGCGCGGCTTCGACGAGTTCTACGGCCACGGCAACAACGGCATCGATTACTACACCCACGAGCGATACGGCATCCACTCGATGTTCCGCGGGAACCAGCGCACGCGGGAGGACACCGGCCAGTACGCGACGGACCTGTTCCGCCGCGAGGCCGTCCGCTTCATCCGCGCGCACCGCGACCGGCCCTTCTTCGTCTACCTGCCCTTCAACGCCCCGCACAGCGCCTCCAGCCTCGACAAGCCCGGCGTGCAGGCCCCCGAGGAGTACCTGCGCCGCTACCCGAACCTGAACCCCAAGGAGCGCCTCACCGCCTACTACGCGGCGGTCACCTGTATGGACGACGCCATCGGCGAGGTGATCCGGACGCTGCAGGAGATCGGCCAGGAGAAGAACACGCTGGTGCTGTTCCTCTCGGACAACGGGGGTTCGGGCAACGGCGGCAACGCGCCGCTGCGCGGCCAGAAGTCGACGATGTGGGAGGGCGGCCTGCGCGTGCCCTTTGTCGCCTGGTGGCCGAGCCGCCTGCCGGCGGGGGTCGTCACCGACGAGTTCCTGACCTCGCTGGAGATCTTCCCGACCCTGGCGGCGCTGGCGGGCGCGCGGCCGCCGGCGGGGGTGGAACTGGACGGGTTCGACCTGCTGCCGGTGCTGCGGGGCGAGCGCAAGTCGCCGCGCACGGAGATGTTCTGGGAGCGCCGGAACGACCGGGCGGCGCGCGTGGGCCAGTGGAAGTGGGTGTCGACGCCTAAGGGCGGCGGCCTGTTCGACCTGAGCCGGGACCTGGGAGAGAAGGAGGATGTGTCGGCGCAGCACCCGGAGGTGGCGCGGCGGCTGGCGGGCGCGTTCGCCGCGTGGAAGGCGCGGATGGACGCCGCCGAGCCCCGCGGCCCGTTCCGGGATTACTGAGGCGGGGGGCGGGACGAACGCTTCAGCTCCCCGTTCCGGCGCCGCCCGCATTCCCCCGGCCACGGGTGAGCGTCGCGCCCCTCGCGGGCACCCACTGCCCGGGAAACAGCATCATCCCGGGCTGGCGCCTAGGCCTCCGGGGTCTCCGGAGGCCGCCGCGCGATCGACCGCGGAGACCCGCCTGGGACCCCGCGGGCCGCGTGCCGCATCCGTCCGCGACGTGGCCGACGCGGTCGCCGCCGGGTGGGGATTGGCTCGCTACGCTCGGGGCCACGCCCCACGCCTCCGGCGTGCCCTTCTCCGTCCCGCACGGCGGGACTCCGTCGAACCCAGGGGCCGCGGCTCCACCGCAGTCGCCGCTGGGGCGGCGATTCTCATCCCCGCGCCTCGTGGCCGGCCTGCCAGCCGTAGCCTTGGCGAAGGCTGGCGTCCCCACGGGGATTCGAACCAATAGCAACCTGACAACGGAAAAGCTTCGTTATTCGCGCTTTGAGTTGTTTGTGAGTGAATTAGAACAAGCGATCCGATGCGGAGTGATGCAGGAAAAACAAGGTGGAAACGGAGCGGCTGGCAAATCCGTGGCAATTTTTTTGCCCTGCTCGAATCTAAGCGCTCCATCCTCGCATTTCACCGCGGGTGC
>VHCI01000080.1 GCA_016871775.1 Verrucomicrobiota bacterium | reverse complement strand
ACACCGGCCTGCTCGTCATCCGGGCCTACCACGAGGCGCGGGGCGAGGGGCACCGCCACATCTGCCTCATCCCGACCAGCGCGCACGGCACCAACCCCGCCAGCGCGGTGATGTGCGGGTTCCGCGTCGTGCCCGTCGCCTGCGACGCCCGCGGCGACATCGACCAGGCCGACCTCGCCGCGAAGGTCGAACGGCACAGCCGCGACCTCGCCGCGCTGATGGTCACCTACCCTTCCACCCACGGCGTCTTCGAGACCGGCATCAAGGACATCTGCGCCCTCATCCACGCGCACGGGGGCCAAGTGTATATGGACGGCGCCAATATGAACGCCCAGGTCGGCCTCACCTCCCCGGGCCACATCGGCGCGGACGTCTGCCACCTGAACCTGCACAAGACCTTCTGCATCCCGCACGGCGGCGGCGGTCCGGGAATGGGGCCGATCGGCGTCGCGGCCCACCTCGCGCCCTTCCTGCCCGGGCACCCCCTCGCCCCCGCCGCGCCCGGCACCGGCGACCAGCGCATCGGCCCCGTCTCCGCCGCGCCCTTCGGCAGCGCGAGCATCCTCGTCATCTCCTGGATGTACATCCGGATGATGGGCGGCGCCGGCCTCACCGCCGCGACGCGCCGCGCCATCCTCAACGCCAACTACATCGCCCGCCGCCTCGAGGGCCGCTTCCCGGTCCTGTACCGCGGCGCGCAGGGCCTCGTGGCCCACGAGTGCATCATCGACCTCCGCGGCTGGAAGAAGCACGGCCTCGAGGTCGAGGACGCCGCCAAGCGCCTGATGGATTACGGCTACCACGCGCCGACGATGTCGTTCCCGGTCCCCGGCACCCTGATGATCGAGCCCACGGAGAGCGAATCGAAGGCGGAACTCGACCGCTTCTGCGACGCGCTCCTCGCCATCCACGCCGAGATGCAGGCCGTGGCCGAGGGCCGCGCCGATCCGGCCGACAACCCGCTCAAGCACGCCCCGCACACCGCCCGCGTCGTGTGCGCCGACGCCTGGACGCACGCCTACTCCCGCGAGACCGCCGCCTTCCCCGACCGCCACACGCGCGCCGCCAAGTTCTGGCCCGCCGTCGGCCGCGTCGACAACGTCCACGGCGACCGGCACCTCGTCTGCTCCTGCGTGGGGATGGAGGCCCACGCCGGCAACTGACCGCGGCGCGGCTTGCGTCACGCCGGCGCGTCGGGCACCACGGGGAAGATGAAGATCATCCGCCACCTCACGCCGGCGGGCCCGGCCTGGGCCGCCCTCCAGCCCGACGGATCCGCCCTTGCCCTCGAGGGCGAGGTGCCGGGCGACTTCCGCCCCACCGGCCGCGCCGTCACCCCGGGCCGGCGGCTGGCCCCGGTGACCCCGACGAACCTCCTCTGCATCGGGCTGAACTACCGGCGCCACGCCGCGGAGTCGAACTCGCCCCTCCCGCCGCACCCGGTGCTGTTTATGAAGAATACGGCCGCGGTGCAGCACCCCGGCGGGCCGATCCAGCTGCCGCGCCACCTGCCCAGCACGAAGGTGGATTACGAGTGCGAGCTTGCCGTGGTCATCGGCCGCGCCTGCCGCAACGCCACCCGCGAGAACGCCCTCGACCACGTGCTCGGCTACACCTGCGCCAACGACGTCTCGGCCCGCGACTGGCAGCGGGACGGCGGCGGCGGCCAGTGGTGCCAGGGCAAGAGCTTCGACACCTTCTGCCCGCTCGGCCCCGTGCTCGTCACCCCCGACGAGCTCCCCCGCCCGAACGCGCTCCGCATCCGCACCGTGCTCAACGGCCAGGTGATGCAGGACTGGAGCACGGACGATATGATCTTCGATGTGCCCGCGATCATCGCGTTCCTCAGCGCGAGCAAGACGCTGCTGCCCGGCACGGTCATCCTCACCGGCACCCCCCACGGCGTCGGTTTCGCCCGCAACCCGCCGGTGTGGCTCCAGCCGGGCGACGAGGTGACCGTGGACATCGAGGGGATTGGCGCGCTCACCAACCCAGTGGTTGAGGAGCCGCTCTGACGCGGGCCTCGCGCGGATGCCGGAACTCGCCGCCATCGCGACCGCCCTCGGCAAAACGGGCCACCTGCCCGCGGTTCTCGCGACGCTGGTGCGCGTCGAGGGCTCCTCCTACCGACGACCCGGCGCCCGGCTGCTAATCACCGGGGCCGGCGAGCGCCTCGGTGCGATCAGCGGCGGATGCCTCGAGGAGGACCTAGTGGAACGGGCCCGCGGCGTGTTGGCGCGGGGTATCCCTGAGGCCGTCACCTACGACACCACCGCCGAGAAGGATCTCGTCTGGGGCGTCGGGCTCGGCTGCCACGGCGTTGTGCGGGTGCTGCTCGAACGGTTCACCGCGCCGCCGGCTTGGGCGGCGGCACTCTGCGCCGCGACGGCCGGGCGTCGGACCGTGCGGCTGCGCGTGCGCCACGACGGCCCGGACTCGCTCCGCTGGGGCACCCGCCTCGCCTCGCCTAAGGAGGACCCCGCCGAAGCTGGGGAATGGGAGCAACTCGTGCCGCCGCCGGCGGCGCTCTTCATCCTTGGCGCCGGGGAGGATGCCCGGCCGGTCGCTTCCCTCGCGCGCACGCTGGGCTGGCACGTGACCGTCGCCGACCCGCGGCCGGCGTTCGCGACCCGTGCGCGTTTCCCGGCCGCCGACAACGTAGTGACGGCCCCCGCGGCCGAGCTGGTCGCGCGGCTCGATCCCGGGCCCGATGCGCTCGTGGTGGTGATGACCCATCATTACGTGCACGACCGGCCGCTGCTGGGTGCGCTCCTCGGACGGCCGCTGGCCTACGTCGGGCTGCTGGGGCCGCGCCGGCGCGCCGAGAGGATCCTCGCCGACCTCGCGGCGACCGCGCCCGCGGCCGCCGCGGAACTCGGGCGGAGATTGCGCGCGCCAGTAGGCTTGGACCTTGGCGCGGACGGACCGGAGCAGGTTGCGCTGGCGATCCTCGCGGAAATGCAGGCGGTGCTGGGCGGGCGCGACGGCTGGCCACTGCGCGAACGGGAGGGCCCGATCCATGGCTGACGCGCTTTCACCGCCGCCGGAGGCGGAACGCCCGTTCCCCTGCGGCCTCATCGTCCTTGCGGCCGGCGCGTCGACGCGGATGGGCCAACCGAAGCAGTTGCTCGCGATCGGGGGCCGGCCGCTGCTGGTGCGCGTGGTCGAGGCGGCGCTCGCGGCGCCCGTCTGGCCGGTAGTGGTCGTGCTCGGGGCGCACGCCGCGGCGCTGCGTCCGCTGCTCGCGCCGCACCCCGTGCTCGTGGTCGAGAATGCCGCGTGGGCGGAAGGGATGGCGTCATCGCTGCGGGAGGGCATCGCGACGCTCGCGCAGTTTTCCCGTCGGCTGGAGGCGGCAGTGGTGGTGCTGGCGGACCAGCCGACGCTCGACGCGACGGTGATCCGGCAGCTGATCGCGGCGCACCACGCCAGCGGGCGCGACGTGGTGGCGGCCCGGTACGCCGGCCGCCACGGTGCGCCGGCGCTGTTCCACCGGCGCCAGTTCCCGCGCCTCGCGGCGCTCACCGGCGAGGCGGGCGCGCGCGAGCTCCTCAACGGCGGCGACCCGCCAGTCGCGGCCATCGAGCTCCCGGAGTTGGCCGAGGACCTCGACACCCCCGACGACCTGCACCGCTGGCGGGCGGCGCACGGCGGGGCGAATGCTCCGCCCCCGCCCTCATCCCCGCCCGCCGCTATCCTTCCGCCGTGAAGCCCACTCCCCGGCTCCTCGCTCTCGCGCTCACGTTGCTCACCGGCGGCGCCCACGACGCCGCGACCCTGCCAGAGCCGGGGCCGGGCACCCACTGCGCCAACCTCGCGTCCGCCCCGGACGGTACGGTGCACCTCACCTACTACGGGCCACCCCCAGAGAGCGCCGTGGTCGGCGCGCGCTCTCTCTGGCTCACCTCCCTCACGGCCGGCGCGACGGAGTGGACGCCCCCGCGGCCGATCGTCACCACCCCACTCCTGCAGGAAAACTGGGCGGACTTCGCCTCAGTGGTCGCCGGCACCGATGGTGCCCTCACCGCCCAGTGGTTCCAGCGCGAGGCGCCGGACGCCCGGGGTTACGCTGGATGGTACTCTCGTTCCGAGGACGGCGGGCGCTCGTGGCGGACTCCGGCCCGGCTTGGCCACGAGTTCGTCGCCCTCGCCCCGCTGGCGGCCGGAGACACGCTCGCCGTCTGGCTGGAAGGGGCGCACCCGCATCACGTCGGCGGGACCGGGCACCTAGCAGCCGCCGCCAAGGCGACCCACGGCGGCGGGATGCGGCTCCTCGGGCGGATTCTAGCGCCCGACGGCACCGTGCGCCGTGACTGGATCCTCGACCCCATGGTCTGCGATTGCTGCCAGAACACCGCGGTCACGCTCGGAGACGGCCGGGTGTTCGTCGCCTACCGCGGCCGGACGCGCGGAGAAATCCGCGATAACCGCTATCTGGTCTTTGATCCGGCAACCGCGGCCTCGAGCCGCTCCGCCCTCCTGCGCGAGGACGGTTGGGTCATTCCCGCGTGCCCCGTCAACGGTCCGGCCGCCGATGCGCTGGGCGAGGCGCTTACCGTCGCCTGGTTCACGGCCGCCGGAGGCCAGCCCCGCATCCACGCTCGCCATTCCGCAGACGGGGCTAGGACGCTCGGGGAACCGCAGGGAATCGATCTCGGCCAACCGATGGGCCGGCTCGACACCGTGATGCTTCGGGATGGCAGCGCGGTCGTGACCTGGCTCGAGGCCGGTGGCGGAGTGTCGGAGGCGGGGATCTACGCGCGCCGCATTTTCCCCGGCGGTGGCCTCTCCGCACCATCACTCGTCGCGGCCTCCTCAAGCGCGCGGTCCAGCGGCTTTCCGCGCACCGCCCGGCACGGTCCGGAAGCAGTGCTGGTGGTGTGGACCCAGACCGGGGAGGCGCCCCGGGTGCGGCTGACCAGCATCCCGCTCACGACGCTAGGACGAGTGGCAAGCGAGCGTTGAGCGCGGAGGGGGCCGGTCTGGCGCGAGTCCCGGCTCAGGCCAAGGCGACCCCGCGGGGGACCCGCAGCACGACCGTGCCGGCCACCTTGTCGTGCCACGCTTGGCACTCCCGGTCGAAGGCGATCCAGAGGAACCCGAGGCCGAGCGGGAGCAGCGACAGGAAACAACCGAGCGCGCGGAGGCACGCCGTGGTCCAATCAACCTCGCGTCCGTCGGTCCGCACGACGCGAAGTCCGAACACGGTGCCACCGATGGTCGTGCCGCGGAGACGCCAGAGGACGGCGCCGTAGCCGGCGAGCACGAGCAGGAAAGCGGGCGCCAGCGCGCGGGCCAGCGCCACCACGATGCCGACGACCAGCGCGTCAATCGCCAGCGCCGCGAGGCGCACGAGCAAACCGGCCCGCGGCAAGGCGTCCGAATCCGCCCCCGCACCCCCGGCCGGAGGCGTAGCGGGCACGGCGGCCCGCCCGGGCTCCGGGGCGGGCTCGGCCGCGGGGGCGGCGTCCGCGGCGGGAGCGGGGCCCGATGCCGCGGCGGCGGCCGACGGGGTTGCCCCGGGGGAAGGCGCGCGGCGCAAGGCCAGCGCCGCGACCAGCACCATCACGCCGACACTCAGCCAGGTCAGGGTGAGCACCAGCGCGAAGCCGAGGAACGGCACCGTGTAGAGCAGCAGCACCACCGCGGCGCCGAGGAGCAGGGCGGTCCCGATGCTGTTCCGGTCGCCGCCGAGCGCGCCCAGCAGCCGGCGACCGAGCCAGATCCGCAAGGCGGCCTGCCCGAGGATGTGGGCACCCAGCAGGCCGAGCGCCAGGAACGGCACGAGCACCAGCCCGACCACCGATACGGAAAGCACCGTGAGCACCACCGGCGTGCAGATCACGGTCAGGACGGTCGTCAGGAGCGTCAGGCCCGGGCACGCGCCCAGCGTGTCCACTGCCCGCTCGACCGGACCCCGGAAGATCAGGGCGGACAAAAGGTACAGCGCGGCGAAGCCGGCCGCGATAAACCACGCCCAGCCGAGGCCCTCGCGGAAGGCGAGCGGCCGCCCCCAGAGCAGGCATGAGCGCAGCCACGTCATCGCGCCGGACCAGGTCTCGGAGGAATGGATGGTGATCACGCCGATCGCGGGGCCCGAAACCTTGGCGGCCGGATCCCGGCGAACGTGCCCGCCGACCAGCACGTAGCCGCGGGGCAACTCCGCCCGCGGCCCGAGCTCGAGCATGCCCCCGACCACGACCACCTCGCGGCCGACCGGACCGTCGATCAACGCGGACCCGCCGATGACCACCACGCCGCCCTCGACCCGGCCGCGTTGCTCGACGGAGCCAAATACGCCGACCAGATCCTTGCCCACGGAGCCGCCAGGTCGCACCACGGCGGACCCGAAAATCGCGACGGCGTCCCGGGCGACTTCACCGGCCACCTCAAGGGATCCGCAAATGCTGACAGCCTCGCTGCGCCGCTCCCCTGCACCGACCGATTGATCGCCGACCGGGGGGCGCTTCCGCCGCGCGCGTTCCTCCTGTCCCGCGGGGGCGGCGGGCGGCGTCTCCGGCGGCGTCTCCGCGCCACGAATCAGCCCAGCGCCAAACGCGAGCCCGCAAACCAGCAGCCGCACGGTTGGCGCCCGCCAGGCGCTTGCTATCGAAAGGGCGACCACGGGGGCGGAGGACAGGAAGTTCATCGGGAAAAGGGAGCGGATGGTTCAGGCGCGGGGCGCCAGCAGACGGGTCAGGGCGAGGACGAGCGCGAGCACGGCGGCCAGGCTGGTGCAGAAGGCGAAGCCGAGCTCCTGCAGCCACGCCCCGGGGAGTTCCGCGACGGAGCGGAGCATCACCGGCCCCAGTGCGGCGAGTGGCGCGAGCGCGTCGATCAGGCGCGCGAGGGCGGCGGCGAGGCGTTCCGTGCCGCCGTGGAAGGCGGCGGCGCTGAGGATGGCTCCCGCGCCGGCGGTGAGGACGAAGATCAACCGCGCGGAATGGGGCCAGCCCGCAAATTCGCGGCGCCACCAGGGTCGGGCCTCGCGACGGGCCAGCTCGGCGAGAACCCGGCCGGCCAGCGTGGCGGGCGAGGTGGGCGACGGCAGCGCCCGCAGCGTGGCGTGGGTCCACGCCGCGAGGGGATCCGGTTCCGGAGGCAAGCGGGCGGGGTCAGGGCGCGGGGTCATCGGGAAATGGAATCGTGGGGGGTGCCGGCGCCGCGCAGCGCGGTCGCGAGGGCGGCGCGGCCGCGGAACAGGTCCGTCTTCACCTTGGCGAGGGAGACGCCAAGGCGGGTGGCGATCTCGTCGTACGGCAAATCCTCGTAATGGAAGAGCACCAGCGGGACCCGCTGGTGGTCGGGCAGCGCGGCGAGGGCCTGTTCCACCTGGGCGCGGCGCTCCGCGGCCTCCACCGGGGCGCGCGGCTCGTCGGGCGCGGCGAACTCCACCTCTGGTCCCGGGCCTTCGCCGGGGTCCTCGCGGCGCAGTTCGGAGAAGAATCGCCACCGATTCCGGTAGCGGGTGAGGTGGTTGAGGGCGAGGTTGGTGGCCACCGCCTTCAGCCAACCGCCGGCCGTCGGGCTGGCGCGTAGCTGGGCGAACCGCGCGTGCGCCCGCAGGAACACCTCCTGCGCGATGTCCTCGGCCTGGGCGCGATTGGCCGTGAGCCGGACGGCGGTGGCGAAGACCGTATCCTGATAGGCACGCATAAAGGCAGTGAATTCTTCCTCCGCGCTCACGGGAGGGACGGGCGACGCGGCGAATTCATTGCGGTTCACCGGCAGAACCCCTCGGACCGGGGAAAGTTGCGGTCTCCGTGCGGGAGCCGGGCGGCGGGAATCAGAAGTCGATCGCCTTGATCGTGCCGATTTTAACCTCGAAGCGCTCTGCGTACGGCTTCACCCGCCGCAGTTCGGTGCGCTGCAGGTCCATCGAGGCCCCGCCCGAGAAGAAGAGGATGGACCAATCCGCGTCGCCGCTGATCCCGGCGAGCGCCGGCGGCGCCTGAGGATCGACCTGCACAAAGTCGAGGGTGGCGTCACCAGCCTTCACGTTGAGCACCAGCTTGGCGCGGAACGACTCGCGGAGGAGCACCGAAAGGTTCTCGAGCACCTCCCCCTCCTTCCGCAGGCGCGCCTGCACCCGAAACTTCTCGGGCGGGAAGCGAAGGTTGTCGTTCCGCCGGAGCGGCAACTCGAAGATCCAATGCGTCGCGGTCTCCTCCGCTAGGGTGGAACCGCCGAGCTCGATCGCCTCGCCCAGCGTCGGGTAGCCGCGCCGCGGGGCGGAGGGCCGCTCCGGGTCCGCCTCCTCGCCCCGGCGGCGGTACTTGGCGCGGTCGCGATCGGACGGCTCGCGGCCGTTGATCATCACTGGCGTCCACTGCTGCTCAAACGGCTTGGAGGGGTCGTACCGGAGGATCTGCTCCGACTTCACCTTGCCGGCCGAGTCGCGCATCACGCGACGCTCGGTGTAGGCCCAGCGGGGGAAGTCGTCCGCGACGCGCTGGAGCGCAGTGGTGAGGAGCGAGAGTTCCTCGGGCGTGACGGGCCGCGGCAGCGCTCGGACCACGACGGGCAGGACTAGCAAAAGGAGCAGACTGGGTAACGAGGAGCGGCGGGAGGACATCAGCGCGACGGACCCTCTCCAGTACACGCAGGTTGCGCAAGTCCCCTTGCGCGGAGGCGGGCGAGGGCGTTTCAACCAGCAGGCGCCGAACCACCGGCTTCGGCCGGGCCCGCGGGAGTCCGGAACCGAGCTGGCACCTCGCCCGCGCGTCCCTGCACCACCACCTCTAGGAGGCTGGCGAGAGCGTCCGCGCGAGGGATTGACCGCTCGAGGGCGAGCTGGTCGGCGCGCCGCGACAGTTGCGCGGCCATCACGGGGGCTTGGGCCGGCGAGGCTCCGAGACGCGCGCAGAGTTGGATGAGTTGCTCCAGTTCGTTCACGGGGCGGGCCGCCGGTGCACGCTGGGGCGCGCTTCGCCGGGAAGGAGCAGGCGCCCGTCGGCGGGCGCGTGAAGCAGGCTGATCATCGCGAGTCCGATCCAGCCCCCGCGGCCATCCGCCGCGGCGCCCCTCACCTCGCCAGCCGGCCGGTCCTCCGGTCCGCGCAGGGGCGTGCCGGGAGCCGGGGCCACGTCGCCCTCCCCAGCCACGCGCCAGAGCTGCCGCCGCACCTGCCCCATCGCCTTGAGCCGCGCCATCACCTCCTGACCGAGGTAACAGCCCTTCTGGAACGACACCGCCGCATCCTCGAGCCCCGCCTCCTGCGGGAGATCCGCGGGGCCGAACTCCTCGGGGATGGCCGGTAACCCCGCGTCCAGCCGCAGCAGCTTCATCCGCGCGGCGTCCAGTTCGTGTCCCGGCGGCGGCAGCGCGGCCGCGACCTCGCGCCGGCCGACCCACTCCACGTTGCCCGCAGCGAGGCGCCGGCCCGGAAACCGGAAGGCGTCCGGACCCGCGGGGGGGCCCTCAGGTGCGGTCGCGAGGATACTGAGCCCGGTCCACGCCGCCGTCTGATCCTCGAGCGTCACCTCATCGGCGATGAGGAAGGCCTCGAGGCGGGCGAGGAGCGTGGCGGCGGGCGTGAAGTAGCTGCCGATCCAGAATTCATCTGGCGCCCCGCCCCGAAGCACGAAGCTCTCGCCGACCACCTTGCCCTTCAGCGAGAGCCACAACCCATAGGTCGCGGCGGCATCGCCATTCCGGAGCGGCCGGAGGTCCTGGGAGCACTGTCCCTGCAAAAACGAGAGGGCATCAGGACCTGACACGCGGAGCCAAGCGGCCGGATCCCAACGGTGCCAGGCGGGGTAAGGAGAAAAGTTGATATCTTTTAAAACCATGTTTCGGAATGCTTTAAGAAATATATGGTCGATTTTGAAAACTTCTCATTGACCCGGGTGCTGCTGTGCCTACTTCTCCCAACGTCACTTTCAAGACTTCTCCCGCCTAGCGGGAGTTTTGGGGTAACTAAGAAAGCAAAGGCCGGCCGCTTAGGGGTAAGCGGCCGGCCACTTTTTTTCCCGGTCGGTTCGGCCGCCGTTTGCCCCTTGCGTGGGATCTCCGGGGTCGGCTCCGTCGGGGATGCTCGCCGCTCTGTTTGCCGCCACCTTCTTCGCGCTCAGCGCGAGCTGCGCGAACCAGAGCCTGCGGCACTTTGGTCCGGCGCGGGCAAACCTCGGCCGGCTGGTGGTGGCGACGATCGTGCTCGGGGCGTTCGCGCACACCGCGGGCGGCGGCCTCAGTAGCGCGAGCACAGTCTGGTTTCTCCTCAGCGGGGTGATCGGGATGGGACTCGGCGACCTGGCGGTCTACGCGGCCCTGCCACGGCTGGGTTCGCGACTCACGGTACTTATCGTCCAATGCCTCGCGGCGCCCTTGGCGGCGGTGGGGGAATGGTTCTGGCTGGGTACGCGGATCACCGCGCCCGAGATGCTCTGGGGCGTCGTGATCCTCGGTGGGGTGGCGCTCGCGCTCTCGCCGGAAGGGGGTGGCGGGCGGACGGCGGGCGGCGCCGCCGCGCTTGGGTTGGCCTTCCTCGCGGCGTGCGGCCAGGGCTTCGGCGCACTGGTCAGTCGCAAGGGAGTGCAGGTGGCGGAGGCGGCGGGGGAACTGGTGGGGAACGCGACCTTCGGCCTGACCGCGGCTTACCAGCGGATTCTGGCCGGCCTGCTTCTGACCGCGCTCTGGTTCGCGGTGCGGAGACGGTGGGCGGGTACCGCGGAGTCGCCGTGGGCGCCCTACCGGCATCCCGGCGCGTCCGACCCGCTCGGGACCGGGTGGAGCTGGATGGTGGCGAACGGTCTCGCGGGGCCGGTGATCGGCGTCGGTTGCTACCAGTGGGCGCTGGCAACCACGCCGAGCGGGCTCGTACTGCCGATCGCAGCGACCGCGCCGCTGCTGGCGATGCCAATCGCGTACTGGCTCGAAGGCGATCGGCCCGGGAAGCGGGCGATCCTCGGCGGCTTGGTGGCGGTCGCGGGGTGCGTCGCCCTCGCCCGGGCGCGGTGAGGCGCGGCGCCGGCGCGCACGCCACGGTTGACGCCCCGGGCGCGAGGCGGTGTCGTCGCCGGTTTCGATGCTGACGATCGCCGATGTCTCCAAGTCCTACGGCACCCGCGAGCTGTTCGCCGAGGTGTCGCTCTTCATCGCCCGCACCGACCGCCTCGGGCTGGTGGGGCCGAACGGCGCGGGCAAATCGACCCTCTTCAACCTGATCCTCGGCGAGGAGCGGCCGGACACCGGGACGATCGAGTGGGAACGCGGGGCCGACTTCGGCTTTCTCCCGCAGGAGAGCGCGCCCGCCGGCGAGGAGACCATCCTGCACATCGCCACCAGCGGGAAGCGCCTCGAGCCCACGGAGGACGACTTCGACATCGATTACACCTTGGAGCCGCGCGCCCGGAAGATCCTCGCCGGGCTTGGGTTCCGCGAGGGGGACGCCGACCTGCCGGCGAAGACCTTCTCCGGCGGCTGGGTGATGCGTGCCCACCTCGCCCGCCTGCTCGTGGCCGAGCCCGCCCTGCTGCTGCTCGACGAGCCCACCAACCACCTCGATCTTGAGGCCCTGCTCTGGTTCCAGGACTACCTGACCCGCTACCCGGGCGGCCTCGTGGTCATCTCGCACGATCGTGCCTTCCTCAACGCCCTCTGCACCGGGATGCTCGAGCTGCGCGGCGGGCGGCTCCACTACTACCACGGCAACTACGACAACTTCCTGCAGGAGAAGGAGGCCCGCAAGGAACAGCAGGCGGCGCTCTTCAAGAACCAGCAGCGCGAGATCGCCCACCTGCAGAAGTTCGTCGACCGCTTCGGCGCCAAGGCCTCGATGGCCTCCCGCGCGAAATCGAAGGAGAAGCAGATCGAGCGCCTGCAGGAGGTCGCCGTCGAGGAGCCGCACGAGGAGCTCAAGCGGATCAACTTCCGCTTCCCGCAGCCGCCCCGCTCCGGCCTCAAGGTGATCGAGCTCGCGCAGGTCCGGCAGGCCTACGGCGACCACGTGGTCTACCGCGACCTCAACTTCACCGCCGAACGCGGCCAGCGCATCGTGCTCGTCGGCCCCAACGGCGCGGGCAAGTCCACGCTGCTCAAGATCCTCGCCGGCGTGATCCCGATCGAGGGCGGCAATCGCGAGCTCGGCAGCAATGTGTTCACGGGCTACTTCGCCCAGAACCGCCTCGACAACCTGAAGCCGGACCTGACGGTCTTCGAGAACGTGATGGAGCTGCGGACGAACGAGAACCAGCTCACCGAGCAGCAGGCCCGCGCGATCCTCGGCGCCTTCCTGTTCCGCAAGGACGACGTCCACAAGCCGATCGGCGTGCTCTCCGGCGGCGAGAAGTCGCGCCTCGCCCTCGCCCGCCTGCTGGTGAAGCCGCCGAACCTGCTGCTGATGGACGAGCCGACCACGCACCTCGACATCGCGTCGATCGACGCGCTGCTCCACGCGCTCAAGTCCTACGAGGGCACGCTGATCTTCATCAGCCACGACGTGCACTTCATCCGCGCGCTCGCCGAGAACGTGCTGCACGTGCACAGCGGGCGCCTCACGCCCTACGCCGGCAACTACGACTACTACCTCGAGAAATCCAAGGCCGGCGACGCCCGCGCCGCGCTGACCGCCGGCTTCACCGACGCCCGGCCGAAACAAGCCGCCACGCCGGCTCCGGCCCCCGCGCCTGCCGCCCCGGCCCGGAAAAAGGCGTCCGCCTCCGAGGTGCGGAAATTCCGCGAGCACGTCGGGCAACTCGAGAAGACCGTGACGGAGCTGGAGGCCAAGCAGGCCGAGATCACGGCGGCCCTCGAGGCCCCCGAGACCTACGCCGACAAGGGCAAGTTCCATCACCTCAACCGCGAGCTCTCCGTGGTGGTCGACCAGCTCGGCGAGGCCACCACCGCCTGGGAACGCGCCGCCTCCGAACTCCAGGAACTCGAGCGCGACGCCTAGGCGCCCCGGGCGGGACCGGAGCGGATCCGGCGCACAAACTCGGCCTCGAAAACCTCGTAGACCAGGCTCCTTTCCCCGGCGAAGAGCACCTCCAGCGCACCCTCGGAAGCGTAGGCGAAGATGACGCGGTGGCGACCGACCCGGAGCCGGTGGTATCCAGTCAAGCCGCCCTCCAAAGGCAGGATATCCCCTCGCTCAAAAGCGAGTTCCCGGAGCGCGCGCTTCAAGGCGCGGCGCGGCTCGGGTGCCAGCCGCGTCGCGAACCGCGTAACCTGGGCCGAGACCCGGAGACCCCGACTCATTCCGGGATATCGTCCAATTTGCCGAAGACCGTCCGGCCGGCCCGGTGGTCGCTGACCGCCTTGACCAATTCCGGATCGGTGAGGAGCTCGAGGGTTTCCGCGACCGCCGCCATCCGCTCGTAACTCACCACGCACGCGACGGGCGCCTCGTGACGGGTCACCGTGACGACCCGCCCGCTTTCCGCCGCCCGGATGAGGGCCGGGAAGTTGTTTTGGCCCTCGGAAACGCTCACGGTAGATTTCATTCCGTTATACCTGTACCGAAATCTCTTCCCGTCAAGGAGGCTGCCGCGCGGGTGATCCTCACCCCGCGAGCCGGTCCGCGACCAGCGGCGGGGGGACGACCGCCGTTTCCCCGAGCGCAAAGGCCCCGGCCAGCAACGCGCGGGCCTCGGCCAGGCCGGACCGGTCGTTCGCGTGCAGCCACGCGAGCGGCTGGCCCGCCGTGACCGCCTCCCCCACCCTCGCCAGCCCGGCCACCCCGACGGCGGGATCCACGGAGTCCTCCGCACGCGCGCGGCCCGCGCCGAGCCGCAAGGCCGCGAACGCCACGGACCGCGCGTCCACCGCGGCAACCCACCCCGAGCGAGGCGCCAACACCGGCTCGACGTGCCGCGCGACCGGCAACCGGTCAGGATCATCCACCACGCGCGCGTCGCCGCCCTGCGCGGCGATGACGGCGCGGAACTTCTCCAGCGCGGCCCCGCTGCTCAGAGCGGCCTCGAGCCGCGCGTTCGCCTGCGCGGGATCCGCGGCGACGCCGCCCAGCAGAAGCATCTCCACGGCGAGCGCGCGCGTGACCTCCATCAGGTCCGCGGGGCCCGCGCCGCGGAGCGCCGCGATCGACTCGGTCACCTCGAGGGCGTTGCCCACCGCCCGGCCGAGCGGAGCGTCCATCCGGGTCAGCAACGCGCGCACCTGCTTGCCCGCGGCGCGGCCCACGCGGACCAGCGTCGCGGCCAGATCCCGCGCCGCAGGCAGGTCGGGCATGAACGCGCCGCGCCCGAACTTCACGTCCAGCACGAGCGCGTCGATCCCGGCGGCTAGCTTCTTGGACAGGATCGAGCCGCAGATCAGCGGGATGCTCTCGACCGTCGCGGTGACGTCGCGCAGCGCGTAGAGCCGGCGGTCCGCCGGGGCGAGCTCGGGGGTCTGGCCGATCAGGGCGCAGCCGACGCGCGCGACCTGGTCGCGGTACTCCGCGAGCGACCGCCCGGTGCGGAAGCCCGGGATGGCCTCGAGCTTGTCGAGGGTGCCGCCGGAGTGCCCGAGACCGCGGCCGCTGATCATCGGCACGGGGACGCCGCAGGCTGCGACCCACGGGGCCAGCACGAGGGAGACCTTGTCGCCCACCCCGCCGGTGGAGTGCTTGTCGACCTTGATCCCGGGGATGGCGGAAAGATCGGCGACCGCGCCCGAGCGCGTCATCGCCGCCGTGTAGAGGGCGGTCTCCTCCGCGTCGAGGCCGCGGAGGCAGATCGCCATCAGGAGGGCGGAGAGCTGGTAGTCCGCCCAGGAGCCGTCGGTCGCGCCACGGACGAACGCCCCGATCTCCTCCGCGGTCAGGGCGTGGCCGTCACGCTTGCGGGCGATGATGCGCGGGGGGGACATCGGCGGGGCTCAGCTGCGGAAGAGCACGTCCTCGCGGTTGAACATCCTCACCGCCAAAGCGAGGGCGCCGGCGGCGTAGAGCGAGGAGGAAACGAAGATGAGCGCGATGTAGCCCCAAGGCCAGGAACCGGAGAGCATCTCCTTGCAGACCAGGCTCAGGTTGAGCAGCGGGATGAGCGCGGTCCGCGCGGTGAGCTCGGTGCCGGGCAGGGCGGCGATCATCCCCGGCACAAGAACGACCACGATGAGGGGACCGAGGTAGCTCTGGGCCTCCTTGTAGCTCTTGGCGAAAAGGGAGACGGTGAGGGCGACGGCGGAGAACAGCACGGCCACGGGCAGGACCATCGCGAAGACGCCGGCCAGCCCGAGCGGGTCGATCGTCGGGAGCGAACCCATCCCGGCGGCCGCGGCGCCGGGCGGCAGCGCGCCCCCGGCGGCGGCCCCGGAGGATCCGAGGAAGAGCGCCCCGCCAAGGAGGGCGCTCCCGGCCATCGAGGCCACCACGAAGAACATCGACGCCAGCGACCCCGTCAGCACGAGGAGGAATTTCCCGAGCACGAGGTCGAGGCGCGCGACGGGGCTGCAGAGGAG
>VHCI01000079.1 GCA_016871775.1 Verrucomicrobiota bacterium | reverse complement strand
CGGCGGCACGAGCACGGTGTGGACCTGGGGCTGGAGGGGGCCGGCAAGGCTGGGGGCGAAGCCCACGTCGGGGGTGCCGTCCGCGTTGAGGCGGGCGAGGCGGTTGCGTGTGACCGCGGCGCCCGTGACGCGCGGCTGGAGGCTGGTGAAGTCGCCACCGAGCACGATCCGGCCGTCGCGCTGCAGGGCGATCGCCCGCACCGGGCCGTTGCAGGCGGGGTCAAAGGAGGCGTCGACGGAGCCGTCCGGGTTGAGGCGCGCGACGTTCGCCCGGGGGAAGCCGTCGACCGAGGAAAACTGGCCGCCGAGGAGGACCTTGCCGTCGGGCTGGATCACCACCGCGTTAACCACGCCATCGACATCGGGCGCGAAGCCGTCCGCCGCGGACTGGGCCGCGGCCCCAGCGCAGCTGAAGGCGATGAGGCCGGCGAGGAACGTGGAGCGTAGGAGGCGGCGGAGAACCGGCCGGAGGAACGAGGCTAACAGCATAGAAAGGGAAGTGCGGCGGACCAAGGGGAGGACGGGGCTTCGAGAACGCGAAACGCGAGGTTGGGCGACCGTCAGGTGCAAGGCAAGCGAGGGCTCGGCCGACCGCCGGGGCGGCGCGGAGCCCCCGGCAAAGAGGGTTCCCTGCTTGCGCGCCCCCCGGGCCGGCCTACCGTTTCCACGTCATATGAAACTCCGACTCCTCGCCCTCATGACCCTCCTGTCCCTCCTCACCGGCGCGGCCCGCGCCGAGCCCCTCAAGGTTGGCGCCGCCGCCCCAGACGTCACCGCCACCGCCGACGACGGCAAGCCGCTGAACCTCGGCGACGTCTACAAGAGCCATGACTACACCCTCGTCTGGTTCTACCCGAAGGCCCTGACCGGCGGCTGCACCAAGCAGGGTTGCTCGCTGCGCGACGCGGCGGCGGACCTCAAAAAGCACGGCGTGGCGGTCGTCGGGGTGAGTAACGACACCGTTGAGCTGCAGAAGAAGTTCAAGGATACCAACAACTTCCCGTTTCCGCTGCTGGCCGACACCGATAAGAAAGTCGTGAAGGCCTTCGGCCAGAACGGCATCGCCTTTCCCAGCCGCGAGGCCTACCTGATCGACCGCTCGGGCAAGGTCGTCTACCGCGACGAGCGGCAGACCGACAAGCAGGCCGAGAAGGTCCTTGCCTTCCTCGCCTCCAAGAAGAGCTGACCCACGGCGCGGGCCCGGGGGGCGCCGCTCCCCGGCCTAGTCGCGGCCGAAGCTCATCAGCTCAATCTCGAAGACGAGCGTCGCGTTGCGCCCGATCTTCGGGGGCTGACCGCGCGTGCCGTAGCCCATCTCGGGCGGGATGATGACGAGGCGCTTCTCGCCCTTGCGCATCAGCTGGAGCACCTGTTCCCAGCCCTCGATGACCATTTCCCGGCGCACCCGGAAGCTGAAGGGCTTGTCCGGCTCGGTCGCCTGATCGAACACTGTGCCGTTGAGCAGGCGGCCGACGTAGAGCACGTTGACCTTGTCCCCGGGCTTGGGCGACTCCCCCGTGCCCTCGCGCAGGATCAAGTAGCGAATCCCGGTCTGCGTCTTGCGCGCCTCCGGCCACGTCTTCTCGACGAATTCCAGGTCGGCGGCCGGCAACTTCTCCCGCTGCGCCGGCAGGGCGGGTACGACGGCAAGGGCCACGAGCAGGGCAAGGCTGAGAGTGGGAAGGTTCACGTCCGGGCGGGATCTGGCTTTCCCGCAGGGGTGACAACCGCCTAGCCTGCGGTCAAAGTGATTTTCCAATGAGCCGCCCCTCGGTCGTGATCCTCTGCCCCAAGGAATTTAAGTTCACCGACCAAGAAGCCACCATCGAACGCCCCTTCCTCGCTGACGCCGCAGACCTCCGCACCGTATCGCTGGACTTCGGGGCGCCGTTCCCGGACGAGGTGCTCGGCGCCGACGCGATCATCGTCTGGCACGGCCCCCGGGTCGACGCCGACGTGATCGCGCGCCTGCGTCGCTGCCGCGCCGTGATCCGCAACGGGGTCGGGTTCGACAGCGTGGACACGGCCGCCGCCGCCCGGGCCGGAATCGCGGTGTGCAACGTCCCCGATTACGGCACCGAGGAGGTGGCGGACCACGCGCTCGCCCTGACGCTCGCGCTCTACCGGCAGCTGTTCCAGCTGGACGCAGAGGCCAAGCGCCTCGGCTGGAAGATCCACGTCGGACCGCGGATGCGGCGGCTTTCCACCCAGACCTTCGGCATCATCGGCCTCGGCCGCATCGGCACCGCCACCGCCCTGCGCGCGAAAGCCTTCGGGTTCCGCGTGGTGTTCTTCGACCCGCACGTGCCCCCGGGCGTCCAGAAGGCCCTCGGGATCGCGCGTGCCGCCTCCCTCGCCGAGCTGCTCGCCGCCGCCGACACGCTCTCGCTCCACTGCCCGCTCAACGCGGAGACGCGCGGGATGATCGGCGAACGCGAGCTCGCCGCCCTCCGGCCGGGCGCGTTCCTCGTCAACACCGCCCGCGGCGACCTCGCGCGCAAGGCGGCCGTGTTCGCGGCGCTGCGCTCCGGCCACCTCGGCGGCGCCGGGCTCGATGTGGTCGAGGACGAGCCGCTGCGCACCGCAGAGGAGGCCGCCACGCCCAACCTCATCGTGACCTGCCACGCCGCCTTCTGCAGCCCGGAGGGAATGGTCGAAATGCGCGGCACCTCCGCCCGGCTCGCGCGCGCCGCGGTCCTCGGCGAACCGCTCTGGAACCGCGTCAACTGAGCGCCCGCCGATGCCCGCCAACCCCCGCCCCCACTCGCTGACCGGGCAGATCGTCGACCTGCACGCGCGGCGCGTGTACCCCGGGCGCGTGACCTGGCGCGCGGGCCGCATCGTGGCGCTTACCCCGGATCCGCGCGGCCGTGGCGGGCCCCTGATCCTGCCGGGGCTCGTCGACGCGCACATCCATCTCGAGAGCTCCCTGCTCCCGCCCACCGAATTCGCCCGGCTCGCCGTGGTGCACGGCACCGTCGCCACGGTCTCGGACCCGCACGAGATCGCGAACGTCCTCGGCGCGGCGGGCGTCCGCTATATGCTCCGCGACGCGCGGCGCACGCCCCTGCGGGTGGCCTTCGGCGCGCCGTCCTGCGTGCCGGCGACCCCGTTCGAGACCGCCGGGGCCCGGCTCGGGCCGCGCGCGGTCGCCCGCCTGCTGGCGGATCCGGGCATTCATTACCTGAGCGAGGTGATGAACTTCCCCGGGCTGCTCGCCGGCGACCCCGCCCTGCGCGCGATGATCGCGGCCGCCCGCCGCCTCGGGAAGCCGGTCGACGGCCACGCCCCCGGCCTGCGGGGCGCCCAGGCCTCCGCCTACGCCGCCGCCGGGCCCAGCACGGACCACGAGTGCTGCACGCTCGCGGAAGCGCGGGACAAGCTAGCGGCCGGCCTGCGGATCCTGATTCGGGAGGGCTCGGCGGCCCGCAACTTCGCCGCCCTCGCGCCCCTGCTCCGCCGCCACGCGGACTGGGTGATGTTCTGCTGCGACGACCTCCACCCGGACCTCCTCGCCGGCGGCCACCTCGACCGCCACGTGCGGCGCGCCCTCGCCACTGGCGCCGACCGCCTCGACGTGCTCCGCTGCGCGTGCGTCAACCCAGTCGAGCACTACGGACTGGACGTCGGGCTGCTCCGGCCGGGGGACCGGGCGGACTTCATCGTGGTCGACGGCTGGCTCCGCTTCCGCGTGCTGCGCACCTACCTCGGCGGGGAGCTCGTCGCGGCCGGGGGCCGGACGCGACTGCCCCGGCAACGCAGCGCGACGCCCAACCACTTCCAAGCGGAGCCGCGGCGGCCGGAGGATTTCGCGGTCGCCGCGCCCCCGGGCCGCACGCCCCGGCTGCACGTGATCACGGCCCTGAACGGCCAGCTCGTCACCCGCCACACGCGGGCGCGGGCGCGGATCGAGGGCGGGCGGGTGGTGGCGGATCCCGCGCGCGACGTGCTGAAGCTGGTGGTGGTGAACCGCTACGCGCGGCGGGCGCCGGTCGCGGTCGCGTTCGTGCGGGGCTTCGGCCTGCGGGCCGGGGCCATCGCCTCCTCGGTCGCGCACGACTCGCACAACCTCGTCGCGGTGGGCGCGGACGACGCGGCGCTGACCGCCGCGGTGAACCGCGTGATCGCGCGGCGGGGCGGCCTCGCGGTGGTCGGAGGCGGCCGCACCGCGGATCTGCCGCTGCCGATCGCGGGCCTGATGTCGGACCGCCCCGGCGCCGAGGTCGCGCGGCGTTACGCGGAGCTCGATCGCCGCGCCAAGGCGCTCGGCTCCCGCCTCGACGCGCCCTTTATGACGCTCTCGTTTCTGGCGCTGCTGGTCATCCCCGACCTCAAGTTGAGCGACTGGGGGCTGTTTTCCGCGCAGCGCTGGGATTTCCTGCCGCCTTGGGATCCAGCGCCCGGTCCCGCCTGAGCGCGGGGTCCGGTGCAGCCCGTCTAGGCGCGGCCGCGCTCAACGCGTCGGCGGCAGCCCAGCCCGCAACGCGATGATCCGCGCGCGCGCCGTCGGGTCGTCCGCCACGCGCTCGGCCGCGTCGAGCAGCGACGCGCCCTCCTCCGCGTACCCGTGCTCGAGGTGCAGCTCCGCCGCGCGCAGGACCAGCGCGGTCTGGCGCGGAAACAGCCGCACGCCCTCCAGCAAGACGGCGAGGTGCCCGCGCGTGGGGCGCACCGCCGCGGTGGCCCACGCCTCGCCGATGCGTTCGTAGACCTCGACCAGCGGGGGCGCGAGGGCCCGCGCCGAGAACAGCGGCTCAAGGACGGTGGCGAGGCGGTCCGCGTCCAGCTTGCCGCCCTCGGCCTCCGCCCGCCGCGCCGCGAGCCGCACCCGGCCGAGTTCCGCCGCGGCGCGGGGTCGCAGGCGCCCGAGGGCCGCGGCCGATTCCAGCAGTTCGGCGCCCGCCTCCTCCGCGCCGGCGTCGAGCTCGCAGAGCGCCATCACCTCGAGCAGCCGCGCGTCGCGCACGCCCCGGTCGTAGGCCCTGCGCAGGGTGCGGCGCGCCTGCTCGAGGTAGCGGGGAGCGAGCGTCGGGGAGATCTCGCGGACGTAAGGGACCTCCAGGCGTTCCCAGTCGCCCTTGAGGCGGGCGACGTCGAGCTCGGACGCCTCGGTGAGCGGGAAGGCGGGCGGCCGCGCGCTCCGCGGCAGGGCGAAGCGGGCCGGTTGCGAGATCGCCCGGGGGAGATAGGCGGCCAGCTTTTCGCGCGCCTGGACCGGCTCGAGGCCGAGGCACTCGCGGAACAGTTCCGCCGAGTAACCCTCCAGAGCGCCGCGCTCGACCAGCCGCCACAGCCCGGCGCGGTGCGCGCCGCGGTCGGCCTCAAGGCCCCAGCGCACGAACAGCGCCACCTCGGCCAGCCAGCGGCGGCGCACGGCGGCCGACGCGGGGTCGGCCGTGGGCGGCAGCCGCGGCAGCACGAGGTCCTCGATCGCCGCCACCGCGGCCGCGCCTTCGGCCGCGGGCGGGAAGAGCCAGTCCAGCGCCGGGAACATCAGCTCGCCGTCCTCGAAGGACACCCGCTGGAAGAGCGTGAGGAAGCCGGCGACGAACCAGCCCGGCAGCGCCGGCACCCGCTGGGTCACGAGAAACCGCACGTAGTCCAGCGTGAGCGAGAGCCGGTCGGCCTCAAAGTCGTCCCGCCGGACGATCATGAAGACCGCCATCGCGTCGCGGTCCCAAAGGCGGAGGTTGGGCAGGAAGTTGTAGCGGCGCCCGGGTTCCGGGAGGCGGATTCCGCGGGGTCCCGGCGCGGGCGGATCGTCGGGGACGCCGGCCAGCCCGGGCTGGAGCAGGCGGCGCACCACCTCCTGAGAGGACGCGGGCTGCAGTTCCTCGTCGAAAAGAATCAGGCTGCGCGGGACGGACGAGTGCCAGCGCAGGGCGGGCGGCAGCACCTCGCCAAGCAGCTCGTGCAGGCGGTGGTGGGCCTCGACCACCCGCCGCGTGGTCCCGTCGGCACAGCGGGAGAGGATCTCGTAGCCCATCGCCTCGCCGTGGCGCCACGGGCGGCCCTTGATCTGGGCCTCGACGAGAAACGGCGGGAGCGCCACCGCCTCGTCGCCCTGGGCCGCCAGCCGCGCCAGCAGCAGCAGGAGGAGCAGCGGCGAGCGGTGCACGACGGCGCGGTCAGCGGCGCGCCGCGTAGGCCTGGTACTGCTCCGCGACCCGTGCGGCGCGCTCGTCGCCGGAGTGGAAATAGAAGCGCCAGCGGAAGGTCACGCTGCCGCCGGCGGGGATCACCATCTCGCCCGCCTTCGGCTGGTCCTTCAGGTTCTCGAAGTCGTGCTTGCCGAAGGGATTCGCAGCGAACAGCGCGTAAGTCCGCACGTGCCACCAGGTCGGGTGGCGCGGGTTCGCGGGATGGTCGAACATCGCCACCCCGTAGACCTTGCCGTCGCGGGGCGCATGGTAGTCGACCCACGCCGAGCGCTTGCCCCACGCGGCGTCATTAAGCCGGCCCTCGGCGTTCACGATCGTCCCCTTGCCCTCGTGCTTCTTGCCCCGGCCCTGGCTGTGCGTCGGGGTCATCCAGAGCGGTAGGCGGATGGCCATCGAACCCTCCTTGGTGTCCCCCAGGACCGCCGGCTTGCCCGCCGGGGCCCTCAGGGTGACCTCGTAATCAATGAACCGGGCGTCCGCGGTGCCGTGCAGGCGGATGACCGTCTCGTCCTCAAGGTGGACCGCGCCGTCCGGCCCGACCCAGCGGTTGCGGGATGTGATGCGCGCGGCGCCGTCCGCCACCGCGTGGCTGACGGACTGGTTCACGATGCGCCCTTTCTTGTCGGAGTTCTCGGCCCAGAAATCGATCCCGTTGACGTCGCCGTGGGTGAACCAGAGGGAGCGGTGATGCGGGTGGTCCTCGACCTCTCCGGCCACGCCCTTACGCATCGGGTAGTGGCGGGTCATCTCCGTTCCGTCCGCGGCGAGGACCGGGTAAAGGATGGGACGGGGCATTCCCTTAAAGATGTATTCAGTGAAGGGTTTGCCAGCGAGGGTGACCTTCAGGCGGTCATCGGCGGCGGTGATCTGGACATCGCTGGCGGCGCGCGCCGGGGCGGCGAGCAGGGTGGCCAATGCGAGGAGGGGCAGGACGCAGGTCAGCATACGCCGGCAGGACGCACCAAAGCCCGGCGGGGTGCAAACAGCTTTTGCGCGCGGCGCCCGGGCGGCTCAAGCGCGCGTCAGGTCGTACAGGGCGTACCCGGCGAGGAGGTTGGGCAGCAGCGGACAGGGGTCGCGCCAGTTCCCGGCGAGGTGGACGCGGTGGGCGACGCGGATGCCGTGGGCGGCGCAGAAGTCCTCGAAGTCGGCGATCGTCACCGGATTGGCTGGGCGGCTCTCGAACCAAGCGGTGGTGTAGACCTGGTTGCGCACCTTACGGCCGCCGAGGAGCATCGCGACGCGGTTCTTCCAGAAGCCGTGGTTGACGAAGCCCACTGTGAGCGCGCGCCCGACGCGGAGCGCCTCCAAGATGACCGTCTTGGGCTCCGCCAGCTCCTGCACGGTGCGGGAGCAGATGACGCGGTCGAAGTGCCGCTCGGGGAACGCGCGCATCAAGGTAGTCATATCGCCTTGGTAGGCGGACACCCCGCGGCGGACGCAGGCGGCGATGCGGCTGAACTCAAGGTCCACGCCGACGGCAGCGACGCCCTTGGTCTGCATCAGGTAGGCGAGGAGGTCGCCCGGGCCGCAGCCGAGGTCGAGCACACGGGTGCCCGGCTCCACCCAGTCCCCGATGATCTGCATGTCGACGGTGCGCTTTTCCATCGGGCGGGGGTGTTCAGGGGGCGGGCAGCGCGGCGCGGTCGAGGAAGCCGCGGACGAGGGCGTAGAGTTCCTCGGATTCGAGGAGGAAGGAATCGTGGCCGAGGTCGGTGGCGAGCTCGGCGTAGCTGGCGCGCTTGCCGGCGCGGAGCAGCGCGAGGGCGAGGGCCCGGTTCTGCTCGGGCGGGAAGAGCCAGTCGCTGGTGAAGCCGACGACGAGCGTCTCGGCCTCCACCGGGGCGAAGGCCGCCTCAAGGGAGCCGGACGCCTCCTCGAGGTCGAACTGGTCGAGGGCGCGGGTGATGTACAGGTAGGAGTTGGCGTCGAACCGGTTGATGAAGCTCTGGCCCTGATGCCGGAGGTAGCCCTCGACCTCGAACTGCAGGTCGAACGCGGACGCCTCCGTCTCCGCGGCGCGGCGCTTCCGCCGGCCGAACTTCCGGTCCATCGAGGCATCGGAAAGGTAGGTGATGTGCGCCATCATCCGGGCAATCGCCAGGCCCACGCGGGGGCCCTCACCGAGGGCGTAGTCGCCGCGGTTCCAGGCCGGGTCCTGCATGATCGCCTGCCGCCCGACCTCGTTGAAGGCGATGGCCTGGGCGCTCTCCCGGCCGGTGGTGGCCATCGCGAGCACGCGACGCACCAGCCGCGGGTACTCGATCGCGAACTGGAGCGCGAGCATCCCCCCCATCGAGCCGCCGATCACCGCGTGGACCGCGGCGACCCCGAGGTGGTCGAGCAGCAGCCGTTGGGCGCGCACCATATCGGGAATGGTGACCGGTGGGAACGCAGCGCCGTAGGGCTGGCCGGAGGCGGGGGAGGGCGAGGAGGGGCCGGTCGAGCCCTGGCAGCCGCCGAGGACGTTGGCGCAGACCACAAAGAAGCGGCGGGTGTCGACCGCCTTGCCCGGGCCGATCAGGTTGTTCCACCAACCCGCCTTGCGGTCGGAGGGCGAGTGCCAGCCGGCGCAGTGGTGGTCGCCGCTGAGCGCGTGGCAGATGACGATCGCATTGTCGCGCGCCGCGTTCAGCTCTCCGTAAGTTTCATAGCGGAGACTGACGCCCGGCAGCACCTGCCCGCCCCGGAACGTAAAGGGGGCCGCGTGCACGAAGTCGCGGGGCGCCACGAGGCCCACGTCGCCCGGGGCGAGGTGGCGGGCCGCGGTGGGCGCGGACGGGGCGGCTTCGACGTCGTCGGTCATCGGACGGGCGGGAGACGCAAGCAGGGCCGGGGGGGCGAGGCAAGGGGGGAGCGGGCCCCACCGGGCGCGGCCAGGGTCAAAGGTCTCCCCCGGCCGGGCGCAGGATGAGTTCCTCGAGCACGGTGCGGCGGGAGAGGCGGTGGGCGTCGACCATGGCACGGGCGATGTCCTCCGCGGGCATCATCCGCGCGGCGGGGACGCCGCTGCCCGCCCAGGATGGCGTCCAAGTGGCACCCGGGTGGACGCAGCACACGCGGAGGCCGCGCCCGCGGGTCTCGGCGCGGAGGACGCGGGCGAGGCTGGTGACGCCCGCCTTGGCCGCGCAGTAGGCGGCGCCTCCCGGGTAGGGCCCGAGGCCGGCGATCGAGCTTAGGAAGAACACGTCGCCGCGGCGGCGGCGGAGCATCGCGGGCACGAAGGCGCGGGAGACGAGGAAGGCGCTGCGGAGGTTCGCGGCGATCAGGGCGTCGAATTCGTCCACGCTTGTGCCGAGGAAGGGGGCAGCGCGGAAGACGCCGGCGTTGTTCACGAGGACCTCCACCGGGCCGAACCGGCGCGCGACGGCGGTGGCGAGGACCTCGACCGCGGCGGCATCCGCCACGTCGGCGGGAAACCTCTCCGCGGCGGCGGCGCCAAGGCGGCGGCAGGCAGCGGCCACAGTGGCGAGGCGGTCGGCGGAGCGGGCGACAAGGGCGAGTCGGACCCCGGGGATTTCGCGGGCAAAGGTGCGGGCGAGGGCGGCGCCGATCCCCTGGGAAGCCCCGGTGATGAGCACCACCGGGCCGCGGGGGCGGGAGGCAGGACGGGGGGGCGGCACGGCGGGGTTCCTCAGCAGAGCAGCGACCCGAAGTCCATAAAGTCGCCGGTGAAGCCACCTTTCACGCCCTTGCAGATGACGCTGACGGCGTCGTGCGAGTGAAGCGACTCGAGGTGGGAGCAGGCGACCTCGAAGTCGGCGATGCGGGCGTCCGTGGCCAGTTCCCGGTAGAGGAGGCGCGCGGCGTCCTCGACGAACTTGATGTGGGCGCCGTTGAGCTCGGCAAAGGCCTGCTCGTCCTCGCGCTTGACCATCACCTGGGTCTCGGTGCGGAGGGCGCGGAGGCAGTGCGCCTGCAGGTCCTCGATGGGGAGGGCGCGGCCGGGGGCAAGGGCGACGCGGACGCGGGCCTTGGAGCGCTGGGCGTGGGGCGTGGCGTAGGCGCCGCGCGTCTGGCGGGCGTGCTCGGAGAGCTCGGCGCTGCACGGGCAGGTTGAGGAATAGACGAAATCGAACTCGATCACCCGCCGGAAGGCGCCGGCGCGGTCCATCGTACCCTCGAAGGCAACGCGGTAGTACTGCCAGCCCGAGAGCCCGCTACGGAGGCTGGGCTGGCGGATCGGGTAAGAGAGCGAGAGGCGGATGCGGGCGTGGAAGGCGTCGATCTTGCGCTGATACTTGCGCAGGAGCCGGCGGAGGGTCTCGAAGGTGAAGACCTCGTCCTCGTGCTCGTAGAACGAGCGCATGATCCGGCCCATATTGATTCCTTTGAGCCCGGCCTGCAGGGAGACGGTGCCGGTGACGGCGGTCTCGAGGACGATCTCGCGGCCGGCGGCGGTGCGAAAGCGCAGCGGCACGCGGAAGTTGGCGCAGCCGACCTGCTGGATCGGGACGCGCGCGCCCTCGGCCGCGTTCACCGCCTCCATCATATCGGGCAGGGTGTCCACGTAGCCGACGCCGGGCTCGAACCCGGCATCGAAGCGGCGCCCGACGAGCGGCGGCACGCCGCCGGCCGTCTCGTGTAGGTACATCTGTTTCGGCTTCATCTCGTTTTTGGTGGCAGGAGGCCCGGGCGGCGGGGGGACGATAACCGTCGCGCACGGGCCAGGCCCCGGTTCAGGGGGGCGGGTTCGGGCCGTAGAAGTCGGCGAAGTTGCGGGGCGTCTCGTACAGGCGGACCCGGTAAAGGCGGGCCCCGCGCGGGAGGTGCGGCTCGATCTCGCGCCAGAACGCGATGACCAGATTCTCGGTGGAGGGGATCGTGCCGCGGAGGAAATCCACCTCGTCGTTGAGATTCCGGTGGTCGCACTTGTCCACCACCGCCTCGTGCAGGATCCGTTTGAGCTCCGAGAGGTCGATGATGTAACCGGTCTCCGGACGCAGCTCGCCGGCGACGGTGACCTCGAGGACGTAGTTGTGCCCGTGCCAGAGCGGGTTGGTGCAGAGGCCGTACTGGCGACGGTTCCAAGCGGGGCTCTTGCCCGGGTTGAAGAGCCGGTGGGCCGAGTTAAAGTGAACCTGCCGGGTAATGTACACCGTGCCCGGGAGCACCAGGGGGTGCGACGGGGAGGGTCGGCGGCGGGCGGACTTTGCGGGCATAAGAAGAATAGTCGTAACGGAATTGGCGGGCCGGTCAATCCGCGCGGCGGGGAATCTCGCGGCGGGCGGCGGCGCCGGGCCACCTCCTTCCGGCTTGAGGGCCACGCGCCGCAGGCGCAGCGTGCCGCCGCCCTAACCTGCCCCCGATGAAGATCCGCAAAATCGTGGTCACCGCCGCCAACCCGCGCCGGCGCACGCTGCCCCTGCAGACGCTCATCGACTCGGCGGACGAGCCAAGGTCGGCCCTGCAGGTCGAGCCCGAGGGAGCCGCGACCCCTTATTCGGGGATTTCGAGCGCGGTCCGGTGCGGGGTGAAACTTTGCGGCATCACCAACATCCTGACGCGCCGGCGGGCCGCGGTCGAGGGGACCCCCGGCGAGATCCGGCCCGAGAGTGCCTCCCGGCAGGTGAACGCCGCGGATCCGGTTTTCCGGCTCGGCTTGCCGGGCAACCGCCTTTCGCCCGCCAGCGTGCCGCCGCTGGCCCTGCACGGGCGGCGCGACGCCGCCGAGGATTGCCTGCAGGCGGAGGAACTGGACCGGGTGGCGCGGGAACGCGACGCCCGCCACGAACTTGTGCTGCTGGAGCGGGCGGGGCACACGTTCGACCTTATGAAGTGGCAGCGGAAGCCCTTGGTGCGAGACCTGCGCCCGGTGCTGCTAAAGTTCCTCGGCCGCCATCTGCGCTGAGGCTCGGCACGCGGTCCCGCCTCCCGGATGAACCCCGAACGCCGCAGCCTCTGGTCCTGGGCCCTGATCGACTGGGCCAATTCTGGCTGGGCGGTCGTGGTGATGACCGCCTTCTTTCCCATCCTCTTCCAGGATTTCTGGGGCGCGGGCACTGGGCTCAGCCCGGAGCGGACCACGGCATACCTCGGTTACTGGAACGCGCTCTCGGGCCTGCTGGTGGCGCTGCTGGCGCCGATCCTCGGGGCGGTGGCGGACCAAGGGAACGCGAAGCGGCGTTTTCTCGCGGGCTTCACTCTGCTGGGAGCGGTCGCGACAGCCGCGCTCCCCTTGGCGGCCCGGGGCGAACACGTGCTGGCCGGAGCCCTCTACGCGCTCGCGGCCATGGGGTTTTCGGGCAACACGCTGTTCGCGGACGCGCTGCTGACGGACGTGACCCGTCCCGAGCGGTATGACCGGGTGTCGGCGTTCGGCTACGCGCTGGGTTACATTGGCGGAGGGCTGCTGTTCGTAGGCTGCACCATGGTCGTGCAGGCGCCGGCGCGCTTCGGATTCGCCGGGGCGGTCGAGGCAGTGCAGGCGTGCTTCCTCGTCACCGCGGGGTGGTGGCTGCTGTTCACGATCCCCGCGCTCGTCTGGGTCCGGAAAACGCCGGCGGTGCGGACGGCGGGCGTCGGGCCGCTCTTCACGCGCGGCTTCCGGCAGCTCGCATTGACCTTCGCGGACCTGCGCCGGGACCGCCGGCTGCTGACTTTCCTCGGGGCTTACCTGCTCTACATCGACGGGGTGAACACAGTCATCAAGATGGCCGTGGCTTACGGCCGGGCGATCGGCCTTGACGCAGCCGGGATGCTGACAGCGCTGGTGATCACGCAGTTCGTGTCGTTCCCCGCTGCAGTGGTGTTCGGTCGGCTGGGGGAACGGATCGGACCCAAGGCGGGCATCAGCCTTGGCATTGGCGTCTACGCGGTGCTCTGCGTTTTCGCCGCCCGGATGGATTCGCCGCGGGAGTTCCTGATCCTCGCGGGCGTCGTCGGCCTGGTGCAGGGCGGCGTGCAGTCGCTGAGCCGCTCGTACTTCGCGCGGTTGATCCCGGCCGAGCGCGCGGGCGAGTACTTCGGGTTCTACAATATGCTGGGAAAGTTCGCGGCCGTGCTGGGGCCGACGCTGATGGCGTTGACCGCGCACGCGACCGAAAGCCGCGCCTCGATCCTCTCGCTGCTGCTGCTCTTCGGGGGCGGTCTCTGGCTGTTGAGCCGGGTGCGCACCGATCCTCCGCCGGCGGCGCCTTCGGCCTGAGCCTGGCCGATCCGCGCGGGGGCGCACGACCCGGGCGGGCGGCGGCGGGCGCCGGCGCTGTTCCTCCCGCCACGCCGCCACCAGATCCCCGCGGGGACTGGCTGCCGAACCCGTCCGCCGCTTCGCCGCGAAGGCGTCGGGTTGCGCGTGCCACGGCCGGCCGAGCGTGCGCCGGCTGATCTCGCGTTGCTCGAGGGCGAGCCCGACCTCAGCCCGGGCGGCGGCCGGGTGGCGCGGATTACGCCGGAAGGCCTCAGCGGCGGAGCGCGCATCCGCGGCGTGGCGCGCATCCCGGGGCAAAATCCCCTCGAGATCGGCGAGGATCGCGACTTTGGCGGCGTCAACGGCCCGCGGGTGGGACCCGTGGCGCGCGGCAAAATCCCGGGCCGCGCGGGCCACCTCGCGGGAACGGCGGGCGCCGTCCTCCTGCTCGCGGCGGCGCCGGTCGGCCTCCGCGCGATCGGCGGGCACCGGATCGACGGGCCGCGGCCGGGCGGGACGGCCGGCCTCGCGGCGGAGGCGGGCCACGTGATCCCACTCACGCTCCGGCGCATCCTTGGCGGCGACGGGCAGCGCCAGGAGCAGGCCAAGGAGCGCACGGCCCCAGGGGCGGCCGGCGAGACGGGCAAAACGAGGAACGAATGGGTGCAGGGACATTGGGCGGGAGGTTGGTCGAACCCCGCGGGCACCCACCCCGGCGTCGACGAGCGCACCCTCGTCCCCTTTCGTCGCGCGGCCAAGCGCGGCGAGGCCCGGAAACGCGGGTCAAGCCCGCGCCCACCCCGACCCCGACATCAGCTCTGCGGCGCGCGCGGCTTGGCCGTTTTGGCTGCGGCGGCGGCCGGCAAGCGCGCGGGCTTCTTCCCCGCCGTGGCCCTGGCGGCGGCGCGCTTCGCGGGGGCCTTGGCCTTGCTTCCGCCCGAGGCCCGCGCCTTGCGCGCGGGCCTCGCCGGCGCGCGGCCAAGCAGCGGCCCGACCGGCACCTCGGCGGCGTCGCGCCAGAGTCGCTCCAGCGCGAAACGCTCGCGCACAGGCGCGAGGAACAGGTGGAACATCACGTCGAAGGCATCGACCACCAGCCAGCCGCTGGCCTGCACGCGCTCGGACCCCACAATGCGCACGCCAGCGGCATCGAGCACCTTTTCCAGCTCGATGCCGAGCGCGCGCAGGTGCGGCTCGGACGTAGCGGAGGCGACCACCAGGTAGTCGGTGATGGAGGACTGGCGCCCGACATCGAGCACGGCGAGGTCAACGGCCTTCTTGTCCTCCAGAGCGCGGCAGCATGCCTTCACCACCTCGAGGGCTAGGGATTGCTTCAGGGTCATTGGTTGGAGCGATAAAGGTCGTGTTCCCGGATGTATACAATCGCCTTGTGCGGCACGAAGTAATCCAAGGAGAGGCCGCGGCGGATGCGGTCGCGCAGCTCCGTCGAACTGATGGCGAGCAGGTGGCCGTCGCAGCGGTGGAGGCGGAGCCCGGAGATGGCGGGGGCGGCCTTGACCGGGTAACCGGGCCGCTCGAGAAAGATGAACTCGACCAGCTGGGCGAGCTGCTCGATGTCGCGCCAGAGGTGGAGGTTGGGCAGCTGGTCACCGCCGATGATCCAGAAGAGGCGGTCGCGGGGATAGAGGGCGCGGAAGTGGCGGGCGGAATCGATGGTGTAGCTGACGCCGCCGCGCTGGAGCTCGAAGTCGGAGATTTCGAAGCGACGGTCCCACTCGATCGCGGCCCGCAGCATCGCGAGACGGTCGGCGGCGGGGGACTGGACGTCGTTCAGCTTGAGGGGGGCGCGCGCGGCGGGCACGAGGACGAGTCGGTCGAGCCCGTGCTGCTCGAACGCGTCTTGCGCCGCGAGCAGGTGGCCGAAATGGACCGGGTCGAAACTTCCCCCGAGGAAACCGATTTTCACCGCGCGGACCGTGGGCGGGGGGTCCGGACCCGGCAAGGCCCAATTGCCCGGCGGCGGCGCTGCGCAGGATAGGGCTGGCGCCACCCGCGGGGCCCGGCTTTGCTCCGCGCGCGCCCGGGTGGTGGAATGGCAGACACTGGGGACTTAAAATCCCCTGGCCGCGAGGCCGTGCGGGTTCGACTCCCGCCCCGGGCACCAGTTGCTTGTTAGGGTTTTATGCAATTATTTACCTG
>VHCI01000078.1 GCA_016871775.1 Verrucomicrobiota bacterium | reverse complement strand
GAACAAGCGCATTGTGTTCCAAGGCGTGCATATGCTCTTTGATGCCAAGTTCGACCGCGAGTGGCGACCTGGTGAGGCGCGCTCCAACACCCTCATCTTCATCGGACGCAGCCTCGACCGCGAACAACTCAACGCCGGCTTCCGTGCCTGTCTCGCGTAGCGGGCGGCCGCCGCAGGTTTCGCGGGTCGCCCAACAGCCCGCCCCGCCCGGGCCTCCTCCGCCATCATTGTCCGCCGATGCCCAACTTTGTTCCATCCTTTGATCCTGACGACAGCCCTCCTGCTGGCGCCCTCGACCCCACGCCTGCGCACGCGGTCGCGGTGAAGCAGTGGACCCGGGACTTCCTCCGACTCAGCGACGATGCGGTCGTTACGGTCATCGAACTCGCCTGCGCCGATCCCAGATGTCCGCTTGTCGAAACGGTGATCGCCGTCTTCGAGGAGGGTCGCACGCGGCAGTGGAAGTTCACGCGCCCGAAGGCGGCGATCACGAAAGTGATGGTCCAGCAGGCGCTCACGGCTTCAGGGCTCCCGCCCGTGCTAAACGCGCCCGACCGCCGCTCCGCCTGAACACGGAAATCCGCTGGTGTGTCGCCCGGCAGCTGATTCGCCCTTTGAAGCGACCGCCGTCCTGTGACCCGCAGGGAGAGTCAGTCTGAGCCTGCCGCGAGCAAAGGAGCTTATAAAAGGCATGCGAGCCGCGGCCGCGGGAAAATCCACAACGTGCGGGAGGCCAACAGCGGCCGAAACCCCGAGGAGGTCTGCTGGTACCGTAACCTCTCCGAACAATCGTCCCATCGCTGAAAGCGCGAATTGGACATGATGGACATCACCGAGGCAAAACGGCTGCAGGAACTGGAGCGGGAGAACAGGGAGCTGAAGAGGATTCTCCCCGGCTCGGTGCTGAAGAACCGGTTGCGGGAGGCGATCCACGCCAAAGTGGTGAGCCCGGAGCATTTACGAGGGATAGCCGCTTCGCCCTCGCAGGCGGCCTGTGCTCTGGGCGGGCGGTTTGCCGCTATCTGGTTTTGGCGCGGGCCGCCGATCGCGAGCGGGCGCAGCCGTAGACCAAGCACTGCTTGCTCCCGGTGGCGCGCATCCCGGACCTTTCGGCGGCCGAGCCGCGCTTTGGCCTCCGGCGGATCGTGGCGCTACTGCGCCGCAAGGCCTGATGCGTGAGCCGCAAGCAGGTGCAGCGCGTACGGCGGGCGGAGGGTCTTCCGGTGCCACCGCCGCGCACGCGCCACGTTCGCCGAGGTGTGTCTACTGGGCTGCAGGCTCGGGCGACACATCAAGGACCTGCAGGAACGTGGGACTTAATTGCAGCTACCACGGGGCGTGGCGGAGCATTACCGATGCTCGCGTGCTCGGCGAACACACGATTGAGGTTTATGTCCTGCGCCCCGGTCGGCGGATCGGTTCGGCCGATTTCATCGCCTTGGTCAATGGTGCCGTCGCCGCCTAGAGCGCGCCGCAGTTCGTCCACTCCGCGACGGCCCGGATTTTATCGCGAAGATGCGATTGTAATGGCCGGCCGACCCGAACATTAAAACGATCTCCATCACGCCAGCGAGCCATTGAGAAAACGGGTTCGTCGAAAGCCTCCACCGCCCTTTCGTGACGCATACCTGAGCCGGCAGCAACTCGGGACCTGACGGAGGCGCTCGTGGTCACCGAAGAGTTCTGTAAGGAATACGAGCCCGAGCGACCACAAAGCTCGCGTGGGGATGAATCTTCCTGACACTTCGCGGCGCGAAAAACCTTACAGATTCCAAGCTCCGGGACGGACCACCAACTTGGTCCGCCCCTCCGCCCAGAGCCGCCGACGACCGCCAAATCCACCTCATAACTACCGCCTCAGACTGACATCAAAGGTGAAGCAGTTCCGGCGCCCTCTCGCTACTGCGCAGCTGCGCTAGCGACAATCATCATTCCCGCAACTCGCGGCTTTGCGGCGCCAGCTCGCGCTCTGGGAGCAGGGCCGCCTCAAGGCCTGCGCGAATCGCCGCCTCATCGAGCCCCACCCCAATGAATACCAACTCTTGCCGGCGGTCGCCATGCGGTTCCTGCCACAGCGCGACTACCAATTCGGGCCGCTGCGCCAGCCCCACTCGTCCGTTCTCGATCAGCGCCGACCACCAGTAGCTGAGAAAATCGTATCGCGCCGCGCCGCCTGCGACTGACAACAAGCCCATCTCATCCGGCCGCTCCTGTGTCCAAAAATGACCTTTCGCGCGCAGCAACCCCGGCATGCCACCCTCGATCAGCGCGAAAAATCGCCGCGCCGCGAACGGCCGGCGTGCCTGAAAGACAAAGCTGCGGATGCCATACTTCGCTTCGTGGCTCGGGCTCGCGTCTGAAAACGCGGCCGGGCGCGCCACCGCGGCGCGCAGGCCCACCGCGCCGCCGGCTGCTGGCAGCAGAGCCGAAAGGGACTTCGACCACGCGGCCGCTCGCAGGGTCTCCTTCGCGTCAAAGCGCGCGCGTCCCAGCAGGAAATCCGCCTTTACCTGCGAATGCACGGAACGCACGATCTCGGCGCGAGGGTTTAGTCCGCGCACAATCTCCTCCAACTCGTCTAGGTCCGCGACGTTGACGAGATCGGATTTGTTGAGCACCAGCACATCGGCGCACTCGGCCTGCTCGATCATGAGCTCGAACACCGGTCGTTCGTAGCTCGTGAGCACCTCGCGACCTGTCGCGCGGGCTCGGTCCTCGCGCCAGCGGCGGAGAAAGTCGGCCGCATCGATCACGCTCACGAGCGACGCCAGCGTTGCAAAGTCACCCAAGCTGCGGCCGAAGGGGTTTTTCTGGATAAAGAGATTCCCGATGCTCCGCGGTTCCGCGACTCCGGTGGTCTCCAAGAGGATATGCTCGAAGCCTTTATCGGCCGCGCTCGCGGCGAGTTTCGCAATCGTCTCAGCGAGTTCATCCCTGCTGGAACAGCAGACACACCCATTGCTTAGCTCCACAATGTCGCGATTCGTGCGGGCGTCAGCGCCGGCGCGAACCACCGCGCCGTCGATGTTGATGGCGGCGACGTCGTTGACGACCACCGCCCAGCGTCGTCCGTTTGCCTGCGCGAGCAGATGGTTGAGGAGCGTGGTTTTGCCAGCGCCGAGGAAACCGCAGAGCACGGTCACGGGTGGGCGCACTCCACCGCTAGGTCGCTGCTCGCGTAAACTCATGCGCCGTCCTCTGCCATGCTGATCCGGCCGCCGATGAGCGCGGCGGCCTGCACGCCGTGGATGCGCGTCAGCCAGACCTCGCGGCCGCGCGAGCGCCAGAGCGCGGGGGTCGCGCCTGTGAGCGCAAACGCATCCGGCGAGATCGCCTTGAGCTCGCTCAGTTCCTTGAGCTGGCAGGAGCACACATCCTCAAACTCATCCAAACGGTAGAAGCCGATCCGTTCGTCCAGCTCTGCCAAGTTCTCTACGACTGCGAGCTTGTAGGGATTGTCGGCAAAAAATGCCTTGGCCTGCGCAGGCGATTTCTCCAAGGGCGAAAAATGCCGGCACTCGACGAGGATGCTCCGCATGTCGGCCTCGATCTGAGCGATTTCCGCCTCCGTTGGTGGCGTGTCGCCAAAGCCGAAGTCGCCGAAGAATCCGGTGCAGGTCTCGCCGCAGTCGCCAGGCCGCACCTGCGGCCAGCGCCGCGCAACCGCCGCTGTGAGCACATGTGTCAGCAGGTGGTTGATTTTATGGAGCTCGGCGGGCGTGGGCATGTGAGGAAGCTTCCATACTAGCAAAGTCGTCAAGGGGTCGGCGGCGGCCGGCCCGTTTTTGCTGCCCGCGGTTAGGCGCTGAGGCCGCGAATTCTCGGCCGACCGCCGGCCGAGGGCTTGCCTTTGGCCGGATGTGAAATGATAAGATCAAGACCTCTTCTGCATGGCTCTTTCAAAGCTACCTTCGGCGGAACCGCCGGCCCGCCTCTCCTCGCTCGATCAGTTCCGCGGTTACACGGTCGCCGCGATGTTTCTGGTCAACTTTCTCGACAACTACCGCGCCACCCCGGCGATCCTGCGCCATCATCATACTTGGTGCAGCTTTGCCGATACCGTGATGCCGCATTTCTTTTTCGCGGTCGGCATGGCCTTGCGTCTCGTGATGCTTCGAGAAGAGGCGAACCACGGCACCGCGCCGGCCCTCTCCCGGGGAGCGCGGCGTGGATTAGGTCTCATGCTGCTCGGCGTCATCTGGTATCATCCGGGCCGGAGGTACGCGACCTGGGCCAATCTCACGGGCGCCGCGCCGGAGGACTTCTTGAGGGATGTATTTCTCACGAACGTTTTCCAAGCGCTCACCCACATCGGGGCAACGACGTTGTGGGTGCTGCCGGTGATCACCCGCAGCGCCCGGATGCGGATCACTTTTGCCCTCGGCTCTGGGGCGCTGCACCTTTGGCTCTCCCACGCTGGCTGGTATGAGACCCTGCATCGCTGGGATGTAATTGATGGCGGGCCACTGGGCTTCCTGACTTGGACGCTCCCCGTCATCTTCGGATCGCTTGCCCTTGATGTGGTGCGCAGTGGCGCAACCGGCGGCATCCGACTGCTTCTTGTCGGCGGCGCGGCAGCCATGATCGCTGGCTATGGCCTTTCCTGCTTAACCCAAGGAGGCGCACTGGCCGCGCCACCGTTCTTTCCTCCATGGCACGGGCCGGACCTGTGGACGATGAGCCAGCGCGCCGGAAGCGTGTCCTATCTGCTCTTCTCCGCCGGATTGTCTCTCGCAGTTTATGCCGGATTTGTCGCTGCCTGCGACCGCCGCGGCCAGCGCCTCACGCTCTTCAGCGACTTGGGCAAGAATGCTCTGGCCGCCTATTTGATCCATATGGTCCTGATGGGCTTTCTTTCCCGCATCGGTCCGAAAGACTCGCCTCTGTGGTATGCGCTTACCCTGACCGGCCTCGGTTGCCTAGCCTCATGGGCCGCAGTCCGCTGGCTCAACGCGCGCAACCTCTTTCTCCGTTTGTGATGTTCCGCATGTTGCGCGGGCGCGCTATCAGCCGATTCGGTATTGCACCAAGGTGCGGGGGCCCGACGGGTGCTCCGTCCAGACCGGCTGTGAGCTGCGACTGCCGCCGCACTGCGTATTAGCGGACGCCGGTTATGGCGGACCGCTCGGCGAAAACTCCTCCCAGTCCGATGCTGCCAACACCACGCCGGCTTTTTAGCTGGCAGCCGATTGGCGGAGCCGCCTCAGGCCGACAGCGACACCGGAGGCAGATAGCAGGAGCCCGCCAATGCAGAGCGCGAGGACAAAGATGTCCCAGAGCGGCCGCCGCGACCAGAGCCACCACCAGTCGAGCGAGTGGAGACCGTGGTAGAGGTGACGGTGGAGGCGGTTGACGCGGGTCGATCGATCGACGACGGCCCCGGTGGAGGGGTCCAAATGGAACCATGTGCCGGCGGCGTCCTCGAAGACCACGCGCAAGACCGGCAGGGGACGGCGTCCGAATTCGGGATTTCGGGTGTAATAGTTGCTGTCGTACGCGAGTAAGCGCTGAATGGCAGGGGGTGGGGTGTCGGGCAGGAGCGCGGGGGCGAGCTTGCGCACCCTAGCTTCCGAGGGAAGCGCAAGCGACGGTACGGAGGGGACTACCTGGCGCTCGCCGGTCCGAAGCGTCGCCAGAATGAAAGCTCCTCCGTCGAACGAATGCAGCTCCGCTTCGACGGTCCCCGCCGGAAGGCGCGGCACCGGGGGAAATTCGAGCAAAACGCGGGAGGGCCCTTCGAGCGTCGCGCGTTCGGAAGCGGACGGGGCGGCCGGGGGGTTGAGCTGGCCGGGGTTCATCGACATCCAGCCGCTGAAGACGAATGTCAGCGTGGTTCCTCCAAAAAGCAGGCCGACGACCCAGTGCCGCCGGATCCAGCGTTGTGTCCCTCCGCTGCCGGCGCGCAGACTCGTGCGGTGAATCCGCAGGACGCCCACCGCCAGGCCAGACAAAGCAAGGAGCGTCCCGGCGAAGGCGAGAATGTTGACCGTCCAGCTCCATGCCTCGGGATGACGTCTAAGGACGTGAGGGTAGATCCAGTGGGTGACCGCTCCGACCAAGTTCAGCCAGCGTTCCCGACGCTGGGTGTCGCGGACGACTTCGCCGGTGGTGCTGGAGACATAGACTTCGGTTCCGGAGGTATCATCCAGACCGATCCGATGCAGCGGCCGGTGAAGATTGAGACTGGAGGAGACGGTCCACTGGTCCGACTGCAAGACCCCCAAGTGACGAGGCACCGTCCCGGGGCGGAAAGTGGCGGCGGCGGCGACGGCATCAGCGCTTAAGACGGGCCCGAGCCGCTCGCCTGTATCGGCGAAGATTACCCGGGGTTGGGCGGCGCCGGAGTGGACGACAAAGGCCGGGCGCCCCTGAATCCGGGCTAGGCGGACGAAGTCGAGCGAGGCGAGGGCGCCCGGTTCCGGAACCACAATTGGCTCTTGTCGCGTGGGTGTGCCGCGAAAACGGAAGTCGCTCGCCCGCAGCCCCGCCAGCGCAATGGCCGGCGGCAGCGCGTTCTCCGGCCAAGCCAGTTCCGGGAGGGCGGCGCGACGTTCCGGGGGCGTTAGCTGCGGAAATGGCACGTACATCATGACCATGCCGCTGACGAACCAAGCCGCCATCAGCAGGCAGAGCAGGATTCCCAGCCAGCGGTGGATCAGGTGGAGCGGGCGCTTCCAATTCATGGGGATACCGGGATTAGCGGTGCAGATCGAGACCGATCTCGAGGGTGCGCGGGGGTCCGAGGAGCCATTGGCGGCCCGCGTTTCCGGTAGTAGTGGCGTAACGTTCGTCCAAGACGTTAAATATCCGAGTGGTGATCATAGTGGTGTCGGAGTAACGCCAACGGAGCCGCAGATCGGTCACGGTATAGGAAGGAACGCGCAGAGTGTTGGCGCTGTCGACGAAGCGCTCGGCGACGTGACGAATCATGGTAGCGGCCTCCCAGCGGGGGAGGAAAGTCCAGGTGACCTCAGCGTTAGCCGTCACCCGTGGCACGTTTACCGGGCGCAGGCCGCGGCGATCGACCGGCAGCCCCGCCACAACTTCGAGAAACCGGTCAAAGGAAGCGTCGACCCAAGCGGCATTGCCGCTGATTTGGACGGTGGGCACTGGGCGCCAGAGAGCAGTCCCTTCGAGGCCGCGGGAGGACTGCTCGCCAATCTGCTGGGTCAAGGCTGGATTGAGCGGGTCCCGGCTGAGTAGATTAGTCTTCACGAGACCGAAAGCGGCCACCGTCGTCTCCGCCTTTTGTCCCCAGCGTCGCTTGTAGCCGACTTCGAATTGGCGGCTTTTAGCGAGATCGAACGCGCTCTGCGTGACCGCAGTGGTGATAAGGGACCCGCCCACCGGATCGGCTGCGGTCGATACCTGCGCGTAGAGAGCTCCGGCAGGGGACTGTTGCCAAACAAGGCCGAGGCGCCCGTTGCTGAAGCGGTAGGAGCGCTGGAACGAATTCGCCGCCGCCCGGGCATCGACCCGATCGAGATCGACCTCGTCGCGTCGGACCCCCGCCACGAGCGACCACGCGCTGGGGAGGGCAAGCCGGCCCTCAGCAAAAAAGGCGTGTTGGTCGGTTTTGGAAGAAAAACCCGGCCCGAATGGCGACGTGGAGGCGAAGATGCCAGGAACCAGAGCGAAGGGATCTACAGTGTCTCCTCCAGCATACGGCGCATTGTTGGTGTGACGAAAACGGATGCGATTGAAATCGGTGCCGGCGAGGAGGGAGCGACGCCCATCGGCCGATCTCCACAAGCCCTCGATCCGGCTCCCCGTCTGGACTAGATCGTGGAGGATGTGGATCGGGCTGGTCCGAGCCAGACGACCGGTGGCGGCGGTCCAAGAGTAGCTCTCGATATTACGCCAGCGGCGATCTGCGGTGAGGTGATGAAGCGAATGCCGCACATTCAGCCGGGCGGAGGGGGTCCAACTCGTTACGAGCCGTAGCCAGCGATCCGTGTAGCGAATGAGGCTATCAGAAACGTTGAAATTCTCCCGATCCAAGCGTCCATCGAGCTGCCCGTTGATGAGCGGGGTTCCGAAGTAACGCTGGGGCTCCTGACGCGAGATGTCGAAGCTGAGGGTGGACGCCCAGGACGAGGAGGGCCGCCATCGCACCGATCCAGTCCCGGCCAAGCCCTTGGTGGCGTTCCGAGCACGCTCCGTATCCGAGCTCCGATGACTGAGAGCGAGCCGATAGTCGACCGCGGGGCCCGCCGGGCCGCCAAGATCAAGGTGGGCGCGACGGGTCTCGAAGGCGCCGATGGTGATTCCGGCGCGAGCGAGGCGCGAGGATACGGGCTGCTTGGCGACGTAGTTGACGGCCCCGCCGGTCGCCGCGTCACCGTACAGCACGGACGCGGGCCCGTGGAGAATTTCGATGCGGTCGAGAAGGTCGGGTTCCAGCGGAAAAGAGACCGTGCCAGAGGCGACATAGAGGCGAGTACCGTCGAGCAGTTGCATGACGGCGCCGTGACCCGTGAAGCCCCGCGCGCCGAGAGAGGTGCCGCCGTTGCCCGGCGCTCCCAAATTAGTGAAACCGGCGGCCCGGGTGACGGCCTCAACGAGGGTCCGGTCCCCGCGCGCGGCGAGCACATCGGAGGCGATAACGGAGATCGCGGCGGGGGTCGCGAGGGAAGTCAGGGAGAGCCGTGAGGCTCCACCGGCGGACTCCTGCAGCGTAAACTGAGGTGAGGTCAGCGGAGTTGTGGTCACATCGACCCGCTCGAGCTGGACTGGGCTGTCCGGCGGAGCCGGGGCAGCGAGTAGGTGCGGAATCAGAGGACTGGCGCCAGCGGCGAAGCACGCGGACGCAAGGAAAAGGTTTCGGTAACAAGGCATGGAGATGCGGCCGTGGGAAGTGACGCGAAGACGCGAGGCCGAAACGCGACTTGCGAAGAGGGCCCGGCTGCCGGCGGGCGGAGGGCGGGCCGGAGAACCGCAGTTCCCGGCTTGGCACTTAGGGGACGTCAGGCGACGTCGGGGGGCCCGCAGGAGGGAGGGCGCTCCGCCGGTCGCGTTCGGCGCATCTGCTCGCAAGAGGAAACGATTGTGGCGACGCGCAGCAGGTGCACTGTTTGGGCGGCGTCCCACGGCGCGGGCGAAGCTGCGTGGTCGGAAAAGAGAACAACCGCGCAGCCCCCGTCGCAATCAGAGCCGGACCCAGGCTGGGCTGGCGGATGCTGATGAGTGCAGCCACCGGAGGTGCACCCCTGAGCCAGCGCTCCGGAAGCGGACGGGGCAAGACCTACTGGCGTCGGCCGCCCCGCGGCCTCGTGCCGGTGAATCCAGTCGTGAAGTCGAACGTCCTGCGCAGCCCACGTGAGCCCGAAAACGAGCACCAAACCGACCACTGCCGTGGTCCGCATCCAGAGCGGGGCTGAGCTACGGAGTGACGACGAGCGAGTCATTTTTCGAAGGAGCGTAGCACAGACGTCAACCCCCCCCTCCTCTACAGCTGCTGGAGCAAAACTACATTGCCGAGCATCTCGTGGCTGGCACGCAGGTCAGCGCCAGTGCTGAGCGGTGGCGAGGCGAAAATTTTCTCGAGCAAATGGGTCTTCAGCTGGAAGGAAACCGAATTTTCAGGGGGATCGGTTCTAGGAGGGGTTTTCTGCGTCGCGGTTCAGCGATCTCGCGTAACCTTAACTCGGTTCAGATTTACGACCGTCGACCTTGGTCAGTCCGTAGGTGCGCAGGTAACCCTTCATGGCGTTGTCCACGTGCTCGAAGAATGCCTTTTCAGCTTTCGAACCGTTTCCGAGCGCAATGACCTCGACCAACTTGAGATGCATTCGCGAGGTGGCAGTAGGGCTGACAGTCCGCAGGTAGTGGTATTGGTCCCGGCGACCCAGCACTCGAATCTGACTCATGTTGTAGGCGCGGATCAGGCGGGTGTGTTGAGTCGCCTGGACGATGACCCGGTGGAAATCGAAGTCGCAATCGCGTTCGGACACATGCAGGTTAAGTTAATTCTCCCGCTCTGCGCCGCCGTCCTCCGGCGCGGATGCGGCTGAAGCCGCAGCTGCTTTCCAAGCGGATGCGCGGCGTAAAACTCCGATGGTCCCTTGGTCCTTTAGTCCCTTAGTCCCTTTGTCCGAGGCGCAGCCTCGTCACTTCTGCCTCGACGGACCGTTGAACCAGATGCCATTGGGCGCATCGGAGCGGGCCGCGACGATGTCGGGCCAGCCGTCGCCGTCCAAGTCGCCGAGCGCCACCCCGTAGACCGCGCCTTGGCCGTCGCCCCAAGCGGTTTCGGTAAAACGGGCTTTATTCGGGCTGCTCTCGTTGAAGAAGACCGTCCCCCGCGCCTGCTGCCGGCCCACGACCAGATCCGGCCGGCCGTCGCGATTCATGTCCATCACGCCAATCGCATACGGCGCGCCGGACTTTTCGCCCAGCGCCAGCGGCTCGGCAAACGCGCGCCGGCCTTCGCCGCGGTAGACAAACATCCCGGTGTTGGCGTCGCCCACCACCAGGTCGACACGCCCATCACCTTCGAGATCGGCGGCGACGGCGGCACGCACGTTGGAGACTTTTGGTCCCACCGGCACTGGCGCAGCCGGAAATTTTCCACTCCCGTCGTTCCAAAAGATCAGGCTCTGTCCGCCATCGCGATGCGGCACGAAGAGATCGACTTTCCCGTCCCCATCCAAATCCGCCGCGACGATGATGGTCGCGGACTGGGTCGGCAGGGGAATTTCGGTCGGAAACGCGCCCGTGCCGTCGTTCACGCACACAAAGCACGGCACCGGACGGGCCGGGTTGCTGGCGCGATTGGCCACGATGATCTCGGGGCGGGCGTCGCCGTTGAGATCGGCCACGGTGATGTAGCGCGTGGACCACTCGGGCCGACCGAAGGTGCCGGCGGACCGAAAGCCGCCGCGCCCGTCATTCAGGTAGATCACCTTGCGATCCGGGCGGTCATTGCTGACCACCAGATCCAAGGCCCCGTCGCCGTTTAGATCCGCCAGCGCGGCCGAGTAGGTCCGGTCGGCCGCGGCGGGCAGTTTCTCTGCGGTGAAGTTGCCCTTGCCGTCGTTGCGCAGAACGAGGTTGTCGAGCGGCCAGTGCCGGCCTTTCGCCAGCACGATATCGAGATCGCCGTCGCGATCGATGTCGCCCAGACTCGCTCCGGCTGAGGTCTCGCCCTTGGGCTCGAGGAGCTGCACGCGGTCAAACGTCCGCTCTTCGGCCGGCCACGCCGGACCGGCTATGACCAGGAGCAATAGCAGCGCGGCGGTTGAAATACACGGCGGCCAAAGCAAACCGCGGGCCGGATGGAATTCACGTGAGGTCATGGCCGTTCCTGCCCGGTTGGCATCCTCTGGGCAAAAGTTCTTTCTTAGAAATTCTTCTTCACGGTCAGGTAGACGAAACGCTGCATCGGATCGCTGAGCGGGCTGTAAAACATCCCGGCGATCCCGGTGTTGGCGATGCCGGTGAAATAGAACGGCACGTCGCGATCGAGCACATTGCTCGCGCCGATCGTGACCTTGGTGCGATCGAACCACCGAAACACCCCGGACCGTCCGCTGGCGGACGGGAAGGTATAGCTCGCTTGGACGTCGAACTCCGACGCACTGGCCACGCGACCGCCCGTGACGAGATCGACGGCCGGAGACGTGGTAATCCGGTAGGAGTCGAGGTAGCGCCACGTCACGCCCAACGTGATGGCCCGGCGGGTCCAGTACACGCGCGCGTTGCCGCGGCGCTGGAGCGGAGCATTCGCTGTACGATAGGGCCAGCCGACGTCCTCGCGCGAGGGCTGCCCGATGGCCAGCTGGGTTCGGTACTTGTCCACGAAGGTCCCGAGCGCGCTCACAGCGAAACGGTTCTCGCCGACTTCAAACCGGTAGCTCGCGTTCAAGTCCATGCCCTCGGTCAGCAGCTCGGTCGAGTTGATCGGCGTGGTATCCAGAAAGGTGATCAGGCCGGGCAGGCCGGCGGCCTGGTCGGCGGCGGTCGGCGCGGCCCGCGTGATCCGGCCGGCGGGGAACAGCGCTTCGTTCGCCAGCAGCGTCGCCGTGGATACGCCGACGATGCGATCCTGCTTTTTGATGCGATACAAGTCCGCGCTGATCCGGAAACCCGTGAGCCAGCGCGGCTGAAACACCACGCCGGCGTTATAGCTCCGGGAAATCTCGGGGGACAGGTTCGGGTTGCCTCCACTGACGGTGTCAGCGACCGTGTAAGACTGGTTGCGGCGCGGATCGGTGATGGTCACCGGAGTCTCTCCGGGCAGAGCGGGGCCGATGTTGCCCACGGATGGAGGAGTGAAGCCCTCGCTATAACTGGCGCGGAACGTCAGGCCAGTGACCGGCTCGTAGCGCAGGCCGGTGGCGGTGGTGGTGCTGCCGTAGGAACCCTTGCGGCGGGCGCGGGCGGCGCCATCGACCTCGCCGGACTGGTGCTCGTAGCGGATCGACCCTGTAAGTTCGAGGCGCCGAGCGAGCGGCCGGGCGTTTTTCGCGTCGATCAGCGGCACCGTCGTCCCGATATAGGCGGCGTAGGTCTCGCGAGTGATATCAGGCGTAAGGGTCGCGGTGGGCGGGCTGTCGGTACCAACCGAGATGTCGCCGTTGAGGCCGTTGTAGGCCCCGTCGGTCCGCCACTGGAGCCCGCCCGTGAGCTGCGGCTCGAACCAGGGCAACACCCGAATCGGCCCCGTGACCCGCACGGAACTCGACCACATTTCGGTGCTGGCGGCCTGAACGTTGGTCCGGCCCAACTCAGCGAGCAGGGCCGGATCGTTGCCGAGACCGCTGGCGGGCCCGATGAAGGGATTGTAGAATCTGCCGGTGAATCCCGCGAGGTTGCCGGCCAGAGCCGAGGTCACGCGCGACGCCAACACCGTATCCAACCGGCGACTCTGGGCGGCGTGGCCGTAGGAAACGTCGCCGCTCCAACGCCATTCGCCAGGGAATCTTCCCTTCAGCGAGCCCAGCAGATTCCAGGTCTGGGATTTGGTGTTGCGCGGATTGTTGCCGAAGTCGTGCAGGCGCGACGTGATCAACACCGGAACGCCGGCGGCACCGAGCGCGGCGGTGCCGAAGGGGTTGAATGGGTTGGCGGCCGGCACCGAGATCTGGATGAGCTCGCCGTCTTGGACCTGCGCCGCGTTCTCGGCCAGATTCATCTGAAGGGTCGCCTCCGTGTCCTTCGTGAAACGGTGTGTCACCTCGGCCATCAGGGCGCGGATACTTTGCTCCTGCCGCGTCCAGTTTTGTCCGCCACCGCCGCGGGCGCCCCAGCCGTCCCGAGCGTTGTCGTCGAGCTGCGGGATGAGCTGCGCCGCTGGCAGGAGGCCGTTCGAATTGCGCGGGACGGACGCGTAACGCGAATTAAGAATGGGCAGGTTGGTGGTGGCACCCGTCACGCGCTGGATGTTGATCGTCGAGCCGATCGCGGGAAACGCCAGCCCGGTGAAGAGCGAGGGATTGCGCTCCAGCACCCGCGTCCGCATGCGCTCGTAAAACCCGCCCTCGTTGTTGGACATGCCGTTGCTGCGCGAGAAATTCGCCGACATCATCAACTGGGTCCGGCCCTGGTTGAACACCAGGCCACCCGAGAACGAAAGGCCCACCTTGGCGACATCGCCGGCGCTGGTGCGATTGCCATAGGTGGCGGAAAGCTCGAAGCCGCGGTAATCGCTGCGCAGGATCAGGTTCACCACGCCGCCGGTGGCGTTCGCGCCGTAGATCGCGCCCGCGGAACTGGGCAGGAATTCGACGCGCTCAACGGCCGAAAGAGGGATGGTATTGAGGTCGGTTTGGCCGGACGCGGCTGAGGACGCCGACCCAGCGGGCATGCGCCGGCCATTGACCAGCACCAGCGTATCTGCGATGCCGAGACCACGGGAGTTGATCACACTCACGTTCGCGTTCGTGTTGCCGATGCCCATGGGGGCGACGGCATTGGAGGTGTTCTGCGGCAGTTGGGTGATGAAGTCCTGCATCGAGATCGCGCCACTCCGATCGATGAGCTCCCGGTCGGCGACCACGTAGGGGGTAATGTCGTTCTCCGAACGGGGCTGATCCACGTTACGGGTCTCGAAGCGTTCGCCCTTGATCAAAAATTTCTCGAGTGCGATCGCGGTTTGGCTGGCGGCAGCGGCAGTGGCTGCGGGCAGCGCTTGGGCTCGGCCCGAGGCCACCCATCCAAAGAGAACGACCGCGATCGCCGCGAGGAAACGAGTTGGAGGGTGCAAGGTGATGGTAGCTTTTTGACGGGGAAGGCGCGGGCGCGCCTCATTCCCGGGTTTCGATGCAATAGAGGGCCTTCTGGGCGCGGACTAGGAGTTGTCGGCCAACGGGCACGAGCGACGCATCCACGCCGTCTCCGAGCACATTGGTCGCAAGCACCTCAATTTTTGCGCCAGGCCGCAGCACGACGGTAGTACCCTTGCGATCCGTGAAGTAGATGCGACCCCCGGCATGGACCGGCGATGAATAGATCTGCGACAGACCCGGGATACGCTCGCCGTCGATGATGGCCGCGCCCGTCGCGGCGTCGCGCACCGTCAGCACATTCTCCATGTGCTTGGTGAAATACAGGTGATCGCCCACCAGCACGGGCGACGGCACATAGGGGTTGCCGGTTTTCGTCCGCCAATTGACCGGACCATCGAGCCCTAGGTCGCCCTGGGAGGACAGGGGTACCGACACCCCACTGTTGCCGCGATAGCCGCTCAGGATAATCGCCGCGTCCTGGTAGCGGATGGCCGAGGGGATCGCATTTTCGGTCATGCCGCTGCACGACCAAATCACGCGCCCGGTCTCGTAGTCGTGGCTGCGGATGCGGCGCGTACCGTTGAGAATCACCTGCGCGCCACCGTTGAATTCGGTCACAAGCGGGGTCGTCCATGTGGTGATTTCGTCGCGGACGGCCTTCCATTTCGTTTCCCCGGTCTTGGCGTCGATGCAATAGAGCGCCGAGTCCACTTCCTGATCCCAGTTGAGAAGAAGTCGGCCGTGGTGCAGCACCGGGGTCACCGCCTCGCCGTAGCCGCGGCGCGTATTGAGCCGGCCGAGTTGCCGCTCCCAGAGAAGCTTGCCGTCGAGGGCGAAGCAATAAACTCCGAACGAGCCGAAGGAAACGTAGAGACGCTCGCCATCGGTGGTCGGCGAACCGGCCGCGTAGGAATGCGTCGCGTGATGGCCTTCGTGCGGCACCAACTCGGCGACGACTTTGCGCCAGAGTAATTTCCCGGTCCCTCGCTGGTAGCTCGAAACCAAGAAACGGTAGAAATCGGTCGGCTCGGTCGTCTGGCGCTCGTAGCCCGGCCGCGGCGGCGGCCGGTCCAGCGGATTGGGAATCTCCTCCGGCTTCGCTTTGCGTTCGGTCTGCTCCGCTGAAGCGATAAAGATCTGTTCGCCCCAAACGATCGGGGTGGCGCTCCCCTTTCCGACCAGCTCCGTGCGCCAGCGGATGTTCTTTCCGCTCGGCCCGTCCCAAGACGTGGGTGGCTCAGCTCCGGGCGCCGTGCCGTTGGCGTGCGGGCCGCGCCACTGGGTCCAGTTCGCCTCCGCGGCGAGGCCGGTGGACACCAGCCCCACCATCAGGCCGAGCAACGCGCTGCGCGCACGGCGAAACGATGAATGCAATTCAGGGGCAAGAGGGCCGCCATGAATCCGAAGCGAAGCAAGGAGAGTCATAAGGGCGGTCAAGGAGGAGCCTTGTTTCTCTGAGAGGACCCCGGAAACTGCGCCGGGTGGAGTGTTAGTCTGCGGTGATGGTTGATGTGGTGGTTTCGGTGGCGGAATGCAATTCCGGGCGGAGGGACGGACCGGCTTGGCGGTCCGGCCCGGAGCCTGAGATTGGTAAGGCGTTTTTGG
>VHCI01000077.1 GCA_016871775.1 Verrucomicrobiota bacterium | reverse complement strand
GGCCGCGGCCTCGCGGGTGCCGGGAGTGACGGTGACGACGGGGTTGGCGAGCGCGAGGGGCATCACCAGCGAGAGGGGGAGGCGGACGCCATCGAGAGTCCAGTGGAAGTCATCGTGTTCCTCCCGCACGTCGACCACGCAGAGTTGCAGGGTGCGCCCGATTTGCTGGGCGGCGAGGCCGATACCGGGGGCGGCATGCATGGTCGCGACCATTCCTTGGACGAGTTGGCGGAGGTCCGCGTCGAAGCGCGTGACCTGCTCCCCCTTGGTCCGGAGCACGGGGTCGTCGAAATGGACAATGCGCAGGGTCATCGCTCGGGGGAAAAGTACCGTGCGTCGCGGGGCGCGGCGGGCAAACCAATATTCCAGAGCGGGGCGCTTGAGCTTCTTCGGCCCTCCCGCCGTAATGCGGTGGACGCGCGCGCCGCCTTGCTTGAGGCTTCCGGGATGCCGCCGCCGAACATCCTCTGGATCGTCACCACCCAGTGGCGCGCGCAGGCGGGCGGCTTCGCCGGTGATCCAGACGCGCGAACGCCCCACTTGGATCGGTTGGCGGCGGAAGGGGTCGTTTTCACCGCGGCGGTGACGCCGCATCCGTTCGGTCCGTTCGCCCGCGCGGCCCTGCTGACGGGGGTGCCTTCGCCGGCCAACGGCGTGCGCGACTACTGGGACGCCTTGCCGGTGGACCGGGAGACCATAGCCCACCGAATGCGGGGGCGGGGCTATGCGACCGCATTCTTCGGCAAGTGGCACCTGGGCGAGCGAGATTCCTCGTCCCCGCTGGTCGGGGAGGCTCACGCGCGGACCTTGGTGCCGCCGGAACGGCGGGGCGGGTTCGAGCACTGGGAGGGCTTTGAGAGCGGGTTCTTGCTGAACGATCCTTGGCTGCACGGCACGGGCCTGCCGGAGCCGCGGCGGTTTCTAGGCTACCAGAGCGACGTGCTGGTTGAGCGCATGGCGGCGTGGCGGCGGGGGGCGCGGCCGTGGTTTGGGGTGCTAAGCCTTGAGCCCCCGCACCCGCCCTATGCGGCGCCCGCCGCCGGGGTGGCGCCGCGCGACCCGGCCTCCTTGCGAATGCGGGCGAACGTCCCCGCGGCTGCGGAGGCGCAGGCCCGCGCGGAGCTGGCAGGTTATCACGCCCATCTTGAGGCGACCGACCGCGCCTTGGGCCGGTTGCTGGCTGGTCTTGATGGCGCGCGCACGGTGGTCGTCTTTACCTCGGCGCACGGGGATATGTTGGGCTCACAAGGCTGTTTCCGGAAGGGCTGGCCGTACGAGGAGAGCGTGCGGGTGCCGCTGGTCGTGCGCTTTCCCGGCGGGGAGGGCCGGGGAATCGAGCCCGAGCCGGTTTCGCTGGTGGAGCTGGGTGCCTGGACCGAGGCGTGGGCGGAGGGGCGGCGTCCGCAGCCGACGGGGGCTCCGGCAGAGATTTCGATGCCCTCGGTGGTGACGCTGCCGTGGCAGTGCGATCGCGTGTGGTCGGGCCGGCGTTCGCGCACGCGCAAGGAGGTGTTCCGGGCGGATGGGCGGCCGTGGTTGGTGTTCGATTTGGAGCGCGATCCGGACGAGCGGCGTAATCTCGTGGTGGAGGATCCGGGGGCCGGGCGGACGGAGTGAAGGACAGAGGGTCGGAGCGCGGACGGCGGCCCGCTTTAAACCGGGGAATCCTTCCTCGGCCGGCGGGATGGGAACTCCTGCAGTGGAGCAGGTTTACCGGGCCGGTGGCGCCAGTTGACTCGGGCAGGTGGTTTAGTCGGCGCTGATCGGGAAAGGATTGCCCGGGTGCACCAAACCAAGCCCGTTCCGCGCCGCGTTGCCCGCGGGGCCTTTTCTGGCCCCCGCCGCCTGCGCCGAAGCGATGGATGGCCACGAAAAGCGTCAAAGGCTCCGGGGCGCAGACGATGCCTGAGATGGCGCCCATAGACGCCGCGAAGACAATGAAGGCAGCGCTCGGACTGGCGGACTCCGAATCGACGCGCAGAGAACTCCGTGTCCGTAAGGCTGCGCGGTCATGGGCTCCCGGCTCGAGCTTCTTTGCTCCGCGCTCTCTTCTGCAGCACATCCGCGCTCCGCACGGCTTCGCCCGCGGCTTCGATCCTTTGCCGGTTTTGCGGCGCTCACGCTGGGATGCCCTTGCGTTTCGCTCTTCCCTTCGGCGGGCGGGGGCGCTGCGCTCACCCCTACGACCATGGAGAACCGCTTCTACAACGCCTTCGACCGCGAGACGCTCGGCGGCGACGCGCAGCGCGACTACCGCACTCCCTTCCAACGCGAACGAGATCGAATCATCCATGCCCACGCCTTCCGCAAGCTCCAGTCCAAGACCCAGGTCTTCCTCTCCGGCGAATACGACTTCTACCGCACCCGCCTCACCCACTCAATGGAGGTCGCCCAGATCGGCCGTTCCATCTGCGCCTTCCTCGAGTCCCGCGGCGAACCCCTCGCCCCCGACTTCCGCATCGACAGCGACCTCGTTGAAGCCTGCTGCCTCGCCCACGACCTCGGCCACCCTCCCTTCGGTCACTCCGGCGAACGCACGCTACAGGAACTGATGGCCGGCCGGGGCGGCTTCGAGGGCAACGCCCAGACGCTCCACCTCCTCACCGAGACGATGTACCAGCGCGAGGGCGGCATCAGCGGGATGGCCCCCACCCGCGCCCTCCTCGACGGGGTCCTCAAATACAAGAAGCTGTTCCGCGAATTCCCCGCGCCACCCCCGCGCCACTTCCTCTACGACCCGCAGGAACGCCATCGCGACTGGGTCTTCGGCGGACAAGGCCTCCCGCCCGAACTGCAGGCGGGCGACGCCCTCAACGCCTTCAAGAGCGTCGAATGCCAGATCATGGACTGGGCCGACGACGTGGCCTATTCGATCAACGACATCATCGACGGGGTCGGCGCCGGCTTTCTCACGCTCGAGCGGATGGAGCGCTGGGCCGCCGAGGCGGGCATCGGTGCGGAAGAACAGCTCTGGCTCGAGGCGATCTTTGCCGCCGTCCGTGGCGACCGGCTTGAGCGCGTGCTCAGCCAGCGCATTGGGGCCTGCATCACCGCCTGCCGTCTGCGCGAACGCCGCACCTTCCTCTCGGCGCAGACCCACCGCTACGCCTTCGAGCTGGTCGTCACGCCGGCCGTCCAGCGCGAGGCCGCCTTTTACAAGCGCCTCGCCAACGACATCATTTTCGAGAGCCCGCAGCTCCAGCAAATGGAGCACAAGGCCCGCCGGGTGCTGTTCGATCTCTGGCACTCCTGCTGGGAAAACTACGTCGCCCCCGGCGCCCGCGTCATCCGCCTGCTGCCCCCGCAAGTGGGCCGCCTGCTCGCCGCCGAAACCACCGACGCCGGCAAGGCGCGCCGCATCTGCGACTGGCTTGCCGGGCTCACGGATGGGATGATCGTTCGCACCCACCAACGTCTCTTCGACCCCCGCTTCGGCAGTATCCGCGACCTGAGCTCCTGAACCCTCCCGCCCCGATGTTCCTCCGCCTGCTCTCTGTCACGTTCCTCGGCCTCACCGTTCGCCTGACCGCCGCCCCCCCCGCCGAGGCGGAGCCCGCCGATCTTGCCGCGCTCCGCTCCGCCCTAATCCCCAAGCGCGAGGTCGCCGCCGATGCCTTCCTCCGCTCCCTCCCTCAGGCGGACGGCCGGGGCGTGGTCATCGCGGTCTTTGACACCGGGGTCGACCCGGCAGCCGCGGGCCTCGCCGTCACCTCCGACGGGCGCCGCAAGCTCGTCGATATCCTCGATGCCTCCGGCTCGGGTGACGTCGTCACCAGCACCCGGCGCCGCTCGGATGCGGAAGGCAGCCTCACGGGGCTCTCCGGCCGCCGCCTGACTCTGCCCGAGAGCCTCGTGAACCCGACGGGCGAGTTCCGCCTCGGCCTGAAGCCCGCCGCGGAACTGTTCCCCGCGGCCGTGCTCAAGCGGCTGGCGGACCTGCGCGCCGGGGAACGCGCCGCCGCTTCCTCCCGCAGCCAGGCCGCCCGCGGTCGGGGGCCAGATGCCGCCGCCCGCCGCGCCGCCCAGGCCCGCGCGCCTGAGGACCGTACCCGCGCCGAACGCGACCTGCTCGCCCGTGCCGAGGCCCTGGAGGCCCTGGAGAACGCGAAGCCCGCCGACGAGACGCTTGCCCTGCACGATTGCCTCGTCTGGCACGACGGGGAACACTGGCGGGTAGTGGTCGACACCGACGAGGACGGAGACCTGCGGGATGAAAAGGCCCTGCGGCCCTTCGGCGTCGCTGGCGAGCACGCCTCCTTCGGCCCCGTGACCAATGTCTCCTTTGGGGTGCAGGTTTACGAGGGCGGGGATTTGGTCTCCATCGTGACGGTCGGCGGCAACCATGGCACCCACGTGGCCGCCATCGCCTCGGCCCACTTCCCCGGCGAGCCTGCGCGCGACGGCATCGCCCCCGGCGCCCGGATTCTTTCGATCAAGATCGGCGACATCCGCACCGGTGGCAGTTCCTATGGCACCAGCGAGCTACGCGCGGCGGCCCTCGCGGCCAAGCATCGCGTGGACATCGTCAACGCCAGCTGGGGCGGCCGTTCGCTTTACCAGGACGGCCGCAACCGCAACAGCCGTACCTATGACCTGCTGGTCGAACGGCACGACATCCTTGCGGTCCTTTCGGCGGGCAACAATGGCCCGGCCTTGGGCACGGCGGGTTCCGCCGGGGCCGAGGCGAACCGCGTCCTTGGCGTGGGCGCCTACCTTTCACCCGAGATGGGCCGGGTTCTGTATCAGGCCCTGGCGCGCCATCCGGGCACGGCGCAACAGTTCACCAGCCGCGGGCCGACCAAAGACGGCGACCTCGGGGTGGATGTGATGGCCCCCGGCGCGGCGTTCGCGAGCGTCTCGACCGAGGGCCTCAAGGGCGCGGAGATGATGAACGGCACCTCGATGGCCTCGCCCTCGGCGGCCGGCGTGGCGGCGCTCGTGCTAAGTGCGGCGCGGCAGAAGGGCATCGACGCCTCTCCGGCGCGCCTGCGGGCGGCCCTGATCCTCGGCGCCCAGCCGTTGCCCGACGAGGATGCGGCCACGCGCGGCGCCGGGCTGATCCACGCCCCGCGGGCGTGGGAACGCCTGCAGGCGCTGCAGGGCGTCGCGGCGTTTGGCGGGTTCTATGATCTCGAGGTCGACCAGGGCACCTTTTCCAGCCGCGGCCGGGGACTGCAGTTGCGCGAAGTGCTGACCGAGCCGCGCCGCCGGGTTTCCGTGAAGGTCACCCCGGCGTGGGCGGAATCCGTCGCCCCGGAGGCCCGGGTGGCCTTTGCCGCCGACCTGCGCCTAAAGCCCAGCGCACCTTGGATCCAGGCGCCCGACTATGTGCACCTGTCCAATGGTGCACGCACCTTTGGTCTGGTCGTCGCGGCCCCGCCCGTGCCCGAGGGCGCCCTCGGCTCCTTCCACGCGGAGACCGTGGACGCGGTCCTCGCGGACAAGCCGGAACTCGGGCCGGTGTTTTCAGTGCCGGTCACGATCATCCAACCCGCCCCGGCCTCGGCCTTCCGTGATCGTAAGCTGGACACGGTGATCCCGCTGCGCCCGGCGGAGACGCGGCGGCTGTTTGTCGCGGCCCCGGCGGGCGCCTCGCGCCTCCGCCTCACGGTGCGCCATCGCGCGGCGGACACGCTTTCGCGGCGCTTCGTGGTGCAGGCCGTGGGGTATGCGGCGCAGACCCACATTGCGGCGATGGAGACGGACCAGAACCTGACCCTCGACCCCGGCGCGGAGAAGACCTTCGACCTGCGGGTGAAGCCGGGCGTAGTGGTCGAGGTGGCGACGACTTTGCTCTTCAGCTCCGTGGGCGCGGCGGCGCTTGAGGTGCGCCTCGAATGGCTCGGCCTCGGACTGGAGACGGATCCGCTCGTGCTGCCTCCGGGCGTGACTTGGGCGGGTCTCGATCTGCTGTCTCTGGCCGACCGCGAGGTGAAGGTGGAGGCCAAGTTGGAGCGGGCGGTGCACGTGTTCCTCCCGGAGACGACGGAGCTGCGGAAAATGGACGAGCGCGCGGAGCATCCGGCCTCGCCGCTGACCCCGGGCCCGGTGCGTCCGTCCTTCCTGCGGCAGCGGTTCGTTCTGGATTTGAAGGAGCCCCTCTCGGTGCACATCCTGCCGGCCGAGGACTACGATCTCGGGGATGCGGTGGGCGGCGGCCGCGTGACGCTGCAGGCGGAGTCGGGGGAGGTGCTCTTTGACGGGATGGGCAGCGGGAACTCCGCGGCCGGTCGCCCGTCGTTGCGGTTGCCGAAGGGCAAGGTCACCGCGGTGCGCGATTTTACGGCGCCAGAAGTGGAGCTGCTGCGGTCCCTGACCCACGCGCCCCTGCGGTTGGCGGAGCCGCTCAAGGCGAGCCGGGCGCTGCCGGTGCGCGCCAACCTGCGCGAGCGCTTCAATGGCAAGGATGCGACCGAGTTGCGGCTGGAGGCGGGACGCGAAGAGACCGTTTACCTGCAGGACAAGTCCGCGGACGACCTCGCAAAGCACGAGCCCCGCCCGGCGCACGTCGCGGGCACGGTGGTATTCCGTGACCTCGAGAACCGGGAACTGGGGCGCCGGGACCTCGTCTACATCCCCGGCCTGTCGCCCGCCAAGGTGACTAACCAGAAGGCGAAGCCGAAGCCGGTGCCGGACGCCCGGACCGAGGCGGAGAAGCTGGCGGATGCGCTCTACGAGGCCCGGCTGGCCTTCGTGCGGGACCAGCGGGCGACTAAGGGCGCGGAGGTCCAGCGTCAGCGGGGCGAGTTGTTGGCGGCGTTCCGGACCGAGCGGCCCGAGGATCCGGTGCCCGCGTGGGAGGAGGCCCTCGACGCGGCGCAGGCGGCGGGGTGGGCGAGTGAGTTCTGGGGTAAGGCCCGCCCCAGGGCGGAGGCCCCGGCGGCCGGCGAAGCTCCGACTGATACGGCGGCGGTCCCGGTGGAAGCCCCGGGCAAGGCAGTCTTGGCGCTTCTGGACGAGGTGGTGCGGCGCGCGGACGCCGATGCGGTGGCGCGGCACCTTGGTGCCCCGCCGGCAACGGCGGAACTGGAGGGCGCGGCGCGCTCCAAGCTGGAACGCGAAAAGAAGCGCCTGAACGCGCACCGCGAGGTGCTCGCGCGGGCGGAGCGGCTGCGGGCGGATGTGTTCCGTGCCTTGGGCCGCTGGGACGACGCTTGGCGCGCGTTGGCGGAGGCCCGCCGCTGGGACCCGGAAACGGGCGACCGGCAGACCCGCGCCCTCGAAGCAGTGCTGCACGAGGGGGCGGGGCACCTTGGGCTGGCCCTAGAAGCGCTGAACGCGCGGCTGAAGGACGCCCCTGGCGACCGCAAGCTGCGCGAGCAACGGGCCGTCCTGTACGAGAAGCTCGGCTGGACCGAGGAGGCTGCCCGCGAGCGCCTGCGCCTTGCCCTGCACCAGCACCAAAAGACGTCGCTGGACGAGCGGTTCTAAGCTGGCCTTCCCGGACCGCGGCGGGACGCCGTGATCAGTACGGGTTCGTCGCCGCGAGTCCGGTCTGGTAGCCTGCGACGTGGGACCGCAGGGCTTCGAGGAACTGCTCCGCCCCCCGGCTCCGGTAGCGTTGCAGGTGGCGGATTACAACCAGCTCCCGCTGCAGGTCGCTACCCGCCAGCCGCAGGTACTTGAGCTGGTTGCCGTCCTCGGGTTGCCGGGCGAGGCGGGGGAGCAGGGAGATGCCCATTCCCGCGGCTACCCAGCGCTTCAGCGTGGCCACCTGCGCGCACCGGTAGCCGAACCGCGGCTGCAGGTGTTGGTCGCCGAAGAAGGCGCGAATCTGGGCCGCGAGTGCGCTGGCATCCCCGAGCGACACGAACGTTTCCGCGGCCAGATCTCGGACCTCGATCTCCTTCCGGGCGGCGAACGGATGGCCGCGTCCCACTACCAGCAGCAACGGTTCCCGCAGCAGCACTTCCGTCGCCACCCGCGGCTCGCGCACGGGGTTGGGCACCACGGCGAGGTCCAACTCGCCCTCCACCACCGCGGTCACCAGGTCGGTCCGGAAATCCTCGCGGGCGTCGATGTGCAGATGCGGGAGTGTGCGCCGGCAGTCCTCGATCAGGCCCGTAAGCAGAAACGGCATCACGGTCTGCACCGCGCCTACTGCGATCCGGCGGTCGAGGCTTGTCTGGTCGCCCAATTCCCGGCCCGCGTCCTCGACTTCCCGGAGGATTCGCCGGGCTCGCAGAAGCAGAGCTTGGCCCGCCTCCGTGGGTACCGCCCGCTTGCCGAGGCGATGGAGCAGGCGGTGGCCGAGCCCCTTCTCTAAATTCATAATCTGCTGACTGAGAGCTGGCTGAGAGATTTTTACTTGGGCGGCAGCCCGCGTGAAACTCTCGGTTTCGACCACTGCGACAAACGAACGCAACTGGGAGAGTTCCATAAGCAGAGCAAATCAATACGATAGGAAGGATCGATTTCAACTCATCCTGAATTGGTGGTAGGGTAGTGAAGTCGACCTAGTTGGGTTCGGCAGAAATAAACCAAAATGAAGAAAATCCTGATCCTGATCGCGGTCCCCTCCGGCCTGCTGGCCGTCACCGCCCTGCTGCTTTCTGATGCCACCCCGTTGAGAGTGGAGCACGTGCTCGGTTATGGTAGCGTCCTCGCGCTGTTGGCGGTCGCGGCGCTCGATTACGGTTTCACCGGCCGGCGTCCGCTGGGCCGCAACTGAAGGCGACGCGGTAATGAGGTGAAGCGGGGCCCGGAGCAATCCGGGCCCTTTTGCTTTTTTGAGGGGACAGCCGGGCGGATGTGCACACCCAGAGAGGCTTAGACGTAGGCCCTAATCGTCGGCGGGGCAGGGAGCCGCGCTCCGCCGGATCCGGCTCAGGGATAGTCTTCGCTCGCCGACGCGGGCTTCGTCGCCGGCTTGGCCGGCTCCGTGCCGGCCACCGGCCCGCCCTCAGTGGTCGATGCGGCCGTGGTCTCACCCTCCGCGGGCGGCGTGGCCGCGGCGGTATGGGCGGCATAATCGGGATAGGCGTCGCCGGAGGGAATCGGAGTGGAGGGCGTGTCGACCCCGTTCGGCAGTTCGGCCGTCGTCGTCGGGATGGCCTGCAGCCGCTTGCGCTCGTCTTCGTCCATCGCTCGGCGGAACTCGTCCTCGACGCCCGAGGCGGCCTTCTTGACCTCCCGCATCACCTTGCCGATGCCGCGGGCGAACTCCGGCAGTTTGTCCCCGCCGAAAAGCAGCAGGGCCACGGCGAACACCAGCAGCATCTCCATCCCGCCCAGCCCATCGATAAAGCCCAGGGGCAGCCGGGCGAGGTCGAGCACAGCGTCGGAGGCCATAAGGGGAGAAGGAAATCCCGAACGGGCCCGTTCGTCTAGCGGAGAGTGACGCTGACGGCGAATTTACCCGTTTCTCCCTTCGGCACTAGTTGCAGCCCAGCGCGATGGCTGGGGGCGTTCGGAGGGCCCATCCAAGGCTCCACGCAGAAGAATGGCGAATCTGGCGCGAGGGTCCAGGTGACGAACATCGCGTCCGGCGGCGGCACCTTCTCGGTGCCGAGGCGCACGCACACGTCGCCCGGCCGCCCACGCTCGCCGAAAACCGCGTCGTAGCCCTGTAGGCCGGTGTGTAAAGTGTCCACCAAGGCGGGGTTGGCGAAGCTCTCTTGCGCTCGCAGCTCGGGGCCAGGCACCAGCGCGCCGGTGGCGATGTCGTGGCGCAGGCGGCGCGTGGCCGGGATGTGGATCAGGTAGTCTCCCCGGGTCGTCCCGGGACTCCACGGCAGGCTGAAGTAAAAGTGATGGCCAGCGCACCAAGGCAACGGCTCGCGCCCGAGGTTGGTCAGCGCGAATTCGCAGGCTAGGCCCAGCGGGTCGAACCGGTAGGTGACCGTGAACTCGTACGCGAACGGGTAGCAGGCGCGTGCCTCCTCGCCGGGCACGAACCGCGCCACGAAGCCGTGGCGGTCCAGCCGGGAGATCTCGAACTCGCCCTGCCGCGCGATGCCGTGCAGGGGCATCGGCCGGCGTACCCCGTCCGCCGCCCGCCAGTAAAAGATGTCCGCTCCGTCAAAAGTGCGGCCGTTGAACGGGAACAGGATCGGATTGCCGCCCCGGACCTTCGCGATGTCTGCGAAGTCCGCCTGCTCGGGCCAGTAAATCACGTCGCGGAAGGAGCCGTCGCTCAGGGTCAGATTCCAGTTCAGGAGACGCGCCCCTCGCTCGGGGAGCGCGAGGAAGGTCGAGTTGCCGACCTGCCAGCGCGTAAGGGTCTGTCCCTGATAGGCCACCTTTTCCATTGCGGCGCGAGTGTGTCCCCAACCTGGCGGCCGCCAAGGCTTATCCGGCTCGCCGCACTTGCGCGGCGTCCCCGCCTCGCTAGTGTGCGTCGATGCCACGTTGGCTACCTTGTCTCTGCTTGCTGCTCGCCGTTTTCCCGGCGGGGTGGGCCGCCGGGTCCGCCTTGGTGCGGAACGATCCGGCGCCCACCGCCCCGTCTCCTGCGCTTCCCGCGGCGCAGGGCGTGTCCGCGCCGCTGAATCCACCGCCAGCCGGCGAACGGCGCCGGGTTTTTGTCATTCCCGCGCAGGAGCAGGTGGATTCCCCGCTACTTTACATTATCCGTCGTGGCCTCAAGGCGGCCACCGAGCAGAAAGCGGATGTGGTGATCCTGGATATGAAGACGCCGGGCGGTGCCCTCGATGTGACCTTCGCGATCATGGAGGCCTTGGGCAAGTTCAAGGGCCGCACGATCACCTTCATCAACAACGAGGCCATTTCCGCCGGCGCCTTCATCTCCGCCACGACCGATGAAATTTGGTTCTCCCCGGAGGGCATCATCGGCGCCGCCGCCCCGGTGATGGCCACTGGGCAGGAGATCGATGCCTCAATGCGCCAGAAGATCGTGAGCTACCTGAAGGCTCGGGTGCGCGCCACCAGCGAGGGCAAGGGCGGCTACCGCGGTCAGGTCATCTCCGCGATGATTGATGCCGATTATGAGCTGAAGATTGGGGACAAGGTGCTCAAGGGAAAGGGGGAGCTTCTCTCGCTCACCGCGAAGGAGGCGGCCGAAACCCACGGTGATCCGGCGCAGCCTCTGTTGGCGTCCGGGATCGCCTCTGATATCGAGGACCTGCTGCGGCAGCAGTTCGGGGCCGGGAGTTACGAGGTGACCCGCCTCGAGATCACTTGGTCCGAGCATTTCGCCGTGTTCCTCCGCTCGCTCTCCCCGATCCTGCTTGGGCTCGGCCTGCTGGCACTCTACATCGAGTTTAAGACACCCGGCTTCGGGGTGTTCGGGATTTCGGGGATCGCCTGTCTCGCGGTGGTATTTCTGAGCAACTACGTCGCCGGCCTTTCTGGCCAGGAGCCGATCCTCGTCTTCGCCTTGGGCCTGGGGATGGTGCTCACCGAATTGGTCTTCTTTCCCGGCATCGTGGTCCTAGCGGTTGCCGGACTCGCCCTGATGCTGGGCTCTCTTGTGTGGTCGATGGCCGACATCTGGCCCAACGAGCCGGTGACGATCAGCGACGGGCTGTTTCTGCGCCCCCTCCAGGAGGTTGGTTTCGGCCTCCTGCTGGCGGTCGCGCTGGCCCTGCTGCTCGCGCGGTTTTTGCCCCGCGGATGGTTCCTCTCTCGGCTCGCGGTCGCCCATCCAATTGCCGGTTCAGCGCAGGCCGCGGGCCTACCCCCGGACGCTGGCGCGGCCGCGGCCGGATTAGTCGGCCGAGTGGGGATCGCGGTGACCGGCCTGTTCCCTGCCGGGCAGGTGGAGGTGGACGGAGGCCGCTACGAGGCGCGGCTCGAGGTGGGTTCGGCGCCCCCGGGCACGCGCGTGGTCGTACAGCGGCGCACGGATTTCGGCCTCGTGGTCGACTCGCTGGAGGGCCCCGCCCCGTGACCCTCATCATCGTTCTGTTTGCCATCGGGATTTTCCTGCTCGCGTTGGAGGTGATCGTCCCGGGCGGCGTGCTTGGAATCGTGGGCGGACTGTCCCTGCTCGGCGGCGTTCTGGTAGCCTTCGATCGCTTCGGTCCGAGCGGGGGCGCCTGGGCTCTCGCGGCGGGCCTCCTGGTAACGGCTGTTGCCCTCTATCTGGAGTTCGTGCTGCTGCCGCGCAGTCGCCTCGCGAAGGCGCTCTCCCTCTCCGCCACCGTGGAGGGGCGCAGCCAGCCCCCGGTGGCCGACGCGAGCCTCTTGGGCCGGACCGGCGTCGCCGTGACAACCCTGGCCCCCACCGGCATTGTCGAGTGCGAAGGCCGGCGATATGAGGCCTTCAGCCGGAGCGGCCTGATCGCAGCCGGCGCGCCGGTCCAGGTCGCCGTGGTTGAAACTTTCCGCATCCTTGTCATTGCTGTCCGCCCCCCCTAATTCTTCCTCATGAGCCTTACCCTTATCGGCATCGCCATCCTTGGCCTCTTCGTCCTCATCATCGGCGCCATCGTTTTCAGCCTGATCGGCGCCTGGGTTAAGGCGCTCTTCAACGGGGCCCCAATCCCGATGTCGAAGTTGGTCGCGCTGAAGTTCGCGAGCATCCCCTACGGGCTGATCGTGGACGCCCGCATCACCGCGGTGCGGGCCGGCATCAACCTTGATGCGGATCAGATTGCCTCCCATTTCCAGGCGGGCGGCAACGTGGTGCCGACGGTGCAGGCGCTAATCGCCGCGCAGAAGGCGGGCATTGAGCTCGGCTGGGACCGCGCGTGCGCGATCGATCTCGCGACCAAGGGCTCCGGCAAGAGCGTGGTCGAGGCGGTACGTACTTCCGTCGATCCGAAGGTCATCGATTGCCCGAATCCCGAGGGTGGTCGCACCACCATTGACGGCGTGGCCAAGGACGGCATTCAAGTGAAGGTGAAGGCCCGCGTGACCGTGCGGACCAACCTCGACCGCTTTGTCGGTGGCGCCAAGGAGGAGACGATCATCGCCCGCGTGGGCGAGGGTATCGTAACCACCATCGGCTCGGCCGAGTCCTACAAGTCCGTGCTCGAATCGCCCGACGCGATCTCGAAAACCGCAACCTCGACCGCTTTGTCGGTGGCGCCAAGGAGGAGACGATCATCGCCCGCGTGGGCGAGGGTATCGTAACCACCATCGGCTCGGCCGAGTCCTACAAGTCCGTGCTAGAATCGCCCGACGCGATCTCGAAAACCGTGCTGAAGCGCGGTTTAGATGTGGGGTCCGCGTTCGAAATCCTCTCGATTGATATCGCCGATGTGGACGTCGGGGAGAACGTGGGGGCGAAGTTGCAGGAGGCGCAGGCCGAGGCGAACAAGAATATGGCCCAAGCGCAGGCGGAAATCCGGCGTGCGGCGGCCGTGGCGTTGGAGCAGGAAATGAAGGCGCGCGTGCAGGAGATGCAGGCGAAGGTCGTCGAGGCGCAGGCGCAGGTCCCGCTGGCGCAGGCGGAGGCCTTCCGCAGCGGCCGCCTCGGCGTGATGGATTTCTACCGGATGGAGAATGTGCAGGCGGACACGCAGATGCGGTCCTCCATCGCGCAACCCGAGGGCAAGAAGTAAGCCCGGGTCCCGCGCCTCCGCCTCGTGAAGGCCAATTTGCTGGACTGGCTGCTCGAGCGCATCGGGCTGGTCATCTTTGTGGTGATCTTCCTGGTGCAGATCCTGCGCGGCCTGCTCCAGGCGCGCCGGGCGGCGCCGCCGCCTTCGACCTCTAAGCCGGACGCCCTCGAGGAAGAGCGCCGGGTGCAGGACATCCAGGCGGAAATTCGGCGAAGGATCGCGGAGCGGCGCGGCGGCTCGGCGCCCGCGCCGGCCCCGGAGGCGCCGGTGGCCCGGGAGGCGGCGCCAGCGGCTCCGCCCGCGCCGGAGTCCCCTTCGGCGGATCCGTTCGAGCCGATGCGGCGGATGATGCGGGATTTCGAGGAAAAGGCGCGCGAGATGGAGCGGAAGATCTCCGGCGAGGAGTCGGTGCCTGCAGCGCCGCCTCCGCCCTTGGCGCCGGCGGCGGCGAGTGTGCGGTCTGAGGAATTGGAGCGGCAGCGCGTGCTAGCGGAGCAATTGGCGGCGCTCGAGGCGGAGCGGGGGGCCGTGCGGCGCCGAGTCGAGGAGGCCGCGGCGCCCGCGGTGGCGCGCGGCATAGCGGCGCGGGGGTCGGGTCGCCTCGCCACGGAATTGCGCGATCCGGGCGCGTTGCGCCGCGCGGTGCTGTTACGCGAGGTGCTCGGCACCCCTGTGGGCCTGCGGTAGATTGCGTTCGCGAGCGGCGGTGAAGCGAGAGCCACGTCCGAGGAGAGCAACCAGGAGCGCCAAAGGGCTTCATCCCCGGTCGGAGAAGGGCCTGATACCCGCCCGTCAGGCCGGATGCCGAACCCGGGTGCCAACCCCGTTGGCGGCGACCCGCACCGACCCCGATTCTGGCGGGTCGGCTCAGCGGACCTCGTAGACCTCGATCAGCGCCGCCCCGCCCGCCTGCTTGCCCTGGAGTTGCACGGTGTACTTGCCCGGCGCGAGGGTCAGGAGCAGGAGCGCGTCGTTCGAGGCCGGATTCGCCAGCGGAAACGCCCCCACGCGTGCCGCGAACGCCACCAACTCCTGCGCTCCCCCCCAGTTGTCGTTCTCGCCCACCACGACCCCGCGGTCGCCAAACAAAGTCAGCTGCGGGTCCGGCATCGTCTCCGGCACCCCGAATTGGGCTAGGCCCGGCCCTACTGCGCGCACCAGCACGGTCCGCGCGGTCTCACCACTCAGGTAAAAGCCTGCCACCAGCGATTCGCCCTCCGGGATCTCCCGCCGCACCGACACGTTCACCAGCCGCGTCGAGGTCGCCGTCACCGCCGCCGCCGGGGTGGCATCGTACAACTCGGCGATCGCCACACCCGGCGTGCCGGTCGCGTCCCGCACCTCTAGGATGTAGTTCCCCGCCGCCAGCGCCGGTTGCAGGAGGGCCGCGTCTCGCGAGTCGCCGGACGCGAACGGGAAAGCCCCCACCTGCGCGAAGGCCGCCGACAGGGCCGCGCCGCCACCCCAATTGTCATTGCTCGCCACCACCGCGCCACCCGGCGTCTGCCAGACCAGCCGCGGATCAGGCATCACGTCCGGCACGCCAAGCTGCGCCAGAGCCGGGCCGGCCCCGCGCGCTAGCAGCGCTTTGCTCCCGCCCGTGCCCGCTCCGCCCACCGCGGTGCCAATGGTCAGGACCTCGTTTCGCGTGAAGGAGGACAAGATGGATAAGTTGGTCAGTCGCCCAGTCTCGGCCGGGGTCGCCGCGACCAACGTTACGACGCAGGCCCGGCTCTCGACGCTCCCCTCCGCGTTCGCCACCACGCACGTGTAGGATCCCGCCTCCGCTGCCCCCGCCGCGGGCAACACCAGCAGCGGCCCCCGCAGACCCGGCAAATCGACGCGGTTCCGCCGCCACTGATACGATGGCGCAGGATGCGCGGTGGCACCCACCGCCAGAATCAGCGGCTGCGGCGGTCCCGCCGCCAATTTCAGCTCGGCCGGCGGTTGGCTGACGAGCGCTGGCGCCTGCCTTGTCGCCCCGCCCCCGACGGTCGCAGTGAAGGTCCGCGTCACGCTTCCGCCGCTGGTCTCGCTCGCCGTTACCGTGATCTCCGCCGTGCCCGGGAGGCCCGCCGCCAGGGTCAAGGTGGTGCCGGTCACGGTCGGCGCCGCCACCGCCGGGCTGCTGCTGGCCGCCGTGAATGCCACCACCGCGAGCCCACTCCCGCCGGGATAGACGGTCGCCACCGTGACCCCGTTGATGAGCACGAAGTTGGCCACGGTCGGGGTGCCCCCATTGAAATCCCGCACCGGCAGGTCCGAGAAGGCGCCGCCCGCATTGATCACGGGGAGGGCCGCGATGCGGTCGACGACTGCCATCCCGCCCCCGAGCACGCGCCCGAACACCGAATAGCCGCCGCCGTTGGCTGGCCCCAAGACGGTCGAGTTGTCCTTCACGTTGAAGTACCACTCGCTGGTGGCGCTGTTCAGGTCGCTGGTGCGCGCCGCGGCGAGGGTGCCGCGCGCGTTGGGTAGCGCGTACTCGAGGGCGACGGGGGCGAGCTTGGCCACGGCCGACACGTTGCTGCCGCCGGTCGAGCGGTAGCCACCGCCCTGCACGATCGAAATGCCGCTGCCGTCGAGGGCCGCAGAACGATGGACGAAGGTGCCCGCGTAGGTGCCCGCCTGCACGTACGCGAGGAAGTTGGCCGCGTGGCGCGGCGCGGCGTCGGACCGCAG
>VHCI01000076.1 GCA_016871775.1 Verrucomicrobiota bacterium | reverse complement strand
AACTCGCCAAGCTGCGCAAGGATAAGGACGCCACCAGCCGCGAAGCCTTCGAGCTGGCCAAGAAGGTCGAGCTCGCCCGCGTCGCCCGCCGGAACGCCGAACTCGAGATTCAGCGCATGACCGAGATGGTTTCCCGCCGCGCTGCGGACAGCTCGCTGACCCGCCCGCCGGTGATTCCCGCGCCGCCGCCGGCGAAGAAGTAATTTCGCCTTGTGCCAACCCGGTGCCGCAAGCACCGGGTTTTTTTGCGCGAATTCCGGAAAGAACCGCTTTTCTGCTTGCTCCCCGGGCTCTCCTCCGGCTCCGTCCCTCTTCCTCGCTTCGGCGAGCCGGATGTCGGGGCGTAGCTTAGCCTGGTAGAGCGCTACGTTCGGGACGTAGAGGTCGTGAGTTCGAATCTCACCGCCCCGACCATCCCATGGGGAAGGCCCCTTCTGGAGGGACCTCTTCGCTGTCCGGATCGCTTCGCGCCAGGCTTAGCTGGTCCTCACGTCGTAGCAGACGATGATGTCCTGGTCCCGCAGGTAGAGTCGCCCGTTGCTGATCACGGGGTGCGTCCAGATCCTGCCCCGCTCGCTGCGGATCTTGGTCTGCGGCTCGATCCGGAATCGCCCGTGCTCCTTCCACCCCTGTGTGGAGGCCTCGATCAAGGCCAAGGTGCCGTCTTTCTCGTCTAGGCAGTACAGACGCCCGTCCGCGTACGCGACGGCACCCTTGCCGAGGTTCTTCACCTTCCAGACCTCCTCGCCCGTCTTGAAGTTCTGGCAGGCCCAGCCGCTGGGGTCGTCGTGCCCGAAGACGTGCTCCCCGACCAGAATCACCCCGCCGTGGTGGTTCCGCATAACCTTGTTCTCATAGACCACGCGCACCGTGTTGGTGGGGGAAATCTCGACCTGCTTGCAGCCGGAGCCGTAGCCCGCGGTGACGTAGACCAGATTGTCCTTCACAATCGGCGTCGGGATCACGGCGGTGCGGCCTGAGAACTCCGTCTGCCACAGCACCCGGCCGTCCTCGGGGCTCAGCCCGAACACCTGCCGCTCCGTCCGCTGCACATACTGCTTCTTACCGTGAATCATCGCGGGCACGATCGACGAGTAATGGGCCGCGTCCGTGAGGTCCTTGCTCTGCCAGACCCGCTTCCCGGTCGCCCTGTCGAGTGCCGCGACCGTGCCCTTTCCGCCGCCCGGGGTGGAGAGCACAAGGTTGCCATCAACCAGCACCGATTCGGTGTAACCCCACTTGGGCACGGACCCGCCGAGCGCCTTCAGGCTGGCCTTCCAGATCACCTTGCCGTCCGCCAGCGCCAAGCAGTGGAGCCCGCCGGTGCCGCTCAGGGCGTAAATCCGGTCGCCGTCCACCGTGGGCGTGCCCCGCGGGCCACCGCCCCAGTCGTTGTCCAGAATGCCGTCCATCGGCGCCGCCCAGACCTCCTTGCCCGTGGAGGCATCAAGCGCGAGAACGATCTCCTTGCCGTCCCGGGTGCCGAGGGTGAAGAGGCGCCCGTTGACGATCGCCGGCCCCGAGTAGCCGTTGCCGGCATTCTCGAAGGTCCAAAGCTTCTTCGGGCCACCGGCGGGCCATTTTGGGAGCAGGCCGGTCTCGCGGGAGACGTCGGAGCGGTCCGGGCCGCGCCATTGGGGCCAATCATGGGGTGCGGCCAGCGCTGCGGTCTGCAGGGCGAGGAGGACGGGGAGGAATCGAGGATGCATCGTGGTAAGGAAGCGGGGAAGGAGCGGTCGGTGCGGGGAGTACCGGGAGGGAAAGAAGGAACCGCACTCTTGGCAACCGTCCTTCGGCTGGGATGGCCCTTAGTTTTCCGGCGCCCGCTTTAGCCTGACATCCGCGGCGCGCGGCGCCTTACTGTCGCCGATGCCCGCCCAACGCCTCACGCCCGCCGCGCTGGCGACCCTGCCCGCCACCTTGCCCGCCTGGTCGCTGCGCGAGGGCCGCTTGCACCGCGAGTTCTGGTTCGCCGATTTCTCCGCGGCCTTCGGCTTTATGACCCGCGTGGCGCTCGTCGCCGAGCAACTTGGGCATCACCCGGACTGGAGCAACGTCTGGAACCGGGTGAACATCACGCTCTCGACCCACGACCTCGGCGCCTTGTCAGACCTCGACGTGGAGCTGGCCCGGCGCATCGACGCCTTGGCCGAATGAGCCGGCAGGTCGGGCTTCACGCTCTCTTTACCGAGGCCGCGCCCCGGTCTGCGCCGGTCGGGTTCGTCCCCGTCAGAACGTGCCCTTCCAGCCGAAGGTCCAGAGCGAGCCAAAATCCTCGCGCTGGCGGAACTGGGCGTACGCGAGCGTGCTCGGTCCAGCGCGCTCGATCCTCCACGGTGTTGTTGACGTTGCGTAGGCTGCCGAAGGCGGCGCCGCGCTGGTAGAACGCGTATTCCCCGCGAAGTCGACGTAGAGACGCTTAAGGTCCCAAGCGTAGCTGTTGGGCTCGATACTCCGCCCGCCGCGATCAGGCCTCGGCGCTGGCGACCACAGAATCCCCAGTTCATCCTCAGGCTGTACTGGAGCCGTAGGGATGGGTCAGGCCGGTGCAGGATTCCGGCCCGGCCAAGGCCAGTGCCCGCCGGGCCGGCGTCCGCTCCAGAGTACTTTCCGGGGCGTCATCGTGAAGGTGCGGGCGGCGTCATTACCCAGGCCCCCGTTACCCGATCCTTTCGATCGAAGGGCCGCAACTGCACCGCGCGCTGGCCGGACCCGTATGGAACGTCGCGCGGCATCCCCCTCGCGGGGCCGTATCTAGCTTGCCATCGCCCCGGGGCCAACCCGACCCTTGAGATTCAAATCTTTGGATACCCCGCGCATCGGTTCCGCTCCCCGGAGCCGACTCCAAGACGCGCTTTACCCCGCAGCGTCAAACGCAAACCGACCCTCCCCGCCGTCCTCCCAGCGGGAATCCCTGCATCAAGTCCGCCATGAAGAAAACCCTGCGTTTCAATTTCCTCGCCGCCTCGCTCGCGCTCGCGGGATCCTTGGCCCAAGCGCAGAGCGCCGTCGCCGGAGATAACCCTGGTACCCTGCAGGGCCGGGTGGTCAATGAGCGCACCGCTAAGTACCTCGAGGGCGCCCGCGTCTCAATCGAGGGCACCGGACTGGCGACGCTCACGGACACCGAAGGTAATTTCCGCCTGACGCTGGTTCCGGCCGGTGCGGTGAAGGTGCTGACCTTCTACACCGGCTTGCCGCGCGACGTGCGCTCCGTCCAAGTCACGGCCGGGAAGATCACGGAGCTCACGCTCGCGCTGGGGGCGCCGCCCAAGGTTGGGGACGTCGTGGAGCTAGCCGAATTCAAGGTCTCGACCTCGCGGGAGATGGACGCGTCGGCACTCGCGATCAACGAGCAGCGGTTCGCGCCCAACATCAAGCAGGTCGTCTCGACGGAGCAGTTCGGTAATGTGGCTGAGGGCAACACCGCCGAGTTCCTGAAATTTCTACCGGGCATTACGATTAGCTACACCGGAGGCAACGCCCGCGGCATCTCAATCGACGGGGTTCCATCCGACTACGTGCCGGTCACGATCGATAGCTTCAACTTAGCTTCCGCCGACGGCGGCCGCACCAACCGTACGGTGATGGCGGATATGGTTTCGATCAATAATCTCTCCCGGATCGAGATGCTTAATACGCCCACCCCGGAGTCGCCGGCATCCGCCCTCGCCGGCTCCGTGAATATGGTAACGCGCAGCTCCCTCGAGCGTGCCAAGCCACTGTTCCAATCCAATTTCTACTTCAGCCTGCGCGACAACGCCAAGCGCTTCAGCAAGGCCCCGGGAGCCCGGCCAAGCCCCACCCGCAACGTCTACCCGGGGTTTGATTTCTCCTACTCGGCACCGGTGAACCGGAAGTTTGGCTTCTCGATCTCGGCCGGCGACTCGACCAGCTACTCCGCCCAGGATCGGTCCCAGTCCACCTGGCGCGGCACGGGCGTCGCCACGGCCGGCACGGCCTTCCCGGCGACGTCCTTCACCCAGCCCTACCTTTCGGCCCACCGCGTTGAGGACCAGCCCAAGATCACGGCGCGCAAGTCCTTCGCCAGTTCGATCGACTTCAAACTGTCGGAAAACGACCGCATTTCCCTCGGCTTCCTGTATTCCTCCTTCGATGTGCAGTTCGTGCTGCATTCGCTGACCTTCAATCTTGGCTCCGTCCAGGCCGGCGGCTTCTCCTCGACATTCGTCCGCGGGAATCTTGGTGCGGGCAATGTTTCGATGATCCACAACGAGCGCAATCGCTTCAACCGCACCTATATGCCGAGCCTAGTGTGGAAGCATCAAGGGCCCGTGTGGAAGGCTGATCTCGGCGTGGCCTATTCTTCGGCCACGGATGATAACCACGACATCAACCAGGGCTATTTCCGCGCGGTGAACGCGATTCGGAGCGGCCTGACCGTATCCTTCGACGACGTCACCTACCTCCGCCCGGGTGTGATCACGGTTAGGAATGCGGCCGGCAGTGACGTGAACCCGTATCTTATCTCCAATTACGCCCTCACTTCCGCGGCGAGCCAGCAGAACGCCACGCGCGACACCCAGAAGACCGCCTATGGCAGCGTCAGCCGAAAGCTTTCAGCGCGCATCCCGGTGATCGTCAAGGTCGGCTTCAACCTGCAGGAAGGGATTCGTGACATCACGGACGGATCTGCAACCTACACCTATGTTGGGGCGGACCGGGTGGGCAGCAGCTCTCCGGTTACGGGCGATGATCAGCTCGCGCCTTTCCTAGATTCGGTGTTCTCGCGGCGGGTGATGCCGTACGGGTTTGCGGCCTCCGAGGCCCCCAGCAACCGCAAGGTCTGGGAGCACTACGTGTCGCAGCCAAACTTCTTCACCACCAATGCCAACACGATCGCGCGCAACCGCGTGGCGACCTCCAAGTTTGCCCGGGAACGGGTGCTCGCCTCCTACCTGCGCTCGGACTTTGGTCTCCTGGATCAACGCCTGAAGGTCGTCGCTGGCGTGAGGGCGGAGAGGACCGAGGTCGAGGCGCAAGGCCCGTTGACGGATCCGCGGCGCAGCCCAATCGGGATCGAGCGTGGCGCCAAGACCACCAAGACCTACGACCAACTGTTCCCCAGCCTGAACTTCAGCTACGCCATCCGGGAAAACTGGATCGGCCGCGTGGCCGCCTACGAATCGATAGGCCGGCCGGACTACAACCAGTACGCCGGGGGGCTGACGTTGCCGGACACCAGCGCGGGGGAGAGCGCCACGAACCGGATCGTCGTCAACAACGTTGATATCAATCCTTGGGCGGCCCGCTCGATCGTCCTGCGGCTGGAGCATTACTTCGAGGGTGTCGGCGTGGTCTCGGTGGCCGCTTTTCGCCGGCAGGTGGAGAACTTCTTCGGCAGCACCCTCCGTCCGGCCTCCCCCGAGTTTCTCGCCGCCTACGGCCTCGATGCCAACGCCTACGGCCGCTACGGGGTCGCGACCCAGTTCAATCTCCCGGGCACCGTGCGCTTCGAGGGCGTGAGTTTCAATTACCGCCAGAGCCTCACCTTTCTCCCGTCGTGGGCCCGCGGCTTCGAGGTTTTCGCCAACGGCACGGCGCAGCGCTCGGTGGGCGACACGGGCGGCAATTTCGCCGGCTACATCCCGCGCAGCGGCAGTGCCGGGATCAGCTTCACCCGCGAAAGCTACAACCTGCGCGTGAACGTGAATCATCGCGGGCGCACGCGGCTCAGTGCCGTCGCGGCCGGGGCGAGCATCGAGCCGGGCACTTACAACTGGCAGCCGCCCTCCACGTTCGTCGACGTGATCGGCGAATACAACCTCCGCCGAAATCTCTCGGTCTATGCCAACCTGCGCAACGTCACCGACCAGGGGGCGACCACGGAAATCTACGGCCCCAGCACCCCGCGCAACGCCCGGTTCTTCCAGACCACCAGGTACGGCTCGCTCTGGACCTTCGGCGTCAATTGGTCGCACTAAACCTCAGCTCCCGATGAAGACCGAAACCCGTTCGCTGCTCCCGCTCCCCGCGCTCCTGTTGGGCCTCCTCGGTTCGGCCGTGGCCGCGGAGGTCCACCAGGCCACCGGATTCAAGATCGTCAATGTGACCTCCACCTCAGCCGAGGTGTGGACCCGGGTTACCTTGCGGGCGGCGGCCAATCCGGCGAATGGCCCGTTACCGCGGGTTGAGGTCTTCGAGGCAAAAACCGGACAGCCCGTGCCGCTGCGGGAGAATCGGATGTTCCCGGATGCCCGGATCACGGTGCAGATGCCCCCGGGGCTGGATCTCGGGGCGGCAGGTGGGGCGGCGCCCGCCGCCGCCGGACAGACGCGCGTGCGTTTTCGCGTCAAGGGGGCCGCCCAATGGGCTGAGACCGCTTGGCGGGACGCCAGCATTGAGCGGGATGGCATTGTCTTGCACGCCCTGCCGGGACTACTCCCAGCTGCGCGATACGAGGTCGTGGTGCAGGCGCGCCGGAATGCCAGCGACGGCGGGCCGGATGAGCAGGCGGGCGAATTCAAGACCGCGCCGCTGCCCACCCAGTCGGAGCGAGTGGTTTTCTGTGTGATGACCTGCCAGAAGTACGAGCGGCAGGACCGTCCTGACGGCCTGGCCATTTACCCGGCGATGGGCGCGCTGCGGCCCGACTTCTTCGTGAACACGGGAGACGTGGTCTATTTCGATCACGGTCCGGTCATTGCCCTGACGCCGGCGCTCGCGCGCTTCCATTGGGCGCGCATGTTCGCCCTGCCGACGCTGCGGGATTTCCACCGGAATCACAGCAGCTTCTTTATGAAGGATGACCACGACACTCTGGCGAACGACTGTGGGCCCGCGTCGCGGAGCGGGGAGCTGACCTACGCTGAGGGCGTCCGGATCTTTCGCGAGCAGACTGGACTCCCGGAGGTCGCCAATCGGACTGTCCGTTGGGGGCGCGACTTGCAGGTTTGGCTGATGGAGGGGCGGGATTATCGCTCCCCCGATCGAGAGGCTAACCGGGGGTCTGCGCCGACCCTTTGGGGCCCCGCGCAAATCAAGTGGCTCGGCGAGACTCTGACCGCGTCGACTGCTACTTTCCGCGTGATCCTCACCACGGTCCCCGTGGTGGGTCCGGACCGGAGCAATAAGGACGATAATTACGCCAACGCGGGCTTCGCGGTCGAGGGGAGCAAGGTCCGCGCCTTGCTGGCCCGCCATCGCAACCTGACGGTCATTACGGGGGATCGGCACTGGCAGTATGTTTCGGCGGACCCCGCGACCTCGGTGAATGAATGGAGCGTCGGTCCGGCCTCCGCTGCTCACGCTGGAGGCTGGGACGAAAAAACCCCGCGGCCTGAGCACCGCTTCCTGCGCACCGGTCACGGTGGTTTCCTTTCCGGCGTCGTCACCCCCACCGCCTCTGGCGCCAGCTTGGAACTGCGCTTGCACGATACAGACGGGCGAGTGGTGTACCGGGAACAAAAAGTCAGCCGGTAAGGTACTTCCCGCGAGCGCGGCGGCCCCCCGCCGGACGGGGTCGGGCCGGGAATCTTTAGTTTTCGGCCGGCGCGAGAGCCGGCCGGTCGCAGGCTCGTCACAATTCACGACCTGACTCCCTCGTATGAGCCCCCCAGCCGGACCTCACAGCTTGGTGGGCAAGGAGGGGCCGAGCAGCAAGACCGTGGCGACGATCACCACCCAGCCCGCCAGATCCAGCCAGATGCCATGGCGCATCATTGCTTTCAGCGGCACGCAGCGCGTGCCATAGGCCATCGCGTTCGGTCCGGTGGAAACGGGCAGGAGAAAGCCCATCGAACAGCCCAGGCAGGCCGCGAGGGCAGGCTTCAGCGGGTCGACGCCTGCCGCTTGCGCCACCGCGATCGCGATCGGGACCACCATCGTGGCCGAAGCGGTGTTCGTGGTGGTTTCACTTACGAAGATCCCGATCGCGGTGAACAGCAGCGTAAGCCAGATCACCGAATGACTCTGGAAGACGCCGGCTAGGCCCGCGCCGATCCAGTGGGCCAGGCCCGTCGAGAACATCAGTTCCCCAAGGCTCATCCCGCCAGCGAAGAGCAAAATCGTCCCCCAATCGATGCCCGCGGCGTCCCGCCACTCGAGCGTGAAGCTATCCCGTTTCTTATCCGCCGGCAGGATGAACAGCACGGAGGCGGCCAGCAGGCCCACGATGCTTTCGGGCACGCGGGCGTTGAGCCAGAGAAAGGCCGGGCTGGCCGACCCCTTTTCGGCGCAGACGGCGATCACCCCGGGAAGCATCCAGAGCGCGACGGCTCCAATGAAGACCCCGATCACATTCTTTTGCCCGCGGGTCCATGGACCGAGCTTCGCGAGTTCCCCCTGCAGCAGGTGCCGGTTGTCAGCGAGCGGAAGGGCGGGAAACGGGCAGCGGCGGCTAAAGCGCCAGACCAGAAAGAGCGTCAGCACGAAAGCAATTGGCAGCCCGAGCTGCATCCATGCGAAGAAGGTGATCTTGAACCCGAGCAGGCGCTCGACGGCCCCGATTCCGATGAGGTTGGGGGGCGTGCCGATGGGCGTGGCCAACCCGCCGACCGAGGCGGCGAAGGCGGTGATCAGGATCAAACCTGCAGCGTAGGGGGTGGCGCGAAAGTCCCGCGCGCCTTGGCGAAGCCCGAGTTCGGCCAGAATCGACAGGGCGATGGGCAGCATCATCGCCGTGGCGGCCGCATTGGAGACCCACATCGAGATCACCGCGGTGATACCCGCGAAAGCCAGGTATAGGCGGCCCGGGCTGGCGGTGACCCACGGGAGCGTGAGTAGGCCGAAGGCGAAGCGCCGGTTCAGCCTGTGCTTCAGCATCGCTTCGCCCATCAGGAAGCTGCCGATGAACAGGAAGACGACCGGATCGGAGAAGGGGCGAAAGACGTCCCGCGTCGACCCGAGGCCAGCGGCCACGCAGAGGGCCGGAGCGAGTAAAGCGGTTGCCGCTAAGGGAATCGCCTCCGTGATCCACAGCGTCAGCGTCATCCCGACGATGGCCAACAGGCGCCCAGCGGGCTCGGGGAGCCCCGGTATGGGCTGCAGCCAGAGGACCGCTAAGACCGTGGGGGCCAAATACCAGCCGAGCCTTCGCCGCCAGCGATCGAAACGTTCCTCCGCGGCCGAGACACTGCCGGTGAGTGGGGGATCTGCCTGGAGGAGCGACATGAGGGCCGGTGGGGTTTCGGGGGAGGTGTGTTCCGAGTTCATCCGGAAGGACCTGCGGATCGCGAGAAGATCTTGGCCTGCGGCGATGGACGGTTGTTCGCTCCCCGCAGGTCGGGGGCAGGCCATTGATTGTAAGTCCTCGGCCGGCTCAAAGCGCCGCCGCTCGCTAGCGGGCAACAAGTACCGGCCGGTCTCTCTCGCGCCCTGCCGTCAAAACGTGCCCTTTGCCCCGAAGGTCCAGAGCGAGCCGAAGTCCTCGCAGTGGCGGCACTGGGCGTACGCGGGCGTGCTCGGTCCAGCGCGCTCGATCCTCCGCGGTGTTTTTGACTTTGCGCAGGCCGCCTAAGACGCGGAACTGCTGGTAGAACGTATATTCCCCGCGAAGCCGACGTACAGACGCTTTGGGTCCCAATCGTAGCGGTTGGACTCGAAACTCCGGCCCGCCGCGATTAGGCCGCGGCGCTGGCGACCGCGGTAGTTCCAGTCCATCGGCAGCTCGTTCTGGAGCCGCAGGGATGGCGTCAGGCCCGAGATGAGATGGACGCTGAAACTGATCCACCTCGTATTTCAGCCGGGAGCGTCGGTTGCGGGGGGGCGGACGCTGGCAACCTAAGACTCCCGCCCGAACCGCCATGCCGGTTCCGCGGCCTGGCAGGGTCAGCCGCCGCCCAAATCCCCAACTCATCCATCGCCGTGGCCTAGAATTTCACTTGGAGACGTTTAGAGCACCGCTCAGAATCGGCCAATAATGCCGGACTTGATCTCCGGGTTGTAGGTGTCGGTGCCGCGTTTTCGGCCGGGGACGTAGATGTACGAGGGGCGGTCAAGTGGATCGCTCAGGATATTGATTCCATCGACGTACACCGAGAGGTTGCTCGTGATCCGGTAGCTCACGTTCAGGTCGACCCTCTTGGCACCGAAGTCCTGCCGCTGGGTCACCGGATTGGCGGGCTGGCGCACGATGCTGCGGCCAGCGAAATTTTGGTGCAGGCGCACCGTCCAGCCGTGGTCGATGTACGATAGACCGACATTGCCGAAGTAGCCCGTTGCCACCGACAGGTACTCGCCCGACGGCTTGAGCCACGTCATATTGGCATACAGGCCGAATCCACGCCAGAGTCCGGTAAGGTTGGAGAACTGATGCTGCAGGCTGACTTCCAATCCGCGCATCCGGGCGGAACCGCCGTTGACCTGACTGCGCAGCAAATAGCCGACGTACTCGCCGTTGAAACCGTTGTTGACGCCGGTGCCGATCGTGCCGAGGTCGCGAGTAAAAATGAAGTCACTGACATCCTTCTGGAACACACCCACCGCGACGAGACCGGCCGGACGGAGATAGTACTCTAGCGAGAGGTCGTAGTTGTTGCCCCGCTGCGGCACGAGCGCGGTGTTGTTGGTCGTGACAACCTGGGTCTGGTCGTTGGCCGAGTCGTTCGGAATGATCGTGCCAAAGTTGGGCCGACCGATACCTGCCGAGTAGCTGAGTCGCGCCTGCAGCCCCCGCGCGATTTCGTAGCGAAAATGCAGTCCGGGGAAAATGTTGCGGTATTTGCTCTCGTTGGAGATCCGGTTGCCATACTCGGCCTGCGTGCGTCGCAGGTTCTCCGCCTCGGTGACAGTGCCGACCCAGGCAGCCCGCCGGGCCCGTTCCTGAGCGGAGATAAACTGGAACGTCCCGGTTCCCTCGACCCGGGTCTCCTCAAAGCGCAAGCCGCCGAGAATCCCCAGCGGTCCGAATTCGGTGCCGGCCATGGCGTAGGCCGCGTACACGGATTCCGAGGCGCGCCGATCCGCGACAAGTTGCTGCCGCAGCGTGGTGACGGGGTCGATCCGGAAGTACTCGGGACGCGTCTGCCACTCGTCGACCACAGTCGGGATGTGAAACCAGCGCATACTGGGCATCGTCCCCCGCAGCGCGGTGGGCTGATACGTGTAGGATTGATCGAAAAAGCGCCCGAGCTGGGCTCCGCCGGGGCCGACGTAATTGTAGGTCGACGGGCCGGCCAGCACCTCGGGCGCCTGATGCCGGAAACGGAAGCCAGCCTTCAGGTAACTCGCGGTCGCGAAGGCCAGCGGCCTCCGGAAGTTCGCCTGCCCACCAAAAATCCGCTCCTTTTTCGTATCGTCGGTGAACCCCAGACTGGGGAAGGTCAGGTTGGCCGGGTCGGTGATGCTCCGGCCGCTGATCTGGACGAAGGTCGCAAATGCGGGATCGTCGAGCAGGGCTCCGCGGTCAAAACGAAAGCCCACCCCGGTCACCTGTGGCGAAGTGTTGGTGCGCAACTCGAGACCCTTAGATGGGGAGTAGTTGAAATTGTAGTCGAGCACGCCGCCGCCAATCTTCTGTTCGCCGCCAGCGTGCAGATTGTAGGTCCGGACTACGAGACGCTGCTCGACTTGGGTCCGGCTGAACGTTTGATTGCGGGTTTCGGTGATGAACTCGGTGAATCCGGGCACGATATTGGCTGCCGCCGTGCCCCCGAATTGCATGCGCCGACGATAGAACCGGTCACGGCTTTCCGAGAACATCAGGCTTAAATACACAGTGGAGTTGGCATTCAGCCGGTAGTCGAAGCGCGCGCCTAGGCCGCCTCGCTTGATCTCGAAAAAGTCCTCACCGGCGGAGGAGAGCGTGAAGTAAACCGGCCGCGTGATTTCGGGCGTGGGTTCCCAGGCTCCGAAGTTCGTGTCCCGCGGATTGCTCGCCGCGTTGAACGTGCCCGTGATCATCACCCCGAGGTTGCGCTCCCGCCCCAGCAGATCGGAGTACATAAAGCTGCCCTGCGGTTTGAGAGTCTTGCGCGAGGTGCCGTAGGTCGTACCGGTCCGGAAAGAGACGACGCGCCCCTTCTGGCTGAGCGCACTCTTGGTCTTCAGGTTCACGCTGCCGCCAATCGAGTCCGCGTCCATGTCGGGCGTCGGGGCCTTGGTGATCTCGATCTGGTCGACGAAGTCCGCCGGGATCGAGTCGATCTCAAAGCGGCGGTCGAGCGCGGCTCGGGTGCCGCCGCTCCCGGGACGGGTGCCGTCCACCGTCACCGCGTTCATGTTGGGGTCGATGCCGCGGATTCGAATGTAGGTCACCTTACCTGCGAGGATCTGGCCGCTTACGCCGGGCATTCGCGCCAGAAGGTTGCCGATGTTGTCGTCGGCGATATTGCCAAACGCGTCGGACGACATGACGTTCTTCACGTTGGGGGCAAAGCGTTGCTTCGTCATCGCGAGTGCGTTGCCTTCGCGTTCACCCGGCACGACAAAGGCATCTAGCCGGTACACTTGGGCGGTGAGCCCGATTTCGCCGATGTCCGTGCGTGGCCCCGCGACTTCAGCGGCCACCGTCCGCGGATCGAGCCCCGCGTAGGAGATGGAGAGCTGTTGCGGACCGGCCGGCAGGCCACCCAGCTCAAAATAACCCAGCCGGGTCGTCAGCGTTGCTCGATCGGAGCCGACCGCCTGGACTTGGGCGCCTTCCAGATACTGGCCGGTGGCCTTGTTGAGCACGCGCCCGGAGACGATATGCGTGCCGGCGGTTTCGGCGGCAAATGCGACCGGGGTGCATGCGGCCAGAAGCGCGAGCCAGCCGACAATTAGGTAGAACGCCGGCATGTTTTTTTATAGGAATTCATCTGCGGTCCGAAAGTGTTCAAAATTACCTCGGGTTTGAAGCGATAAAAATCAGTCCGGAAAGCGAGTGTGCGGAGATCGGTAACCTTGGACTGCGGCCCGGACTGCCAAGCCGGTTCGCCCTGCCGTGTGGGTTCACCAACGAAGTCCCAACCCGTCACCTCGACCAACGTCTCCGGCTGCCACTGAAGGTGGATCAGTTCCCAATCGCTCTCAAAGGAGCTGGCTAACTCGTCGCTTGGCTCGCCGCGATCAAAGCGTCAACGCCACCATAAACGATAGGGCTACGGTAGATGCCGCCGCAGAGAAAAAGGTGGGGAAAGGCGAGCGGAGAACGAGCAGGCCGCAGCCCGGGAAAGCGGACGCAAGACCAGCGACTCAGGCTCGCATCAGGAAGGGACAACTCGGTGAGCCGTCTCTTCCTTGCGTTCAGAACACTTCATAGACTTCCACAAGCGCTTCGCCGGTGGCGTTGTTAACGCCGGAGACTTGGATGGTAAAGGTGCCGCCGGCGGGGATCGTGAGGAGGACCGCGGCGTCGCGGCTGCCACCGGGGAGCGGGAAGGCGCCGACTCGCACAAAGGTCGCGGCGAGCCCCGCGGTCCAGTTGTCATTGCCGGCAACTGTCGCACCGCGGCTGTCAATCACTTCGAGCGTGGGATCAGGGAGCGGGCTGGGCACACCGAAGGTCGCGAGCGTAGGGCCGACGGCGCGAATCAGGAGCTGCTTGCTGCCGGTGCCGACGACAGAAAACCCGGCGATAAGAATATCCTCGCCAGTTCCAACGCGGTTGCGGGCGGAAACGTTGACGAGACGCGGGGAAATGCCACCGTCCGCGGCGTAGGCCTCGACTAGAATGACGCCCGGACCAGTGCCCGTGGCGCGCACGGTGAAGGCGCCGGTGAGCATCTGAGTCAACGCGGCGTCACGGGAGCCAGCGTTGAACGCAAATGCGCCGACCGAAGCGAACGCACCAGCGAGCGAGCCCGGCCAGTCGTCGTTGGTTGCGATGGGCGCCGTGCCGCCTGCGGCAAAAAGCTCCAGCCTTGGATCGGCCACGCCGTTAAGCCCGAAGGCGGACAAGGCCGGTCCGGCGGCGCGGATCAGCACGTTCTTTGGACCGTCGCGTGTGACGGCGCCGAGCCAGAAGGTCTGGCCGGTCGCCATCGCTGTGCGCACGGATAGATTGACGAGCGCGCTGCCCGTGACGACCTCAAGCCGCGCGGGCGCACTAGTGGCCGAGCCCCCGGCGTTGGAGACGACAAGCGCGTAACTGCCAGATTGGGCGGGGGTGGGTGCCGTGAGGCTGAGCGTGGCGCGCGTTGCGCCCTCGACCGGCGTGCCATCCCGCAGCCACTGGTACCAGAGGAAGCCGGAACCTTGCGCCGTGGCGGCGAGGGTGACGTTAGCGCCGTAGGTGAGTCGTTGGCCGCTGGGCTGCGTGGCGACTACCGGAGCCGGCGGCGCCGCGGCCGGGCGCGCGATCGCGACAGGGGGGCTCGCGTGCCAGCTGCTCGCGAGGTTGTGGTCGGGATTCGTGAGTGGTTGGTTGAGCACAAGGCTTGAACCTTCGCCGTCGGCCTCGGCCGGCCACGGCGCCGAGTCGCGGTACGTGAATTGCTTGATGACGGCGCCGCTCGCTGCGCGCACGATGATCCTCTCGCTGCTGTTGGAGAGATTACCGCCGTAGGCGCCGGCGACAACCGGCTGAGCGCCGGGCTGCAGGCGCGACGCGAAGCCGCCGCGATTCTCGACGATCACGATGCGGCCGCCCGGAGGCAAAATGCGCTGGGCTGGCGGCACGTTGGCGAAATCAAACTGCACTGCATCCTCGAGCTTCACGCCGCTGAGGTCGACCGACTGCGTGCGGGAGATGTTCATCAGCTCGATGAACTCGAAGTCGTTGCCGTCGTTAAAGCCCGCGGCCAGCTCAGCGGCCGTGGGATTGGGCGGGTGGTAGTGGAATTCGCTGACGACGAGATTGGTTTCGCTTGCCGGCGTGGCGTCGAGGACGAAGGTTGCCGCGGTGAGCGGCGACCACGTGGCGCCATTAAGAATGCGCGTGCGGACGGTGCGCGCGCCTGGCCCGCGCAGCGCGATGATGCTGCCCGGCCCCGACACCGTCTGCCCCACGACCCGCAGATCGAAACGGAGGTCGGAGAAATCGTTGCGCGGATAGGCATTCGCCGCGTTGGGCGGAAACGCGTAGATTGCCTGGTGGACCGCCACCGCGATCGTGTTTACGCCTTCGCGGAGCAGCGCGCGATCGAAGGGCACGGCGACAAACATCGTTTCAGTCCCAGTGTAATTATTGCCAGGATCGATGGGACCGAGAGCCTCCTGCGCGAAGGTGGCGGTCGTGGGCGCGAGCGGGAAATTGATGCGCGCGGCCTCGACGCCGTTGAGGTAAACGATCGCGCCGTCGTCGGCCATGATTTCGAAGAAAACCTGGGTGAAGTCCGTGACGCCGGCGGCCGTGAACGTCGTGCGGAAGTACGCGGGGCCGGGTTCGATATTGGCAGCGGTGTAGTTGGGCGCGACGGGTGAGATGTTGGTGGCGAGACCCGTGTTTTCTCCGTAGCCGAGCGGCGCGGCGCCAGTGGCCCACGCGCCATCGGCGTACGCAGTTGCGGTCCAAGCGAGTCCGGCGGCGTCGGCAGCGGGAGCAGCAGGGGGCAGCAGCCATTTCCAAACCTGTCCGCCGGGTACGATGATCGTTGCGGTCACGGTGCCTGACGTCGCGGTGAGCGCGGTAGGGTCGAGGGCGCCTCCGACCTGCCGGGGGTCGGCGCCGTCGATGGTGTAGTAGGTGGTGCCGCCGGCCGGGTTCGGGTTGTGCAGGCGGAACTGGAAACCGACGGGCACGTTGCCGCCGTACTGTGGCCGGCCCGAGACCGCATCGACCAGCTCGGTCGGCCTGAGGCGCTCAGCAAGGGTGGTGGGGTTGATGGGGTTTGGCGCGCCGTCCATCCAATCGAGGCGCTGGTCGATCCACGACTTGAGCGCATCGACCTCCATGCGCCAGGTGGTGCGTTGCGCCTGGCCGCCTTGGCCGTCGCTAAATGAATTGGTACCGAGGATGGGATAGCGGCGGTAGTGCCGCGCCGCGGGGACCTGAATGGACATCGTCGCGGCGCTCGTGGTGCTAACGATGTCGGCACGGCTGCCATCTGTGAGTAGCGCGTAGACCGCCTCGATACGCTCGAACAGCGCCTCGCGCGAAAACACGCTGCGGCGGAGCGCGGTCCAGCGGTTCCAGTAGCGGTCGACGAATTCGGGGTCGTCGTCGATACGTGAGTAGTAGGTGTAGTTAGAGCCCACGTTCCACCACTTCATGCCAAAGGGTGCGTTGGAGTTGGCGTAGTTGGAATTGCCGAGGCTGCGGTCGGTGTCCCAAAGAGGAAGTGCCTTCAGCGGGCCGCCGCGGTCCTTGGAAAAATAG
>VHCI01000075.1 GCA_016871775.1 Verrucomicrobiota bacterium | reverse complement strand
GACACGGGGATCCCGTGGGCGCCCAAGGTGGTCGGCAGTCCGATCGATTCGTAGAAGGCCCGGGTGCGGGCGATGGCCGCGTCCACCCGTGCCGCCGCGGAGCCTTCCCGCAGGCTCCAGACGCGCTCGCCGTATCGCAGCAGCTTCTCCCGCTTGGCTTCGCGCCGGACCTCCAAGAGGCTCGGCAGGACCACCGCGAGGGTGCGGGCGTGGTCGAGGCCGTGGAGGGCGGTCAGCTCGTGGCCGATCATATGCGTGGCCCAGTCCTGCGGCACGCCAGCCCCAATGGCCCCATTGAGGGCCCAAGTGGCGGCCCAAACGAGGTTGGCGCGGGCGGCGTAGTCGCGCGGGGTGGCGAGCGTGCGCGGGCCCTCGCGGACGAGGATGCGCAGGACGCCCTCGGCGAACTCATCCTGCACGGCCGCGTCGGCCGGGTGAGTGAGGTACTGTTCAAGGACGTGGCAGAAGGCGTCGCCGATGCCGTTCGCGACCTGGCGTTCCGGCAGGGAGAAGGTCGTCTCCGGGTCCAGCACGGAGCAGCGCGGGAAGACTGAGGGATGGATGAAGAACAGCTTTTCCCGCCACGCGCGGCGGCTGATGACCGCGGCGGCGTTGGCCTCCGAACCCGTGGCCGGCAGCGTGAGCACGGCGGCGAGCGGCAGGGCCCCGGTCACCTTGGCGCCGGCGCTAGTGAGGATTTCCCAGGGATCCCCGGCGTGGTCGGCCGCGGCGGCCACGAACTTGGCCCCGTCGAGTACCGAGCCGCCGCCAACCGCGAGGATCCATTCGAGGCGTTCGCGTCGGACCAGTTCCACGGCGCGCATCAGGGTGTCGTAGTCCGGGTTGGCCTCGACGCCCCAAAACTCCTGCACCACGCGGACGCCCAGCGCGGTGCGGGCCTGGGCGTGGACGCCGTTGGCGCGGATGCTGCCGCCGCCGGCGAGGAGGAGCACCCGGGCGCCCGCGGGGATTTCCTGAGCGAGGGCGGCGATCTGGCCGCGGCCGAAGAGGATCCGGGTGGGATTGTGGTAGGTAAAATTCTCCATTTTTCGAGCTAGGCGGAAAAGGGGCGCCGCGCAAGCAGGCGGTCAGTCGCCCGCACGGATTCGCTGCACCTTGGCCCGGAGAACCATAAAGCGGAAGATTTCCGGGCTGAAGAGCACCAGAGCGAGCACGAGCACGATGGTCAAGAAGGCGGGCGGCAGTCCGAAGGCCTTGCGGATGGCGAAGGCGCCGATGCAGAGCAGGAAGACGTAGCCGAGGTGAATGATCAGCTTGAAGAGCGCCCGGCGGTATGCGCGCTCGACAGCGGCGGGATCCTCTTCTTTGGCGGCCATTCGCGGGAAGGTGGGGCAGGGCGCCCCTCACGCAAGGGATTAAGCCTTGGAACCGGCATCCGCTTAGGCCGGCCTTGCCGGCGCGATGAATCCCTCCCCCCGCTTCACTCGGAGCCTCGCCGCCTCGCTCCTGCCCGCCTTCGCTGGTCTGGGTTCCGGTTGCGTTGCCATTGTGGCCTTCGGGGCCGGCGCCGGCACGGTCGCTCTCCTCCGGGGTGAACTGGGGGCCTCCCTCGGCGGTAACCTTGATCAGACCAATGGGGCCGTGAATCGCGCGATTGAGGAACTGAAGTTCGTCCGGTTTAGCGAGACCAAGGACGCGTTGCTCGCCCTGACCGTAGTGCGCAAAGTGGCGGACCACCGTCTCACGGTGCGGCAGGACGTCGTCGGCGAGAAGCTGACCCGGGTCCGCATCCGGGTGGGGGTGTTTGGGGACGAGAAGCTGTCGCGGACGCTGCTGGATCGCATCCAGGCCAAGCTGTTGCCCGCTGCGGGCGGTTGCGCCGGGTCCGTTGCAGTGATCGGGGGTTGCAAAAGCCGGGGATTCCCCGAGGCTGAAGGGTTTAATCCGCATGTTGAAGAACCTGTTTGCGAAGCTGCGGGGTAAGCTCACCGGCTCGCGCCCGGCCCCCGCCACCTCCCCTTCGGCCCCCCGTCCGGCCCGGGGCGAAGGTCGTCCCGGCCCAGGCCGCGCCCCCCGCGCGAGTGAGCCTAGCCGCGATTCGGGTCCCCGGGCACGCCGTGACGGCGCCGACCCACGCGATGAGCGTCGCGATGATGCCGGCTTCCGCGGCGGCCGGCGGGGTCGTCTGGGCGATCGGGGCGGCCGTGGCGCCGGAGGTCCTAGCGGCCGGGGAAGCCGCTCCGAGCGGCCGATGATCGACAAGACCTTCGATCACCCGCGCACCGGAGAGATCAAGCCAGCGGTGCCGGTGGACATTCCCAAGATGGAGACCGCGTTCTCCGCGCTTGGCCTGAGCGACGCCCTCGCCTTCGGGGTCCAGGAAATGGGTTACCTCACGCCCACCGCGATCCAGGCGCAGGCGATTCCGGTGGTGCTGCGCGGGGGCGATGTGATTGGCTCCGCCCAGACCGGCACGGGCAAGACGGCCGCCTTCGCTCTCCCGATCATCCAGCGGCTAGGCACCCACGGGAAACTCCGCTGCCTGATTCTCGAGCCCACGCGCGAGCTGGCCCTGCAGGTTGAGGAGGCGTTCCAGAACTATGCCAAGTTCACCGATCTGCGCGTGACCATCGTCTACGGTGGCGTCGGGTACGGCAAGCAGGAGGACGATCTCCGCCGCGGGGTGGACATCGTGGCGGCGACCCCCGGCCGCCTGCTCGACCATCTTGAGCGGGGCAATTGCTCCTTGGGCAACATCGACATTCTGGTGCTAGACGAGGTCGACCGGATGCTGGATATGGGCTTCCTGCCGGACGTCCGGCGCATCGTGCAGCAGTGCCCGAAGGCGAGGCAGACTCTTTTCTTCACCGCGACCCTCCCCCCGGAACTCGAGCAACTGGCGGGCTGGGCCCTGCGAGAGCCTGTAAAGATCGAGATCGGGCGCGTGCGTTCGCCAGCGGAGACCGTGGCCCACGCCTTTTATCCGGTGGTGGCGACGCAGAAGTTCGACCTGCTGCAGCTACTGCTCGAGCGGACGGACTTCAGGAGCGTGCTCATCTTCTGCCGCACCCGGATGGGCGCCGACCGCATCGCGCACCGGCTGGAGAAGAGCGGCCACACCGTCGGGGTGATGCATTCGGACCGGAACCAGCGGGAGCGCATCGAGGCCCTGCAGGGCTTTAAGACCGGCCGTTACGAGGTGTTGGTGGCCACCGACATCGCCGCCCGCGGGCTCGACATCGCTGGCGTCTCCCACGTGATCAACTACGATGTCCCGGAGAACGCCGAGGACTACGTGCACCGGATTGGGCGGACCGGCCGGGCCCAAAACACGGGCGACGCCTTCACGTTGGTGACCGAGGAGGACGTGCGCGACGCTCGGTCGATCGAGCGGTACATGGGCGTGAGCGTGGAGCGGAAGAAGATCGATGGATTCCCGTACATTTACTCCGCGCTCTTTGACGAGAAGGCCCTCGCCGAGACGGCGGCGGCCGCGGTCAAGCCGGCCAGCCGGCTGCACCGCGGTGCCCGGCGCTGACCGGCGGGGCATTAGCGCCATCGCTGCGCTCCGGCGGTGCCGCTTATGAGTTGGTGCCCGCCCGCGCGTCGGGACTTTTTGGTTTACAAGCCAAACAGCGCCTTCTTGCCTCGGCGGCGATTTTCCCTCCCGGCGCCCGCCTCTTCACCCGCTCATGTCGAAACTCTTCTCGAAGTCGGCCAACCAGCTGCCGCTCCAGATCCTCATTTATCTGTCCGTAGTTGCGGGAATCGCCACCGCTGGCGTGAGCTACTACATGACGCCCAAGTACACGCGGGTTGGATACGCGCCGGTCCAGCCCGTGCCCTTCAGCCACGCGAAGCACGTCCAAGAGGTCGGTCTCGACTGCCGTTACTGCCATTCCCACGTCGACAAGTCGGCCCATTCGAATGTCCCGACCTCGCAGACGTGCATGAACTGCCACAGCATCCTCAAGACCAACAGCCCCCTGCTAACGCCGGTCCGCGAGAGCTACGCGCAGGGCACCCCGGTGCCGTGGGTCTGGATCCACCAGACGCCCGACTACGCCTACTTCAACCACGCGGCCCACGTGAACAAGGGCATCTCCTGCGTGGAATGCCACGGCAAGGTGAACGAGATGGAAATCGTGACGCATATGCAGCCGCTGAGCATGGCCTTCTGCCTCGAGTGCCACCGCGACCCGGCCTCCCGGATCCGCGATCCGAAGGATGTCTATAATCTCGATTCCGCCCGCTTGGCGGACCAGGGCGAGGCCGGTCGCAAGGCGGCCGAGGCCTTCGCGCACGACTGGAAATTGTTGCCCCCGCAGAGCTGCTCCGGCTGCCACCGATGAAACGCAAGATCGATCATCCCGCCCCTCCCGTCGCTGAGGCGCTGACTGGCCCGAAGTACTGGCGTAGTCTCGGCGAGCTGGCGGGAACCCCGGGATTCCGGGCCCAGCTGGAGCGGGAATTCCCGGAGGGCGCCGCGGAGTTGGAGGGCGTCGACCGCCGCGGGTTTATGAAACTGATGGCCGCCTCCTTCGCGCTGGGCGGAGCGGGTCTGGCCGGGTGCCGTCGGCCCGAGAAGTTCATTTTGCCTTACGGCAAGTCCGTCGAGGGGGTCATTCCCGGACTCCCTTCCTATTACGCGACCGCGATGCCCCTGCGCCAAGGCGCGATCCCGCTGCTGGCGGAGACGCACCAAGGCCGCCCGACCAAGCTCGAGGGCAACCCGACCTACGCTCCGCACGGCGGCGCTGCCTCGCTGCTAGCGCAGGCCTCGGTGCTCGACCTTTACGACCCGGACCGCGCCCGCGCCCACACGCGCGGCGGCAAGGCCCTTTCCGCCACCGAAGTCGCGACGCTGCTGGGCGAGATCGCCGCCAAGTATGCCGCCACCGACGGCGCCGGTTTGGCCCTGCTGGCCGATGAGTCCTCCTCACCCACCCGGTCGCGGCTGGTGAAGGAGCTCCGGGCCAAGCTGCCCCGGGCCTTATGGAGCGAGTACGAGCCGGTCACGGACCAGCCCCCAGTCGCTGCCGCCCAAGCCGTGTTTGGCCAGGCCGTGCGCCCGCTGCCGGATTTCGCGAAGGCGCGCCGCATCCTCTCGATCGACGCCGACTTCCTCCAAGCTGAGGCCGGGAGCCTCGCCTCCGCCCGCGGGTTCGCCCAGGGTCGTCGGGTCGACCGCAAGGAAGACCCGATGAACCGCCTCTACGTGGTGGAGAGCGGGATGTCGCTCACCGGTAGCATGGCGGATCATCGCCTGCGGCTGGCCTCGAGCCAGATGACCGCCTTCACGGCCAGTCTGGTGATCGCGGTGTACCCGGAATCCGCCTCCGTCCTCGAGCCGCTCACGCAGGGCGTGAAGCTGGACCCGAAGTGGATCCAAGCGTGTGTCGAGGACCTGCAGGCCCACCGGGGGGCGGCCGTGGTGGTGGCTGGCTCGCACCTGCCCGCCGAGGTTCACGCGATGGTCCACGGCCTCAATTCGATCCTCGGCGCCGCCGGGGCGACCGTCTCGTACCTTCCCGTGGAGAGCACCCCCGGCGCGACGTCCCTGTCTGCGCTGGCCGCGGCCATCAAGGGGGGGGTGGTCAAGACGCTCGTGATCCTCGGGGGCAATCCGGCCTACAATGCGCCCGCGGACCTCGACTGGGCCGCCCTGCAGAGGTCGGTCGGCGAGGTCATCCGCTGGAGCACCCACTTGGACGAGACCTCCGGGGTCAACGCGGCCGCGACCACGCATTTGGCCGCCGCCCACTACCTGGAGTCTTGGGGTGACGCGCGGACGGTCGACGGCACCGTTGTGCCGGTCCAGCCGATGATTCAGCCGCTGTTTGGCGGGCTGACGCAGATCGAGGTTCTGGCGCGTCTGGCGGGCCAAACGGAGGCCGATCCATACCAGTTGGTGGCCAGCACGGTCACCGGGCTGGCCGGCGCCGGCGCGGACCCCGCCCGGGTGATGGAGCGTTTCCTCCACGATGGCGTGCTGGCCGCGTCCGCTTACCGCCCAGTGACGGTGCGCTTCAACGCCTCCAGGGCGCAATCCCTGCTCACGGCGGTCCGCCCGGCGGCCGCGCCTGCCAAGGACAACCTTGAGGTTCGCTTCGTGGTGGATCCGAAGGTCGACGACGGCCGGTTTGCGAATAACGGCTGGCTGCAGGAGTGCCCGGACCCGATCACCAAGATCGCGTGGGACAACGCGATCCTGATCAGCCCGCGGCTGGCCCGCGACCTGAAGATCGACCCCAAAGGCTCCCTTATCCAAGTGGCCCGCAAGGAGACGGCCGAGTTCAGGATGGGCAAGGAGAGCGCCCGCGTGTTCGAGCTGTCCCTCGGCGGCCGCACGATCAGCGGCCCGGTGCACATCCAGCCCGGCCTCGCCAATTACACCGTCATCGTCCCGCTTGGATATGGCCGCACCGCCGCCGGCCACGTCGGCAACGGGGCCGGGTTCAACGCCTACCCGCTGCGCACGACCGGGGCGATGCACGTCGGCCTCGGCGCGAAGCTTCGCGACTCCGGCAAGCGCCTCCTGCTGGCGAACACCCAGGAGCACTGGTCGATGGAGGGCCGCGACATCATCCGCGAGGCCAATTTCGAGCCGGCCGCCAAGCCCGACGGCAACAGCTACCGCGAGAATCCTGGTTACGTCCGCAAGGTCGGGATGGAGTCCCACACCCCCTCGAACCTCGGGGCGGTCGGGGAGAAGATGACGCCCCAGGAGCGGGCGACCAAGATCCCACGCGGCAACTCGCTTTACGAGACGCCCCAGTTCGACGGTCACCACCAGTGGGGGATGTCGATCGACCTCAACACCTGCATCGGCTGCAACGCGTGCGTCGTCGCCTGCCAGGCGGAGAACAACATCCCGATCGTCGGTAAGGACCAGGTGATGCGCGGCCGCGAGATGCACTGGATTCGCTTGGACCGCTATTATTCGAGCGGGACCATCGACGCGGAGGCCTTCGGCGGCGAGGGCAACCGGGAGCTCCCGGAGGACCCGCAGGTTTCCCTGCAGCCGATGACCTGCGTGCACTGCGAGCTCGCGCCCTGCGAGGTCGTGTGCCCGGTCAATGCCACCGTGCACGACGAGGAGGGCATCAACACGATGGCCTACAACCGCTGCATCGGCACCCGCTACTGCGCGAACAACTGCCCGTACAAGGTTCGGCGCTTCAACTTCTTCGACTGGAACCAGCGCCGCCTCGACAGTCTGTACCTCGGGCCCGCCGGGGACTACGGGATGCCGGCGCTCCTCCAGATGGCCAAGAACCCGGAGGTCACCGTCCGGATGCGCGGCGTGATGGAGAAGTGCACTTACTGCGTGCAGCGCGTCCAGAACGGCAAGATCCGGCACAAGGTGAAGATGGCCCAGGCGGGTCGCCCGGGCGACGTGGTGGTGCCGGACGGCACGATCAAGGTGGCCTGCGAGCAGACCTGCCCGGTGGGCGCGATCGTGTTCGGGAACATTCTGGACAAGGACAGCTCCGTGAGCCGGGCCAAGGCCCGCGAGCAGGATTACGCGGTGTTGGGCTACCTAAACGTGCGTCCCCGCACGACCTACTCCGGCAAGCTCCGCAACCCGAACCCGCGCATGCCCGACTTCCAACCGCTGCCGTTCAGCCGCGTGGAGTATTCCCGCAAGAATGAGCCGGCCGCCCACGATGACCACGGCGCGCACGGCCACGGGGCCGAGCCCGCCACCCCCAGCCACGGAGGGAAAAGCTAATGGGGCACGCCGATCATAAAGCCGCCGCGCACCCGATCCTGCAGGAGGTCAGGCCCGCGGCGCTGCCCCGGGCCGTTCTGGTGGAGAACGACCGCAGCTTCTCGTGGATCACCGAGAGGATCTGCGGCATCATTGAAGGCAAGACCCCGGTCTGGTGGTGGGTCTGCTTCATCCTCGCCTGCTTCGTCGCCTCCTTCACGGTGGCGGGTATCACCTACTTGGTCGCCACCGGCGTCGGGGTGTGGGGCCACGCCAACCCGGTCAACTGGGCCTGGGACATCGTGAACTTCGTGTTCTGGATCGGCATCGGCCACGCCGGGACGCTCATCTCGGCCATCCTGTGCCTCCTGCGGCAGAAGTGGCGGACGTCCATCAACCGGGCCGCCGAGGCGATGACCATCTTTGCAGTGGTCTGCGCCGCGATCTTCCCGGTCTTCCACGTCGGCCGCGTCTGGTTCGCCTGGTACCTGTTCCCGATCCCCAACTCGAACGCAATCTGGCAGAACTTCCGCTCGCCGCTCGAATGGGACGTGTTCGCCGTCTCCACCTACGGTACCGTTTCGGTGCTCTTCTGGTACGTGGGCCTCATCCCTGACCTGGCCGTCCTTCGCGACCGCTTCTTCGCTGCCGGCAACAAGGTGCGGGCCACCCTCTACGGCCTGTTCGCGATGGGCTGGCGTGGCTCCAACCGCCACTGGAGCAACTATGAGATGGCCTACCTGATTCTGGCCGGCATCTCCACCCCGCTCGTGCTCTCGGTGCACACGATCGTGTCGTTCGACTTCGCGGTCTCGCTGCTCCCCGGCTGGCACACCACCATCTTCCCGCCGTACTTCGTGGCTGGAGCCATCTTCTCGGGCTTTGGGATGGTGCTCACCCTAATGCTGCCACTGCGCGCGGTCTACGGCCTCCAGGATTTGATCACGCAGTACCATATTGACTGCATGTGCAAGATCACCCTCGCGACTGGCACCATCGTCGGCTACGCCTACGGCATGGAGTTCTTTATCGCTTGGTACGGGGCCAACCCGTACGAGGGCTTCGCCTTCGTCAACCGCGCGTTCGGACACTACGCCTGGGCCTATTGGATCATGATCTCCTGCAACGTGATCACGCCTCAGTTCTTCTGGTTCAAGGCGGTCCGAGAGAACACCGCGTTGGTTTGGATCCTCTCCATCTTCGTCAACGTCGGGATGTGGTTCGAGCGGTTCGTGATCATCGTCACCTCCCTGGCCCGCGACTTCCTGCCGTCCAGCTGGGGCTACTATTCCCCGAGCATCGTCGAGGTCTTCACGTTCTTCGGGACGTTCGGGGTGTTCTCGGTGCTGTTCCTGCTGTTCATCCGGTTCCTGCCGGTGATGCCGATGGCCGAGCTCAAGGCCGTGACCCCGCAGGCCGACGTCCACGGCGGCCACGCCAAACACTGATCCTTCTGCCGATGTCCGCCCAAACCTACGGCCTGATCGCCACCTTCAAGACCGCCCCCTCGCTTTACCACGCGGCCGAGGCAGTCCGCGACGCCGGCTACCGCCACTGGGACTGCATCACGCCCTTCCCCGTCCACGGCCTCGACAAGGCGATGGGCCTCCGCCGCTCCGTCGTCCCGCGCATCTCCCTAATCGGTGGCATCACGGGCTTCTGCACCGGAATGTCCCTCATTTGGTGGACCGGCGCGGTGGACTACAAGCTCATCGTCGGCGGCAAGCCGCTCTTCAGCCCGATGTTCGCCTTCCCGGTCGCCTATGAGTTGACGATCCTCTTCACCGCCTTCGCCACCATCATCGGGATGTTCGTCCTCAACGGTTTGCCGATGCACTACCATCCGGTGCTGAAGTACGACCAGATCCGCCGGGGGATGGACGACACGTTCTTCATCGTGATCGAGGCCCGCGACCCCCGCTTCAACGCCGCCAACACCCGCGCCCTGCTTGAGCAGGCCGGCGGCGAGACCATTACCGAACTGGATCCCTGAGTATGCGGCACTTCTACCTCGTCACCTTCTTTGTCTGCGTGCTGGGAGTGTCCATTCTGGGTTTCCGCGGGCAGACCTTCACCCTCCCGCCACTCGACCAGTGGCCGGACTGGGCCTTCCCCGGGATGGAAGTGCAGCCCAAGCACCGCCCGCAGTCGGCCAGCGCCTTCTTCGCGGACGGCGGCTCCGACCGCCTGCCCCCGCCGCGCACCGTCGCTCGCGGGATGATGCGCGATGACCTCCACCTGCATCACGGCAAGGTCGCCGGCGGCGGCTTCGCCGCGGGCTTCCCCCCCACCTTGACGGTTGATGGCACCTTTCTGGAACGCGGCCGCCAGCGGTACCAGATCTATTGTGCCCCCTGCCACGGCGCCCTCGGCGATGGCAATGGCATTACCAAGAAGTACGGGATGGGCGCCACCCCGTCCTACCACGATCCTCGCCTCCGGGCCCAGCCCGACGGCGAACTCTACCAGACCATCACGCTCGGCAAGAACACGATGATGTCCTACGCCGACAAGCTCGCCCCTGAGGACCGTTGGGCGGTGGTCGCCTATGTGCGCGCCCTGCAGCGTGCCCAGCAGGGCACGGTTGCAGACGTCACCGACGCGGCGGGTAAGAAAGCCCTCGGCCTCCCATGAGTTCCCACGCTGCCTCCGCCCCCGCGGCCCTGTCCGCCGCTCCCGCCTCGACCGCCCCGGCGGCCGTGAAGGCGCTGACCCTCGGCCTTGCCGGGATCGCCCTCACCGCACTGGGCCTCTTCGTCTCTGGCGCGAAGGTCGTCGCTCACTCGTGGCTAGTGGGGGTCACTTACTGGACCGCGATCGCCATCGGGATGCTGCTGCTGGTGCTCATCCACCACATCTTCGACGCCTCTTGGTCGACGGTCATCCGCCGGCAGTTCGAGCACGGTCTGGCCGCATTCAAATGGCTTGGCCTGCTGTTTTTGCCCCTTCTGCTCGCCTCCTTTCTGTACGACCGGGATCTGATCTGGCCGTGGTTGGACCTAAACCACGAGATGCACGGCGGCCACACCGTCGGCCACGATCCGCTCTACCTGAAGAAGGCCGCGTTCCTGAACCCGGGGATGCTGCTCGGGATAACAATCGCGTTCTTCGCGAGCTGGATCTGGCTTTCCTCCCGCCTGCGGCGCGCCTCCTTCACCCAGGACCAGGACGGCTCCCTCGGCTGGACCCGCCACAACCGCGTGACGGCCGCCATCGGCCTCCCGATCGCGGCCCTGACCCTCACCTTCGCCGCGATCTACTGGATCAAGTCCCTCGAGTACCACTGGTTCTCGACGATGTATGGCGTCTGGTTCTTCGCCAACTGCGTGCGCGGGGCCCTTTCGTTCGGGGTCATCATTATGGTCTGGCTGTGGCAGCGCGGGGATTACCGCGGCATTCTCAACACGAACCATTTCCATAGCATCGGGTTGCTGATGCTGGCCTTCACGGTCTTCTGGGCGTACGTCACGTTCTCCCAGTATTTCTTGATCTGGAACGCCAACGTGCCTGAGGAGACTTTCTGGTACAACCTGCGGGAGATCAATCACGACGGCGCCTCGAACCAGTGGAAGTGGATCGGCATCTTCGGGATCCTGTTCGGCCACTTCTTCATCCCGTTTTTCTTCCTGTTGTCCTACCGGTTTAAGATCACGCCCCACATCCTCCGTCGCATCGCGATCTGGATTCTGGCGATCATCCTCCTCGACCTCTGCTACAACATCATGCCGGCGCTCAAGGATTCGCACGGCGACGCGCTGCCTTTGTTGTCGCTGAACTTGGTCTGGATCCTGTCCTCTGTGGTCGGGGTCGGCGGAGTCTGTGGCTGGGCCTACCTCCGCAGCTTCGGCACGGCCAAACTGATCCCGATCTGCGACCCGCGCATCGGCGAAAGCCTCACCCACCATGAGTGACCCCTCCGTCAGCCCGGCCCGGCCGGTTTCGCTCTTCACGATCATCCTGCTCCTCGGGGTGTTCTCCGCCTTCCTGCTCACCGTCCGGTACTTCTACCGCCCGGCCCCGGCGACCGCCTATAACGCGGCCCCGGAGGCCTTGCCGAAGGACCAAGAATGGCGCGCGACCTCCGATGCCCGCCGCCAGGCCCTCGCGGACCTCCGCGCGGCCGAGGCCTCCCAGGCCACCAGCTACGCTTGGATCGACAAGGATAAGGGCGTGGTCCAGCTGCCGCTGGAGTACGCGATGGAGCTGACCGCCAAGCAGTACGGAGCGAAGAAGTAACTGCCCGCCAACCTCCGACCGAGATGTCCCATCCCCCGTCCCAAGCCCCTGCGGCGGAAGTCAGCCCTTTCGACGCTCCCGCACGGTGGCCACTGGCCCTGCTTGCCGGCTCCGCGCTGGGGTGGCTCGTCCTCAGCAGCCTGCTCGCGCTGGTAACCGCTATCCAGCTGCATACGCCTTCGTTCCTCGCTGACTGCTCGGCCCTCACTCACGGCCGGGCGCAGGCCGCGCGGGAGACGGCCTTCCTTTACGGTTGGGCGGGCAACGCCGGCGTCGGCCTTGGCCTCTGGATCCTCGGCCGCCTCGGCGGCAATCCCCTCCGCGCCTTGAACTGGGCCGTCGTGGGTACCGTGTTCTGGAATCTGGGCCTGCTGGCCGGGATGGTCGGGATCGCCACCGGCTCGATGACCGGCTTCGCCGGCCTGCAAGTTCCCCGCGCTCTGCAACCGGTGCTGGTGGCCGCCTTCTGCGCGATGGCGCTTCCCGGCGTGCTGGCGTGGGCCGGGCGCAAGCGGGAAGGCACTTATGCCGCCCAGTGGTATGCGGCTGCCGCCCTCTTCCTGTTGCCTTGGTTCTGGACTGCCACCCAGGCGGTGCTCCTCTGGTCCCCCTTGCGCGGGGTGGTCCAGACGGTCGCAGCCTCCTGGCACACCCAGAGCCTTGTCTCGCTGTGGCTGATGCCGCTAGCGCTGGCCGCCGCCTATTTCATCGTGCCGAAGCAGACGGGAAAGCTGCTGCCGGGCTACGAATCGGCCCCGCTCGCCTTCTGGACCCTGATCGTGGCGGGCGGCTGGACCTTCGGCCGCCACCTGATCGGTGGGCCGTTCCCCGCTTGGATCCCGACGATGGCGGTCGTCGCGCAGTGTCTCCTCCTGTTCCACTTCCTCGTCGTGGCCTTGAACTTCCGGCAGCTCTTCGCGGGGGGCAGCCTCACGCTGCAGTACCTGCGCTTTGGTCTGGTGGCCTATCTCCTGACTGGCCTCCTAGAGACGATCACTTCCTTCCGCGGTGCGGCGGTGCACACCCAATTCACGCTGCTGGTGCCCGCGAGGGAGCAGCTCGCGCTCCAAGGCGCGCTTTCGATGTTCCTCTTTGGTGGCCTTGTGTACCAGTTCCCGCGGATCTTCGGCCGCGATTGGACGCTGCCCACGTTCGTTTCCGGCCACCACAGCCTCTATATGCTGGGCGTGGTGATTTCGGTGCTTTCCCTAAGCTGGGCCGGCCTCGCCCAGGACGCCCTGCTGAACCACTCCCAGACGCCCTTTGCGGAGATTCTGGCCCAGCTGAAGACGCCGCTCCTGCTGCACACTGCGGGTCAGTTCGCGCTGCTGGCGGGTAATCTTCTCCTGTTGTTCGCCTTCCTCCGTTCCGCTGCCGCTTCCTGCTGCCGGGAAGAAGGCGCCGTGGCCCTCCGTCCCGCTTCCTCCGCCTCATGAAAAACCGGCCGCTCTTCCTGCTCGGCCTCTTCCTCGCCGTCCTGACCTCGTGGGCGGGGTTTGTGCTGGGATCACACGGCCAGCTAGGTTCGCTGACTCCTTTCTTCGACGAGGCGGACGGCCAGTCGCATCCCGCGCGCCTCCCGGGCCTCGCCGCCCGGGGCCAGCTGGTCTATGCCGACCTCGGATGCGTCGCGTGCCACACCCAGCAAGTACGCCGCCCAGGCTTCGGCAACGATCAGGCCCGCGGTTGGGGGGAGCGCCAGAGCGTCGCCCGCGATTACATCTTCCACGCCCAGCCCCAGCTCGGCGCTTCGCGGCTCGGACCGGACCTGATGAACCTCGCCGGCCGCAATCCGCAGGCCGCCTCCGCGGATGACTTGCATCGGCTGCTCTATACTGGCTCCGCCGCCCACCCGGCGTTCCCGTTCCTGTACGAGACCCGCGAGATCGCCGGCGAGTCCTCCCGGCACGCGGTCCGCCTGACCGGGACCACCGCGCCCAAGGCGGGTTCCGAGGTGGTCGCCACCGAGCGGGCGCAGACTCTAGTGGCCTATCTCCTAAATGTGAACACGGGCTTTGAGTTCCCGGAGGCGCGGCCGCTTCCGGCCAAGTCCGCCGCCAGCCCGGAGGCCACGAAATGAGCGCGTCCCAACGTCCCGATCCCAGCCAAGACCGGTCTCCCTTGTCCGACGACGCCCTGCAGGCCGGGCACGAGCAGATTATCGGTAAACAGCCCGACGAGAAAGGCCGGTACCGCCTGCTGCCGCTGAACCTGCTGTTCCTCTTCAGCGGCTTGATCTTCGTGGGTGGAACCTACCTGGGGCGGTTCTCTGGGCACTTTCACCCGAAGGTGTTCAATGAGTACGGCCAGCCGCCGAAGGCTGGCGCCGTGGCCGCCGTGGCGGTCGATCCGCTCGTCCTCGGCAAGAATGTTTACGTCCAGGTTTGCGCCGCGTGCCATCAGCCGACGGGGTTAGGCCTGCCGCCAGCGTTCCCGCCGCTGGCCGGTTCCGAGTGGGTGTCCGGTTCCGAGGAGCGCCTGATCCGTATCGTGCTGCACGGCCTTCAGGGCCCGATCAAGGTTATGGGCGTCGAGTATATCGGAGCCATGCCGGCGGCTGGTCCGGGTTCGGGTTATAACCTGAGTCCCGAGAAGGTTGCCGCGGTGCTTACCTACATCCGCAAGGAGTGGGGTGGCGTTGAGGCGCCGGTGGCGGCCGGCAAGGTGGCCGAGGTGCGGGGCAAGGAAGGCAATCGCCAGCCTTGGACCGCGGCCGAGCTCGAGAAGATTCCGTAAGGCGGACTGCCTTGCCCAAGGCTTCCGCCTCCGCCGAGGCTACGGCGGACGAGACGGCGGACCGGCGATTGAGATTGATGTAGCCGGGGCGCGCCGCCCCGGTTCTCGCCGCTCGGGGCCAATTCTAATGCATTCGTTCCCTCAGCCGTGAATCCCCGAGGCGCGGGCGAATGCGCTGCTTTCCGCCATCACCGGGGCGACGCGCCCCAGCCACACCAAGCCGCTTAAGTCCGGAATAAACATCAGGCCGAACCAGCCGTGGATCGATGGATCCGGGGCATCCTGCCCCGGAAGGCGGGACGAAGGCGCGCGCTCAGAACGTCCCCTTGACCCCGAAGTTCCAGTTGGCGCCGTACTCCTGGTACAGCCGGAGGACGCGCTGGCGGCGCTCGGCGACGCCGGGCGGCGTGTCGAACCAGCGCAGCGGCTGGCCGGTGATGTTGCGCCCCTGCACGTAGAGGGAAGTGGAGGAGCTCAGGCGCCAGTTGAGCGAGGCGTCGAACTGCAGCACCGCCTCCCGGAAACGGCCGTAGACGCCATCGGGGCGTTCGTCGGTGAATACGCCCCCGAGCGAGCCGTTGAAGCGCCGGTAGGCGTAACCCAGCCGGCCCGACACCCGGTGTGGCGCGAGGCCGTTGCGACGCTGGCTCGCGGTGGTGCGGGAATAGGAGAGGTTGACGCTGGTCCCTCGGAACAGGTCCGGCAGGAACCCGAGGGTCTGCTGGTACGAGAGGTCAAGGTTGCGGAAGCGGCGCGTCTCGGCGCTGTTGCGCGTGGTGCGGAAGACGTAGGTCTGCAGGTCCGGGTCCTCCTCGCCGAACTCCGAGGCGGTGTAATCGAAGGTCTCGCGTAGGTTACGGATGTCGTTCTGGGCGAGCTGGAGCGTGAGCTGGCCGGGCGCGCGGTGGCCGAAGTAATAGGCGAGCCGGGCCTGGTAGTTCCGGGAATACTCGGGTTGGAGCGCCGCGTTGGGCGCATCGACGCGCTGGGCGTCCTCAAGCACATTGTACACCCCGGTGAGCGAATCGACCGGCGGCCGGGAGATGGCCTGATTGTAGCCGGCCTGGAACTCGAGGCTCGGCGTGAACCGGTACTTGGTCAGCACGGAGGGGAAGGTGTTGCGATAGGAACTCGTCCGCGCGACGCGGGGCTGGCTGAAGAACTGGTACTCCAGCCCGGGAATGGTGGTGGCGCGCCCAGCGGCGTTAACCGGGAATCCAGCGGCGAGGATCTCCCGGCGCAGGCGCGGATCGTACTGGAGGAAACGGTTCCCCGTCTCCTCAAGGCGCACGCCGCCCCGCACGGTCCAGCGTGCGACCGGACTCACGTCCAGCTGCACGTAGGCTGCATCGACCGTCTGGCGGAAATTGCGGCGGTTGCCGATGAACGCGGTGTAGTAGTTGTCGACCGTGGCGGCGCGCACGAAATCCTGCGGCCGGGCCTGGAACAGCTCCCCGATGCGCTTGCGGTCGGCGCGCGGGAGGTTGCCGGTGACGCCGCCCAAGCTGGTGAAGGCAAGGGCGTTGGTGGTCCCGGTCTCGAAGGGATGGACGGCGAGGTAGCCCAAGTTCGCCCAGCTGCCGTTGGTCGTGATCACGGGCAGGCCGGTGGTGGCGTTGGTGCCGGTGAGCGTGTCGCCGCCGG
>VHCI01000074.1 GCA_016871775.1 Verrucomicrobiota bacterium | reverse complement strand
TTACCTGAACTGGGACAACGCCGATGACCGCCGGGTGATCCTGCGCGGCCCGGCGGCCGTGGCGGAGGCGGCCGGACTCGCCGTCCTGGGGGCCGGCCGTGGGACCGCGCGCTGCCGGGTGAACGCCAACTCGCCGCGCACTTCGCCGTCAGCCGTAAGACCGTGCGCAAGGCGCTGGCGGAGCTGCGGGCCGGCGGGGAACTCCAGACCGCGGGCAGCCGGGGTTCGGTGGTGGCGGCGCCTCGCGCCTTCTGGAAGTCCTTGGCCATCCGGATCAGCTCCTCGATCACCTCCTGCGTCGCGATCGCCCGGTTGTGGTAGGCGTTCAGGGTCCGCTGGAGCAGCTCGGCAAAGGTCCGGCTGACGACCACGTTCTTCTTGGAGCCCTTCTTGATCTCGTCGTGGAGCAGCTTGGACAACAGCTCCGCCGCCACGTTCTTGTGCTTCAAGCCCCGGACCTCCGCGAGGAACTGGTCCGACAGGATCGAGATGTCCGGCTTCTTGATGCCCGCCGCGGAGAACACGTCGATGATTTCCCCCTCGGTCGTGATCGCCCGCGACACGAGCTGGCGGATCGCCGACTCCATGTCCTCCGGCGAACGGCTCTCCGAGCCCGAACGCTTGGCCACCTGCGCCTTGACCGCCTGAAAGAAGGCAATGTCGTCCCGCATCGCCTGCGCGACGTCACTCGCCGCGCAGAGGGCAAAGGCCCGGTAGATGTCCGTGACCGCGGCCACAAACCGCTCCCGCCCCTTCTCCTGCGCCAGCACGTGCTCTTGCGCCTCCGGCAGGAGCTGGAGCCGGGCCGCCGGGGTTCCCGTGGCCCAAGCCGACCAGTCAAGGCCGTGGAGCAGCCCGCAGATGACCTCGTGCTTCTCCTGCAGCACGGCCACCGCCTCCGCCCTGTCCACGCTGGGCGAGCCCTGCCCGCCACTCTCCGTGTACGTGGCCAGCGCCTGCTTCAGTTGGTCCGCCAGCCCGAGATAGTCCACGACCAGCCCTCCGGGCTTGTCTCGAAACACCCGGTTCACCCGGGCGATCGCCTGCATCAGCCCGTGGCCCTGCATCGGCTGTCCACGTACATCGTATGCATGCACGGGGCGTCGAAGCCGGTGAGCCACATATCCCGCACGATCACGATGCGGAACGGGTCCTTGGTGTCCTTGAACCGCTTCGCCAGCTCCTTCCGCCCCTGCATGGTGCGGATATGCTGCTGCCACTCCGGGCCGTCCGCGGCTGACCCGGTCATCACGATCTTCACCACGCAGGACTTCTTGGCCTCCCCAAACCCCCTCCCGGCCCAACCCCCTGAAAATCCGGTTTCCTTGGCGCCAGCAAAAGTCCGATGAGCCGGGATGGCGCTCTAACCAACAACGAAAGGACAACGACAGAGAATGAGCGAACGAAAGTCTCAACTGAAACCCTGCGGGAACCAACCCGTCCGGCAAAGCCTGACCAGCAGCCGGAAGCGAGCCTTGGCTGGCGTCCGAAATGGCGCCTTCAAGCGTAGGCAGCCAAATGCAAAGCCGTGTGATTGAGCCCCGAAATGGATTATATCGGTGGAGCCTGCGTCGTAGGAAAAGCGTGGGCAGTATGGAGGCGCCGTTACGGTCTGGCGCCGAAGTTCGCCCGGGGTCTGAGAGCAGGGCAGAGCAGTATAGGGTTTCTCGGGAAGCTGGGAGAGCCTCCTGTCTCCTCGGAAATAACCGGAAAGTGGACCATCCGGTGAATCAAGGTCCTGAACCCCGTCTGACGTCCCCGCGGTCGGTCGGTGGCGAAAACAGCCGGGGAGCCGAGGTATCGCGCACCGAGCGACCAAGCGAAGGTGCAGAGACGCACAGAGGCAGTCTTAGCCGCCGCATAGTAGCGATTGAAACCGGGGAAACCGACCCACGGGAGCCCGGGAGTAGTGAAGGCAGCGGTCGGGATGCGGGCGTGTTGTCGACAACGCGTGCGGGACCTGTGCCCGCGTCACCGTGTGCACCACAAGGCGACACATAGAAATGGGTTCAAATCCGCACTTCGAGGAACCGAATGCCTTACTATGCCGGGTGCCGGACTATGCCGGGCCCGGCATAGGCCTTAATCGCGCTCGTACGGGACTGTGGGGGGGCGTCGTCCGGCTTCGGGCCGGACGGCCCTATCCCGGAATCGGTTGACGAGGCCGCTCCACACCGCAATCGGCCGCTTATGGACTCCACACTTGGACGCCTTGACATTCCGCATATGGACGCGACTGTAATCCGCAAATGGACGAACCCGAATCACTCTATCCTCGCCCCGTCCAGCGCCCCTTGCTCGCCGCCCTGGCGGATACGCCTGCGGTCGCGATCATCGGTCCCCGCCAATGTGGGAAGAGTACGCTTGCCCGGACCTGCGCGCCGGATCGGAGCTATGTGAGCCTCGACGACGATGCCATCCTCCGCACGGCCCGCGACGATCCCACCGGCTTCGTTGCCAGCTTGCCAGATCCAGTGACGCTCGACGAGGTGCAGCGTGCGCCGGCTCTCTTTCGCGCGATCAAAGGATCGGTGGATCGGGATCGACGGCCTGGCCGCTTTCTCCTCACTGGCTCAGCCGATCTCCTGCTGCTCCCTCAGCTGAGCGATTCGCTCGCCGGCCGGATCGAATTCATCCATCTCCACCCGCTTACCGAAGCGGAAAAGGCCCGTTCCGCCGGTGCATTTCTTTCCACCCTGCTCGCGGGCAAGCTCAAGGGCGAAATCAGGAGCGAGTCGCACGAACCTGCCTCCGCTTTGGCGGCGCAACTTGTCGCTGGCGGCTACCCGGAGCCGCTGACGCGCTCGCCGGAACGTGCCCGGCAATGGCACCGCGCCTATTTGCGCACTCTGATCGAACGCGACGTGCAAGACATCGCGCGCGTCAAGGACGCCGGTGAACTCGCCCGTCTCCTCGAACTGCTTGCCTTGCGCGCCGCGGAACTGCTCAACACGTCCAATTTGAGTCAGGAGCTTGGTCTGGATCGCAAGACCGTGGATCGCTACCTGGCGATCTTGGAGCGCCTATTCCTGATTCGCCGCCTGCCGGCTTGGCACCGCAACGAAGCCAAGCGCCTGGTCAAAACTCCCAAGGTTCACCTGCCCGACAGCGGCCTCGCCGCGACGCTCGCCGGTCTGACCGTGGAAGAGTGGAACACCCGGCGCGATCGTTTCGGTCATCTCCTGGAATCATTCGTGGTCCAGCAACTCATCGCCCAGGCTGGTTGGACCGATCCCGACCTGCGCTTCTGGCACTACCGCGACAAGGACCAGGTCGAAGTAGATCTCGTCGTGACCCGCGGCCGCCAGACGTGGGGCGTGGAGGTCAAGGCTTCCGCCACCGTCCACGAGTCCGACGGCCACGGTTTGCGCCGCCTGGCCGACCAGTGCGGAAAGGATTTCAAGGGCGGAGTGCTTTTCCACTCCGGCACGAGTACTCTGCCGATGTCCGATCCGCGTTTTCTCGCCGTCCCTCTCGCCAAACTCTGGAACATGTAGGGGCGGGAAATGGCAACCGGCCAGCCAACCGAGCCGATCCCAGTGCAGCTGCCGTGGGCCTGAAAGGACCTTCGGTTCTTTGCTTGAAGTTCGGATCGGGAACCGCGAAGCGGGCGGCACTGATGTGCTGCGTTCGACGGCGGAAGTCATCGCGCTGCATGACACCCGCATGACACCAGATTTCAATTACACGCTTGAACGTTCAGTCGGCGGCGCTAGTCGTCGGCATGCAACTGAAACCCGACCACGTGTTTGCGAACCCAGCGGAAAAGCGCGGCTCAGGTTGAAGGTTGGGGCGCCCCGGGAACCCCCGGTGGGTGCCCGCACCCTGCGCCGTCGCCTCGGCGCCGCGATGAAAACCTGCTGGTCTCCGGCGAGAACCAGCGCCACCCGCCGCGCTATCTCGCGGCCGCGGCGAGCCGGTCGGTCTCGCCGAGCCTGAACCGAGCGCTCACGACGGAGTTTTTCTCCGGGCCCGCGCGATACTTGATGTAGGTCGTCGCGACGAACGTGCCGTCGGGCAGCAGCTCCACGCCGGGATAGCCGTTGTCACCGCCCTTGTGGCTGTGCAGCAGCTTCACGCGATACTGACCGTCGCGCCCGCTCACGATGTCGTCGTAGCGGCCCACCCAGGCGACGAAGTGCGTCGAGGTCGGGCTGCCGTAGGCGCCGCCGGTGTCGCGCATCGCGATCACGAGCCGTCCGTCCGCCGCGTACTTCGCGACGTGCCGGTCGCCGTAGAGCCCGGGCGGCAGCTTCTTTTCCTTCGACCAGGAGCGTCCTTCGTCGTCGCTGGTGATGAACAGCGCCTCGCGCCGGTCGTTCTCCCGCAGGAGCGTCAGCAATTGCCGGCCGTCCGGCGAGCGGACGACCCAGGGTTCGCAGGGCTTCAGTCCCGGCAGGTCGAGAATTACCCGCCAAGGGGCCCACGTGAGGCCGCCATCTTCCGAGATGCTCTGGGCGATCACGTTGGAGCGCGGCTCCACCTTTTCGCCGGGGCGGCGGATGTTGGTCAGCCCGAGCAGCTTCCTGCCGCCCTCGATCGGTGCGATCGTGCAGAACGGCATCACGCACTCCAATCCGAGGCTGCGCATCGGCGTCCAGGTGCGGCCCTCGTCCGTCGAATGCGCCACGTGCATCGCGCCATCCGGCCCCTGCCCCGCGTAGACGACTAGCCGCGCCGCGCCCCGGGGGTCCTGGAGCCGCCAGATCGTGGGGCAATTGCGCGTGGTCCGCCAGTTGTCGGGCACCGGCAGGAGCCCGCTCCAGGTGAGTCCACCGTCGTCGCTGCGCTTCATCGGCCCGCAGGGGCCGCCGTGGTTGATCGTCCAGACGCAGAACATCGTCCTGCCATCGGGCAGCAGCAGGGTGGTTGGGTGGCCCTGATAGGTGCTCGCGTCGCCCTGCGCGATGATCACGTGCCGCGCGGTATCCCGCGAAAGGTCCACGGTTGGCGGGAAAGGCAGGTGCTGAGGCGTCAGCGGCTGAGTCGCCGCGGATGGATCGGCGGCGTAGGCCGTGCCGGAGGCCAGCACGCACGCCAAGAGCTTCGGAAGGAGGTTTCTCATGGGGCCCTTTGAGGTCAGTGCGACGTGCGTTGGGGCACAAATCATCACCGCTGGTCTCCTCCGGGGGCCGGTGGATCTGGTACCCCCCTGGCTCCCCCTTGCTCTTAGCGTCGCGGTCAGGGCGGGGCGGCGCGCCAGGCGGCCCGGATGAAGTCGCCGCGGGTCGTGCGGCCGTCGGCGGGGGGCAGCGCGGCGGTGATGCCGGCGGCGCGCGCGATCGGCTCCCAGCGGGCGGCGAGGGCGGCGTCGAGCGGGGCGGAGAGCTGCACGTCGTGGTTGAGCCAGCCCTCGTTGTGCTGGCCCTCGATCTGCCGGCCCAGCCGGGAACCCTTGGGCGCCGGGGCGAGGCCGTGCAGGCCCCCGGCGGTGCCCCACCACTGCACGGCGGCGAAGTCCGGGGCCTCCGGCGGCACATCGCCCACGTAGACCGTCGCCGACGCGTCCGCGTGCAGGCGGCGCTGCAGTTCCGGCACGCGCACCGCGCGCGCGTCCGGGGTCCCGGCGGGCGCGAGGGCGAGGTGGGCCGCGTGGCCCGCGGCCTGGCCGAGGGAGCTCCAGATCGGCTCCAGCCGCAGGGCGCAGAAACCGATGTGCGTCGCGCTGGCCGGCACCGGCGCGAGCAGGTTGCGGACGTCCCGCGCCACGATCGTGCCGTAGGGGATCTGGTAGGGCGCGTAGGTCACGCCGAGGCCCTCGCCGAAACGTTTGCCCCCGAAGCGCGAGCCCTCGTGGCGGACGCCGTGGCTGCTGTGGCCGTAGTCGCCGATCGCGATCGCGTCGCGGTGCAGCACCGCCCGGGCGTCGCCGTCGGCGGGGCGGGTGTCGTTTTGCGTGAAGATCCGCAGTCCGAGGAGCCGGCGCGCCTCGCGCACGTAGAGCTGCGGCGGGATGCCGCCGGTCTCGGTGAACTCGTCCTTGCACCAGCCCCACTGGCTCGCCTCGGCGCGGAACTCCGCCGGCAACGAGGCATCCTGCTGCGCGAAGTGGATGATCCCCGCGTTCCAGCGCAGGTGCTCGGCGTGGATCGCCCGCCGCGTGGCCGGGTCGCCCTCCGGCCAGAGCAGCTGCTCCCCGGGAAGGGACAGGCGGACGTGGCCGCGGGAGACGTCGTTGATGTCGCGCTTGCCGTTGGGCAGCACCGGGATCTGCGCCTTCACGAGGTTGTCGGTGTCGCGGTAGCCCCCGAACGCGCGCTTGATCTTCCCCTCGGCCACCAGCTGCGCGATCCCGAGGAAGTCCTCCCGCCGGTAGCCGGGGGGGGCGGTGACGGGGAGGCGGTTCGCGGGGACGTTGGTCATCACGAAGCGGAAGTTGTAGCCCTGGAGGTCCCCGCTGCCGTCGGCGGGCGCGGCCGACTCGCCGTATTCCTCCCGGCCCTCGACGCCGATCCGGTACGGGGTCCGGGCGGCGGCGATCAGGTCGCCCTCGTAGGAGCCGTCGATGAAGACGCGACCCTCGACCGTGTGCTCGGCGCCCGCGGCGTCGCGGAAGCGGGCGGCGCGCACCGTCCGGTCGCCGGCCGGGCCGCGCGTGAGGGCGTCGACGAGGGTCCATTCGGTGCGCACCGTGATCCGCGGGTGTTCCGCCAGCATCCGTTGGAACACGAGCAGGCTGACCTTGGGCTCGGCGTGCGTCCCGCGGAACGAGTCGCGCACCTGTGGGGAGTCGGGGCCGTAGGTGCGGGTGTAGTGCTCGAGCGTGCGGCGGTTGAACTCGCGGAAGGTGCCGGTGAGCGCCTCGAAGGCGCGGAAGTCCGGGTGCTGGAGCCCGTTGGTGGCCATCCCGCCGATCCGGATCGTCGGCTCGGCCAGCAGGACGGAGCGGCCGCCCTTGGCCGCGGCGATGGCGGCGGCGATTCCGCCCGGGGTGGCGCCGTAGATGACGACGTCAACGGGCCCGGCGGCGGCGAGCGGGAGGGCGAGGGCGAGGAGCAGGGCGGGGAGCAGGCGGGGCGCGGGCATCGGTTCAGGCGGGTGAAGGTGGGGCGGGCGACTCAGAAGCTGCCCTTGAGGCCGAGGGTGAGGCCGACGCCGAAGGCGCCGACGAGGTAGTTGCGGGCGTAGTCGGGGGTCTGCGGGCCCGAGCGGAGCGTGACCGCGCGGGCGTTGAGGACGTTCTGGGCGGCGGCGTAGAGCTGCAGCCACGAGCGGTGATGGTATTCGAGGTTGAGGTCGAGCGTGACCCGGCGGTCGTCCCACTCGTAGGCCCCGGCGCCGAGCTGGGGCTGGGCGCCGAGGCGGCGCTGGCCGCGGTAGTTCCACTTCGCCATCAGGCTGACCGGGCGGCGGGTGTAGCTGAAGCCCCAGTTGAGGCTCTCGGGGGTGAAGGCGTTGAACGCGGCCTCGCCGGGGCCCTCGAGGACGAGCTTCGTGCCGTTGGCGAAGACGCTGACCGGGCGGGCCCACGCGCCCAGCGCGGCGAGCGAGTGGCGGACGTTGAACTCGGCGCCGTAGACGCGCGCGTTGCCGCCGTTGAGCGTGGTGCTCACGCGCCAGCCCACGTAGCGCGGGTCCAGCCCCAGCAGCTCCGTGTCGGCCGCCGTCGCGATCCGTACCGTGTTCACGAAGAAGTCCCGGATCTCCTTGTGGAAGTAGCCCACCCCGAGGATGCCGCCCGAGGGCGTGTAGTACTCGAGCGAGAGGTCGTAGTTGTCGGCGGTCCAGGGGCGGAGGCCGGTGTTGGTGACGGTGATGTTGCCCTGGACCACGGCGGGGTCGCCGAGTTGGTCGCCCTCGAGGTCCGCCTCGTCGACCGTGGCGGTGGGGATGACGCTGTTGAGGTTGGGGCGGCCGTAGGTGCGGGCGTAGGCGGCGCGGGCGACGAGGCGCTCGGTGGCGGTGTAGCTGAGATGGAGGCTGGGGTAGTAGCCGTCGTAACCGCGGTCGGCCCGGAACCCGCGCTCCGTGTGGGTGAGGCGCAGCTGTTCCATCGAGTTCAGCGCGCCGGCCTCGGGGCGCCGGATCCGCTGCCCGGCCGCGTTGCGGGCGAAGCTCCCGTCCGGGTTCCGCGCCCAGACCGCGGCGGGGTTCACGAGCGCGCCGAGGCCCGACGTCTCCGTGCGCTCGTAGCGGACGCCCGTGAGGAGGCGCAGGCGGGAGCGGAGGAGGCTGAGCTCGAGTTGCCCGTAGGCGGACGAGACCGTCTCCTCGAACCGCTGCGAGTTCGTGATGCGGAAGGTCTCCTCGGCGACGAGCTGGGCGGGCGTCTTGGTGAACAGCCCCGGGTTGGCGAGGTGGGCGCGGTAGGCGAGGATCGGTGAGATGTGCGGCAGGTTGCGGAAGCCGAAGTAGTGGTACTGGTCCTTGTAGACCGGCGAGACGAACGGGGCGGGCGAGCGGTCCCCGTTGAGGCCGTTGTAGGTCCAGTTCTCGTTGCGGCGGCGGAGGTCGCGGGTCTGCGCGCGCCGCTGGGCGCCGGCCTCGACGGAAACGGGGAACCCGAACCACGGCAGGCGCCGGCCGACGTCGGCGGAGGCGGAGCGGAAGTCCTCGCGCGTGCGCCGCGGGGTCGAGTTCACCGTGCCCAGCTGGTAGTTGGCGACGTCGTACAGGTCCACCTCGCGGTTGGCGTTGTCGAGGAGGCGGAGGCTCTCGGGCCGGACCCCGTTGATCTGGCGGAACTCCAGGCGGACCGGGTTGCGCAGGCTGATCGCCATCTGGCGGAAGTGGCCCTTGGACTGGTCGCGGTAGCCGCCCTCGGCGCGGGACCGGTCGGCGGCGAGGTTCACCTTCCAGACGCCGTTGTCGTAGCGGTAGCGGGCATTGGCGGCCTCGGCGCCGGTGATGATGTGCGTGGAGGTGGCGCCGCCGAGCGTGACCGTGCCGCGCCCCGTCGCGCCGACCGTGAAGTCGGGGCCGTAGCTGAGGGGGACGCCGCCCGCCACGGACGGGGTGGCGGCGGTGCCGGCGCCCGCGGTGAACTCGGTCGCGATGCGCGTCGACTGGAAGCCGCTCACCTGCCCGCCGACGGAGAGGATCCCGTGGGGGGTGACGCGCCAGTCGGCCTTCAGGCCGAGCGACTGGCGGACGAGGGTGCGCGGGGAATCGAGCAGCCGGTAGGTCTGCAGGAACGGCTGCGCGGGCGTCGCGCCGGTGCCCGCCGCGCTCGTGTTGTAGGTGCGGTACGAGTAGTGGAGCTTGGCGTAGCGTTCGGAGGCGGCGCCCGTGAGCACGAGCCCGAAGCGCGGGCCGAGGGGCAGCGTGAGGTCGAAGTTCCCGCCCGGGCGGAGCTTGCGCACCCGCTCGTCGGTGGTGTGCGGCGTGCGCCGGAGGTCGAAGTTCTCGCTGTTGGCGGCGAGGTTGAGGTTGTAGCGGAACTGCGCGCTCTTCCGCTCGAACGCGCTCTTGCTGACCATATTGACGGAGCCCGAGAGCGAGTCCGCGCGGTGAGCCGGCGTGGGCACCTTGGCCACCTCGATGCGCGCCACGTTGTTGATCGAGGCCTGGTTGAAGGAGAACGCGCGCGAGTCGCCCATCGCGTTCGAGGTGTTGGCCATCTGGGCCCCGTCGTTGGCCACCGCCACCATATGGGGCGCGAACCCCCGGATCGACACCGTCGCCACCGTGGTGCCGTCCTCGTAGTCGTACTCCGGGGTGACCCCCGGCACGTACTTCAGGAACTCGCCGATGTTGCCGTCCATCACGTCGCCCAGCGAGTCCGCCGCGACCACGTTCTTGATGTTGGGCGAGAACCGCTGCTCGTTGATCGCGATCGCCTGGCCGTCGGTCTCGCGGCCCGTGGACACGGTGAAGGCGTCGAGGCGGATCACGTCCCCGGCGCCCGCGGCGGCGCCCCGGCGCAGGTCGAAGTCGCGCGTCACGGTCCGCCCGGCCGGCGCGGCCACCGCGGCCGCCTGCGTCTCCAGCCCGGTGTGGAACACCTCGAGCGTGACGTCCCCGGCGGGGACGCGCGGCAGCCGGTAGGTGCCGGTCTGGTCGGTGAAGGCGACCAGGTCCGTCCCGCGGACGCTGACGCGCGCGTTGTTGAGGTATTGGCCGGTGGTGGCGTTGAGGACGCGGCCGGTGAGCGCGGCGGTTTCGGCGGCGGTGGCCGGCGCGGCGGGGGCGAGGACCAGGGCGAGCCAGGCGCCGAGGCGGGCAAGGGTGGGGCGGGGGTTCATTGCGGGGGAAGGCGGGGCGGCCTCAGCGGCCGGGGGGCGGCGGACGACGCTCCAGACCCCGCTCGGGTCGTCCACGACCAGCAGCAGCGGCGTGGCCTCGAGCAGCCGCTCGACGGCGCGGCGCGGGGGGAATTCGCCCCGGAGCGCGGGGGTGGTCACGCCTTCCGCCACCGTCGCCCCGAACACGATCTCCACGCCGGCCTGCCGGGCCGTGCGTTTGAGGGTGAGGCGGGCGGGACCGGCGGGGACGTCGAACGCCCGGGTGGCCTCCGCGGCTGACGCGGCCGGCCCGGCGGGCGGGGGCGCGGGCTCCAGCCCCGGCAGGGCGAGCGGCCAGAGCAGGGCGGCAAGCCAGGCGCGGGGCCGGCGCCAACGGGCCGGTCGGGTGGGGGCAGGGGGGCATCGGGACGGCACGAACCACCTCGGGAGACGGACGGGCGCGCCGTTCACGCTAAGGGAAGTTTTCGGCCCGGCCGGCACGCCTCAGCGGGCCGCGCGCAAGGTGATGACGCCGGGCTCCGCCCGTTCCGCCCGCACGCCGAGCGTCGCCTCCAGCAGGCGCACGAAGCCCTCGAGATTATCGGACCGGATCGTGGCCACGATGGGCAGCCCGCGGAGGGCGTCGTCGGCCACGGCCAGCTGGACGGCGTTGCGTTGGTTGAACGCGTGGACGACCTCGGAGAGCGGCGTGGCGTCGAACTCGAGCATCCGGGGCGCCCAATCGAGCAGCCGGGCGACCTCGGCGGGCGACGCGGGCAGCACGGGGGGCGGGGTCAGGACGGGGGCCGCCGCCACGACCGTCCGCTGCCCGGCCACCAGTTCCGCGAGCGGGGCGGCCGGCACTTCCCCCGTGGCGGGGTCGGGTGCGGGCCGGGGCTGGGACAGCCGGACGCGGCCCTCGGTCACGAGCACCTCAACCTGTTCCCCGGCGAGCCGGACGTGGAATGCGGTGCCCACGGCGCGCACGTCCACCCCCGCCGCCCGCACCACGAAAGGCCGGCGGGGATCCTTGGTCACGGCGAACTGCGCCTCGCCGTGCGCCAGCAGCACCCGGCGCTCGAGCGGGGAGAACTGCACCACGGCGTGCGCGCCGCGGTTCAGCTCCAGCACGGAGCCGTCGGGCAGGATCTCGCGCCGGTAGGCCGTGGCCTCGAGGGCGAGGGCCCCGGGGTTCGCGGGGGCCGGCGCATCGCCCAGGAACACGGCGAGGGCCACGGCCGCGGCCGCCGCCACCGCCGCGGCCGGCAGGAACCAGGTGGGGCGCCGCGGTCGCCGACGCGCGAGCAGGTCCGGGTTCGGCGCGGCGCTGTGGGCGGGCCGCCAGCGGTCGAGCGCGTTGAATCGCCGCCAGAGCCGGCGGTGCCGGTCCAGCGCCCCGCGGTGCTCCGGCCGGGCCGCCAGCCACTGCAGGAACTCGTCCTGCTCGGCCGGCGTGAGGCCGCGGTCCTCCCGCACGAGCCAGCCCGCGGCCGCCTCCTCGACGGCCGGATCGCGGGGTTCGCCGGGGGTGGGTGGGGCGTCGTTCACGGCCACCGCCCTTCCCGTTCCCGCCGGCAGCGGTCGAGGAACGCGATGCACTTCCGGACGCCGATGGTCAGCTGGGCCGAGACCGTGTTTTCCGAGAGCCCGAGCTGCCGGGCGATCTCGGCCTGCGGCAGGCCGTAGACCTTGCGCAGGGTGAAGATCTGCCGGCAGCGGTCGGGCAGGGACTGGATGGCGGCGGTCAAGAGTTCGAGTTCCTGGCGGTGGGCGACGGTCTCGGGCGGACCGGCCTCCTCGGTGAAGACGGCCGACTCGCCCTCTTCCGCTAAAGGTTCCAGCGGCAGCACGTCGCGGTGCCGGCAGTGGTCGCGGGCGAGGTTGCGCACGATGGTGAACAGGAGCGCCTTGGGGGCGTCGATCGGCTGGCGTTCCCGCGCCCGCAGGAGCCGCACGTAGGCTTCCTGGACGACATCGTCGACGTCGCTCTCGCTGGTCAGGCGGCCGCGGAGCCAGCCGCGCACCATCGGCTCGTGCGGCAGCACGTGCTCGCGGAACCAGCGGGCGCTCTCGGGCTCGGACGGGGGCATCGGGATCGGGGGCGGTCGGAGCGTCGCCGGTCCGGCGCGCCACACAAGGCGAAAGCCCCGCCGGGGCCGGGCGTTCGCCTCAGCCCGTGCCGGCGAGGGCCAGGTACTGGGCGGCGTAACGGCGGCCGATCTCCTCCTGCGCCGCGGTGTCGAAGTGCACCGCGTCGCCAAGGTGCGTCCGCAGGTCCCGCGCGTCGACGCACCCGGTGCCCGCCCGCTTTTGCGGCAAGGAGAGCAGCAGGCGGTTCATCTCCGCCACGCGCCGGCCCTCGGCCTCGGGCCGCAGCTCGCCGATGGTGCAGGCGAGGAACGGCAGCGCGGGTTCACCGAGGTCCGCGCGGAGGTCGTCGACCAGCCGCAGCAGGCGTTCCTCGTGGCCGGGGAAGCGCGCGTCGGTGGCGTCGGCCTCGCCCTGCAGCCAGAGGGCGCCCCGCAGGCGGGGGCGCGCGGTGCCCGGCGACGCGCGGGCGAGGCGCGCGCGGCGGATCGCCTGGTCGTAGAGCCGCGCGCCGCGCTGCCAGAGGGCGATGGAGGATCCGCCGACCGCGCAGGGGACCAGGCCGAGGCGGGCCCGCGGTGTGCGGGCGGCGACGGTGGTGGCGAAGGCGAGACCGGGGCCGACGCCCGCGTTGTCGTGGCCGGCGAAGGTCCGGGCGTCGCCGACGAGGTGCAGCGGGTGGCGCGCGAGGTACCAGGCGTCGTCGCGCAGGTGGAGCATCACGATCCGCTCGTCGCGCAGCGGTTCCGCCGGCATCACGCCGCGGCCCTTCATATTGGACTGACCGATCAGCAGGAAGAGATCGAAGCGGTCGCAACCGGCGGGCAGGCGGGCGACGTCGACGGGCTCGAGCGGGGGCCGGGTCGGCGGCGGCGTCTCGGCCTTGCCCGCGGCGCGTTCCTTGCGTGGGGCGGCGGCGCGGAGCAGGGGACCGGCGGCGGCAAGCCCGAGGAGCGCGGCGGCACCGGCGAGGCCGGCCCGGCGGGAAAACGGGGAGGGAGGGGTCGGGGTGCTCATCGGGGGACTAAATTACCGCGCCGCCGCCGCCCCGCCGAAGGCCGCGCGGTGGAAGGCCCAGAAGGCGTCGCCCAGGGCCACCATCAGCGCCGTCGGGTCATGGCCCACGCCCGGGGCCACGCTCCACGTGTGCGTCACCCCCAACGCCCGCATCCGCTCGTGGAACGCCAGGTTGTTCGCGAAGGTCTCGTCCCGGTCGCCCGTCGCGTGCCGGATGACCAGCTCCCCGAGCCGCCCCGCCTGCCGCTCGACGATCGCCCACGGGCTCTGCGCCAGATAAAAGGCCGCGTCCCCGCCGTACACGCGCTGGTAGATCTCGTCGCGCTGCTTCGGCCCGGCCCTTGGCGTCCGCGTGAAATCCGGCTGCAGCGGCCCCGCGCCCAGCAGGGAAACGCCCGCGAACAAATCCGGATGCGTGAACCCCAGCCGCGCCGCCCCGTAACCGCCCATACTGAACCCCTCGATCACCCGCCCCCCGCGCGCCGCCACCGTCCGGTGCGTCGCGTCCACGTGCGGCAGCAGGTCCCGGATGATCACCGACTCCACCCGCACGGAGCCGTCCTTCCAATCGAGGTACATCCCGCCGGGCAGGCCGTTGACGAACACGATGAAGCACGGCGGCAAACGGCCCGCCGCGATGGCCGCGTCAAAGAGCCGGGCCACGACGGGGATCCCGGGCAGGCCGCCGCCGGAACCGTGCAGCCAGTACACCACCGGGAAGCGGCGCGCTGCATCCGCCCCGTGCGCCGCCGGGGTGTAGAGGTGGTAGCTCACCGGCCCGCCCGCGGCCGCGCTGCGGAACACGTGGTGCGACACCCGCGGCGCCGCCACCGCCCGCGTCACCCACTCGGGCGCCCCCGGCGGCGAGCCGGCCGGCGCCCTCCACGACAGGAGGACGGCGGCGAGCAGGGCGAGGCGAAGCAGCGCGGGGGGGCGCATCGGATGGCGCCGGACGCTGGGCGTGGCGCCGCCGGGGCGCAAACCCGGTTTCGCGAGCCGGCTCTGGCGGACGAGGCCCGCGCCAGCGGGTGCTGTTCGCCAGCGCTGCCACCCATCGGCGGGTTCCGGGTCGTTCCTGCGTCACCCCCCCTTCCCTGATGCGCTGCTGCCGTTTCCCCCTGACGCTCCTGGTCTGCTGGCTCTCGGGCGCGGCCGTTTCCTGCAGTTTGGCCTCCGCTTTCGAGGGAGTGGTCCGCACGCAGCGTTTTACGGCGGCGGACCCGGGGCCCGTCCTAATCAAGGCGGGGTCGCCGTTTATTCACGGCAGCGCGTAGATCTCGACGAGCGCTTCGCCCGTACCGGGACCGGAAATCTGGACGGTGTACCCGCGGCCGGCGGTCAAGGTCGCGACGAGGGCCGCGTCGCGGCTGCCGGCCGGGAAGGGGAAGGCCCCCGCGGCCGCGAAGGTCGGGGCGAGGGCGGCGTCCCATTGGTCGTTCTCGGCGAGGCGGGCGCCGCGGTCGTCGTACACCTCTAACCGCGGATCCGCGAGGGTCCCGGGCACGCCCAGGGCGGCCAGGCCCGGCCCGGCGGCCCGCAACAGGACGCGGGCGGGACCGTTCCCCGCGAGGTGGAAGCCGACGATGAGGAGGTCCGCGCCGGCCCCGGCCCGGTGGCGCGCCGACAGGTTCACGAGCCGCCCCTCAGGTTGCCCGCCGCTGTCGTAGGCCTCGACCAGCACGGCGCCGCCGCCGGGCCCGGCGACGACCGCGGTGTGCGGTCCCTCGACGGTGGCCAGCAACGAGGCGTCGCGGCTTGCCGCGGGGAATGGGAACGCGCCCAGCGCCGCCATCGTTCCGCCTAGGGCGGCCGGCCAATCGTTGTTGCCCGCCACCCGCTCGGCGCCGCGGTAGAGATCGAGGCGCGGATCCGGCAGCACCCCCGCCAGCCCGAACGCGCCCAAGGCCGGGCCCGCCGCGCGGACCAACAGGCGCCGGGCACCGCCGGCCACGACGAAGCCGACGGTCACGCCCTGCTCGGCGGGCAGCTGGGTGCGCAGGGAAAGGTTGCCTAGCCAGGCGCCGGGACGCGTGACGGGCGTGACCGGCGGTGGCGCGGCGGCGAGGAGGGTCGCCTCGTTGGAGAAGCCGAAGCTGGCCCCCGCGGCGTTCACCGCGGCCACGCGGTAGGTGAGGGAGGTGCCGGCCGGCGCGGTGGCATCGAGGTGCTCGGTCGCCGCGGCGCCGACGCTGGTCAGCGCGTTCCACGCCCCCTCGCCCTGCCGGCGCTCGAGGCGGAAGCTGGCGGTCTGCGGGGAAGCGTTGCGCCAGGCGAGCCGGACGCCGCCGGGCGTGGCGGCGGCGGCGAGGTCCGCGGGCACGGCGGGGGCGAGGCCGTCGAGGTAGTCCTGCACGCCCTCGCGGATCGCCCGGGCGACGAGCGCGCGGAAACGTTCGTCCTGGATCGCGGCGTTGTCGGGCGTCGGCCGGTCCATAAAGGCCACCTCGATCAGAATGGCGGGCCGGGTTGCGAGGCGGTTCTCGCCGTAACTGCCGTTGAAGCCCTGGACGCGCCGGTCGGCCCAGGAGGCGAGGTAATCGCGGCGGATCGCGGCGATCACGCGCCCGTGGACAGCGTCGGCAAGGCGTTTGCTCTCGGGGCCGAAGCCGTTGCTGGTGTCGTAGAGGGTCTCGGTGCCGGTGCCGCCGCCCCCGTTGTTATGGAGGCTCACGAGCAGGTCGGCGCCGACGTGGTTGGCCCAGAGGGGGCGGCAGCGGATGTCCTGGCTGAGGTGGTCGAACCCGGGCTCGTTCCAGACCGTGGCGGGCGCGCCGAGGGCCTTCACGTGGTACCGGGCGGCCTCCTGCCAGCGGGGGAACCCGCTCTCGCCGTTGCCCGCGGCGCGGTCGAGCTGCCGGGTCGGGAGCACCTCGGCCCCGGTGGCCGCGAGCTCGTCGCGGAGCAGCAAAATGAAGTCGTGGTTGACGAAGTCCTCGACGATGCCCTGCCAGTACCCCCGTTGGAGGACCCAGGCGCCGGCGGCGTTCTGGTAATAGCCGTGGCCGGGGCTGACGGCGAGGCGGCGACCCGAGAGGAGGGCGGCGCGCGGCGGGCCGGGGGGCAGGGTGGGGCGGGGCTCACGGGCGGCGAGGAGGCGGTCGAGTGGCTCGCCGGCGAGGAGGGTGTGGATCTCGAAACCGGGGAACTCTTCCGCGAGGGGGCTGGCGGCGGCGCGGTGGAGGGCGCGGGAGTGCCGCTCGAAGGCGAGCGTGCCGGGTTCCGGGGCGGAGGGCCCGGGGGCCAGGTCGAGCGTGAGGCGGCTGCCCTCCAAGGTGGCGCCGCGCAGCGCCCACGGGGCGTCGGGGCCGCCGAGGACCTCCCGGACCGCCGCGGTGGCGCGGGCCAGCGCGGCGCCGGGGTCCGCGAGGGCGGCCGGGGCGAGGGCGAAAGCGAAGGCGAGGGCTGGGGCGAGGCG
>VHCI01000073.1:7500-16699 GCA_016871775.1 Verrucomicrobiota bacterium | reverse complement strand
ACCTGCGAGCCTCCGTTCGTCGAGCCCGAGGAGATGTTGCCATTCTCGGAACCGATGTTGTTTGAGCCGAAGAACGCCGGCTGGGCCTTCTTCAAGACGTTGAGGAGGTCGGTGCTGACGCCGGTCTTCTCAATTTCCGGCGCGCCGAGGACGGTCACGGGAATCGCAGGGGAGCCGGCCGCGATCGGGATCAGGGACCCGGTCACGACGAATTTCTCCATCGTCTGGACTTCGTTGGTCGAGACCGTGGGCTGGGCGGCGAAGGCGACGCCCGCGACGACGGAGGTGGTAAGGCCGAATCGCCCCAGAGAGGCGACGGCGAGGTGCTGCAGTTTGCTCATATGCTGGTTTGGTGCTTTTGCTTGGAGGGGCTCATTGCGCGAGGCAACAAACGGGCGTGTGAAGACAAATCCCCGTAATTTTGCAACCCCTGTCCTTTTAACAAGAGCGTCAGTCGTCGGGCGCGGTGCCCCTGCTTCCCCCCGCTCCGCGACCCCCCCCTCCGCCCGCCCGGCCAAGGTCTTGCGTTTGTAATCGAATCAGCATCGACCCGCGCGCAGCAGCGCTTGGACGCCCTTGCGGCCCGCGTCGCCTCTCTCCACTAGGCCGCCGCCACCGTGCAGGCGGCGGATAACGTAACGCTGCCGACCCGGATCAGGTGGGGCGGGTGCTGGATCCGGAGTTTGATTTCCGAGCGGCGCCGGCGCCAGCGCTGCGGGAGTTGCGCCGCGAGCGAGCGAGTTCAGGGGTGCGGTCCGCCGCTCCCGGAAGATGCTGTGGCCGAACGTTCTCGGCCTCGGGGAGATACCGTTCAAACTGCGCCGCCGGCGGCGGCGGCTGGAGCACGACAGCCTTGCGATCCACCAGCCCCACCGGGGACTGCAGGAGCACGATGATGGGGTGAAGATCGCCGCGAAACGCATCACCCTGGGATGATTATCTGGGCGCTGATGATCGGGTCGCCGGGGAATGTGACGACGGGCATCCAGCCGCAACTTTTCGGTTACCCGGCGCTGGGGACCGTCAGCTTCCTGCTCTCGTCGGTGCTGGGTCTTTACTTGGTCCGGGACATCATCTGCCACGGCCGCCACCGGTGAGGCTAGGCCGGCAGGTTGCTAGCTTCTGGGCCTGAGGTAGCAGCCAGGGACCAGCCGGAGCTGGACGGGCGGCGCGGGACCCGCAAGCGTTCTCGGATGAGTCTTGTCGCTGCCGCGCGGCGTGAACTTCGCCCCACCATTGCCTTGGCGGTGCCGATCACCTTCGGGCAGGTCAGCCAGATGCTGATGGGGGTTACGGACAGCGCGATGATCGGCCACGCTGGCACGGTTCCGCTCGCCGCTTCTGCCTTCGCGGGCAACATTTTCAATGTCTTCTACGTGATGGGGATCGGCCTGATGCTGCCGGTCGCGGTCTTCGTCGCCCGCGCGCGCGGCGCCGGCTCCCCCCGGGAGGCCAGCGAATACCTCCGCCACGGGTGCCTGCTCGCGTTCGGCTTCGGCTTGGCGGAACTTCTGTTAATGGGGGTGCTGGCCACGCAACTGCACCGCTTCGGGCAGCCCCCCGAGGTCGTTGCGGCCGTGGGGCCTTACTTCCTTCTCTGCGCCGCCTCCATCGTACCGGCCGTGTTGCAACTGACGCTGCGGCAGTTCGCCGAGGCGATGGGCCACCCGTGGGTGCCGATGCTCATCACGCTCGCGGCAGTCGCGCTCAACGCTCTGCTAAACTGGATCCTCATCTATGGCCACTGGGGCGCCCCGGCCTGGGGACTGACCGGCGCGGGGGTGGCCACCTTGATCGCCCGGATCTGCGCGCCGGCGGCCCTCTGGCTCTGGATCAGGCGTAACCCCAGGTTGGGCGTGGCCCGATCCGGGGCGGCGGCGGCGGATGGGCCCACCCAGGTCTCGGCGACCTGGTCCCCCAGCCGGCTCCGCGAAATGCTTGGGGTCGGGTTCCCTGCCGCCGGGATGCTCCTGTTCGAGGCGACGGCCTTCTCGGTCTCGGGTCTGATGGTCGGCTGGCTCGGGGCGGTCCCCCTCGCCGCGCACCAGATCGCCATCTCCTACGTATCCCTGACCTTTATGGTGCCCTTGGGGCTCTCGATCGCTGCCGGCATGCGATTGAGCCACGCGGTTGGCGCCGGCGAGCGGGACCGCTTCCGACCGCTCGGGCTCAGCGCCCTCGGCGCCGGCCTGATCTGTATGACAGCGTTTATGCTCGCGTTTTGGCTCGCCGGCCGCCCGCTCGCCGCCGCGTTTTCCGCTGATCCCGCGGTCATCAGGCTGGCTACCGGGCTTCTGGTTGTCGCCGCCGTGTTCCAACTCGCGGACGGAGTGCAGGTGATTTCCGCCGCGCTGCTGCGCGGCCTGCTGGACGTCCGCGTGCCGGTCGTGATCACTCTGGTGGCCTATTGGGCTCTGGCGCTGCCGCTGGGTTATGGGCTGGGCATTTTCGGGCCGTGGGGCGCCGCGGGCATCTGGGCGGGCATCGCTGGCGGCTTGGGCTTCGCGGCGGTCTTCCTGCCGCTGCGGTTCCTGCGTATGACGCGCTCCCGTTAGCCGATTTCGGGTGAGGGATCCCGCCGCCCCAACCCTCCTTCGGCACTTGCCGGGCCGTCCGCTCGGGCTTGCAAGCGGTCAACGGAAAGTATCCCCGCCCCCCGCTGCCTACCCTCCGCCTTCGACCGTCACCTTGCCTCCCCCGCCGCCGGGGAAATGATCGGGATGCCCAGTTATGTCGGCGAGCGAGGGGAGTTGGTTAACTCCGCGCATGGCGTAGGCTTGCTGGCTCGGTGGGCTTCCCTGAGGCGGAAGATCACCTAGGTGGAGGAAGGCTCGCGCCTGCGCCGCCGCTTGGATGTGTTGGCCCGCTTCATGGAGAAGGCGCAGGAAGGTCCCGGCGCCTCCGGCACGGCGCTCCGTGCGGCCATGTTCGGCCTGCTCGACTTGCTAAGGGCTCCGATCGCATCCTGGGCGCGGTGCCGGAAGTCGTCCTCGTCGAGGATTCGATCGTGGTGCAGGCGGTGCTAGACAATCAATCCGCCGCGCTGCGGGCGCACTGGAGCCGCCGCCAGCGCATCTGGCGCGAGGAACGCTGCGCCTGGCGGGGCGCCGGCACCGACGGACGCTGGCATTGCTATCGCGGGATGCGCCCGCTCCGCTCCGCGCGTGCTTCCCGCCTCCGCCCTCCGCTCGGTCTCGATTCGCGCCTTGGATATCCCCCTCTTCGAACCCTTCGGCATCTCCGGCGGGGCTCAGGCCAGCGCGGCCAATGTCCTCGTCCGCGTCGAACTGGCCGATGGCACGGTCGGCTTTGGCGAAGCCGCCCCGCTCCCGCCCTACAACGGTGAGACGCAGGCCGACGCGCTCCAGGCCCTGCGCTCCGCCGCCCCCTCGCTGCAAGGCCGCGACGCCGCCGCCTGGCCGGAACTGGGCCGCGCTTTCCACGCCCGCGCTCGGCCCCGCTCCGGTTCCGCCCGCTGCGCCCTCGAAACCGCCCTCGTGGACGCCCTCGCCCGGCAGGCCGGGGTCAGCCTGACCGCGTTCCTGGCCGCCGAAGCCCCCGCCGCCGCCCGCCGTCCGGCCGTCCGCCTGGAGACCGATATGACCGTCACCACGGGCACCCCCGCGGCCGCGGCGGCGGCGGTGCGCCGGATCCAGCGCCGGGGCATCCGGGTGATCAAGGTGAAGATCGGGGGCCCCGGCGGCCCGGCCCACGACCTAGAGCGCCTGCTCGCCATCCGCGCCGCCGCGCCGCGCGCCCCGCTTGTGCTGGACGGCAACGCCGGGCTCAGCCGCGCGGATGCCTTTTTGCTCGTGCGCCGGCTGCAGGCCGCCCGCATCACCCCTGCGGTGCTCGAACAGTGGTTGCCCAAGGACGACCTCGCCGGGATGCGCCGCCTGCGCCGCGAATCCGGCTGGCTGGTCGCGGCCGACGAGGCCGTCACGTCTGCCGAGGACGCCCGTCGGGTGGTCCGCGCCCGCGCGGCCGACGTGATCAACATCAAACTGATGAAGGCGGGCTTGGGCGAGGCCCTGGAGATCGCCCGCATCGCGCGCGCCGGCGGCCTCGGCCTGATGATCGGCGGCAACGTCGAGTCGGTGCTGGCGATGACCGTTTCCGCCTGCTTTGCCACGGCGCTTGGTGGGTTCCGCTTCGCGGACTTGGACACGCCCTTTTTCATGTCGGAAAACCCTTTCCGGGGCGGTTACCGTGTCCGGGCCGGGCAGATCTCGGTCGCGCACCTCCGCCGCGGGCATGGGGTTCTCCCGCGAGCGGCGGGGTAACCCGCGGGGCCGGCATTAGCCCTCCAACTCCGTCCAGCGCGCGTAGACGGCGGCGATTTCCGCTTCCAATGCGGGCAGGCGGGTCGCAGCGCGGGCGACCTCGGGGCCGCCGCCCTTGAAGAAAGCCGGGTCCGCCATCCGCGTGGTCAGCTCCGCCTGCTCCTTTTCCAAGGTCTCTAGGCGCGCCGGCAGGGCCTCAAGTTCCGCCCGTTCGCGATTGCTAAGCTTGCGGCCCCTGGCGGCCGGGGTGGGACCCCCGGAAGCCGCCGGGGCGGCTCCCGCACCCTTTCCGGGATTGCCGGCCGCTCTGGCGGCGGCCGCGGCCCAGGCGGCCCGCGCCGCCTGCCAGTCATCGTAGCCGCCGATGTGCTCCGTCAGCACCCCGTCGCCCTCAAACACCAGCAGGCTCGTGCAGACCTCGTTCAAGAAAGCGCGGTCGTGGCTCACCAGCAGCACCGTCCCGCCAAATTCCACCAGGAGGTCCTCCAAGAGTTCCAAGGTCTCCGCGTCGAGGTCGTTGGTCGGTTCGTCGAGCACCAGCACGTTCGCGGGCTTGGTGAACAGGCGCGCCAGCAGCAGTCGGTTGCGTTCGCCGCCCGAGAGCGCGCGCACCGGGGTCCGGGCCCGCGTGGGTTCAAAGAGGAAGTCCTCCAAGTACGAGATCACGTGGCGCGTGCGGCCATTGATCGTGACGGTCGTGTTGCCGTCGGCCACGGCGTCCTGCACCCTCATCGATTCGTCTAATTGGGCCCGTAACTGGTCAAAGTAAACGACCTCGAGCCGCGTGCCCGCCTCGACGGTCCCAGCTTGGGGGGCGATTTGCTGGAGGAGCAGGCGGAGGAGGGTGGTCTTGCCGGCGCCGTTGGGGCCGACGATCCCGATCTTGTCGCCCCGCTCGATGCGCAGGTCGAGGTCGCGGACGATCCAGCGTTCCCCGTAGCGGAAGCGCAGGCCGGTGCAGGTGACCACCTTGAAGCCGGAGCGGTCGGACTCCTGCGCGGACATCCGGGCGGTGCCCTGGCGTTCCCGCCGGGCGGCGCGTTCCGCCCGCATCGCCTGCAGGGCGTGGATTCGGCTCTGCGCCCGCGAACGCTGGGCCTTCACCCCGCCGCGGATCCAGACCTCCTCCTGCGCAAGTTTCTTGTCAAATTGGGCCCGCTGTACCTCCTCGGCCTCCAGCACGGCCTGTTTGCGGGTCAAAAAGGTGTCATAGTCACATGACCAGCCGATCAGGCGGCCCCGATCGACCTCGACGATGCGCGTCGCCAGCCGCCGCAGGAAGGCGCGGTCGTGGGTCACGAACAAAAGCGCACCGCCCCATTCGAGCAGAAAGTCCTCCAAGGCCCCGATGGATTCCAAGTCCAGGTGATTGGTGGGCTCGTCGAGCAGCAGCAGCGAAGGCCCCGTGGCCAAGCCCCGCGCGAGTAGCACGCGCCGCTTCTGGCCGGCGGATAGAGCGGTGAACTCGGCTTCGGCCGGCAGGGCGAGGCGCTCAAGTAGGCGCTCGACGAGTTCGTACTGCTCCCAGTCGTTGTGTTCCTCGTAGCTGCCGCCCGGCCCCTCAACCACCGCGCGGACCGTCCCGACCAGCCCGGCGGGCACGTCCTGAGGCAGGGTTGCGATCACGGCGTCGGGTGGCGAGCGGAAGATGTGCCCCTCGTCGGGGACGAGTTCGCCCGCGATCACCTTCATCAGGGTGGATTTGCCGGCCCCGTTGCGCCCCACGAGGCACACGCGCTCGCCGCGTTCCAGCTGGAGGTTGACGCGGTCCAGCAGGGGAGCACCGCCGAAGCTGAGGCTGACATCGAGAAGGCTGACGAGGGCCATAAACGGCCAGCGTCGCGGGCGTGCCAGCGGGAAGCAAGATTGCCGCGGGGAAATTCCTGGCCTACTCGGGGAACAGTTCTCGCTGCTGGATCGCCGCGCGCCGGCCGGGGTCGAGGGTGCTGAGGCTCAAGAGCTGCACCAGCGTAAGCGCGCCGATCTGAGGGTCCTGGGCGAGCTTGGTGAGGATCAGGGCCCCGGCCAGCGCGTCGTACAGGGCCGCGTGGTAGCGGCGACGATCCGGCGGGCAATGTTCCAGCGCGAGCGCGTCCAGTCGCGCCTGCAGACCGAGCGCCGCGATCAGGGCTTCCAAGCGCCCGGAATCGAGGTGCGGGAGCAGTTGTTCCACGAGCCGGGCGGTGTCCACCCAGGGGCCCCAATCAACCATCCGCGTCTCTGGGCGGGTGAAGTCAGGGACGTTTCGCGGGTAGGGCCACACGGCCTTCAGCAGGCTGTTTTCGACCCCCGCGTAATGCGCCCCCAGAGGGCCCAGCTCCCGCAGGCTCAGAAAGTAGTTCCATTCCTCAGCAAAGGGCGCCTCTCCGGCGAGCGCGGCCGGCTCCAGCCCGTGCACGGCCTGGTCCTCGGCGCGGATGCCGCCGGTGGGCCGGCACTTGCGGGTGCGCGTCGAGACGATCGTGCCCCGGTGCACCTCGGCGACCCCGAATTCAAGGATACCCGAGCCTAGGCTGCCTTCAAAATCGACGAAGAAGATGGGTTGCTGCGTCCACGACACGGTAGGAGCGAGAACGGAAATCGCGCCGGTTCCAAACCCGCAGTGCGGGAATCAGCGGGGGCTTGTGCCCGCCCGAGCGCCCCGGCAGGGTTCTCCTCGGTCCCTGCCACCTGATGAAGCTCCCTGTGATTCACGGCCAGTCCTCCTGGCCCCTGCGTTCCAGCCACGTCCAAGCCCACCTGACCCGCCTTGGCGGCCACCTGGGGCCGGTGCAGTTCCGGCTGGGCCGGCGCACCGTCGCCCCGCTCTCCGTCGCGCCGTGGGCCGAGGAGACGCTGCCCCGGGGGATGCCCGTGCTGCTGCAGGTCTTGCGCGGGGATTTCTTCTGCGCGCCCTTCGGGGGCAACGGGACTCCCTGGCGCGGCGAGCGGCATCCCCCTCATGGCGAGACCGCCAACGCCGTCTGGCGCCTCGAGGAGCTCGGGCACGGCGATGCCGCGGTGACCCTACGGGCACGCCTCGACCTGAAGGTACGCGCCGGACGCGTGACCAAGACCATAGTTCTGCCCAAAGGCAGCCCGGTGGTGGCCCAAAGCCACGAGATTACCGGCGCCCGCGGCCCCCTGAGCGTCGGCCACCACGCGATGCTGCGCTTTCCCGAGGAAACCGGTTCCGGGCTGATCGGAACGAGCCCCTTTGTCCGCGGCCAGGTGCTGCCGACCCCGTTCGAGGACCCGGCCCAGCGGGGCTATTCTAGCCTCCGGGCGGGCGCGGAGTTCGCCTCCCTGGCTGAGGTCCCCTTGGCGACGGGGGGAACCACCGACCTTTCCGAGTACCCGGCCCGGCGTGGCTTCGACGATCTCGTGATGATCACGGCCGCGCCCGATCTGCCCTTCGCTTGGAACGCGGTGACGTTCCCGGCCCAGCGTTACGTGTGGTTCGCGCTGCGGGATCCCCGGGTGCTGCGCCATACGATCTTCTGGATCTCCAATGGGGGCCGCCACTACGCGCCGTGGAACGGTCGGCACACCGGGGTCCTCGGCCTTGAGGATACCACCAGCTACTTCCATTATGGCCAGGCGGAATCGGCGGGGACCAACCCGCTCCGCCGCCTCGGCCTGCCGACCACGCTCACCCTCGATCCTCGTCAGCCCACGATCGTGCGGACGCTGATGGGCGTCGCCGAGGTCCCGGCCCGGTTCGGGCGGGTGGCGCGGATTGAACCGACCCCGGGGGGCATCGTCCTCGTCTCGGCGGAGGGGGGGCGCGTGCCGGCGGCCGTTGATCTAAGATTCTTGGGGTTGAGTGGCCGGTAGAGCGAGCGATCAGTCACGCGCCAGGTCGTCCCAGTTCGGGCCGACGGCCGGCGCATCGTGGCCCGGTTTGCCCAGGCGGGGCGCGACTTTGCCTCAGAAAGGCCCCGCGCCGGACTGGCGCGGTCTATGCGACAGCGGCGGTTATGGCTTCCGCCAAGCTCACGCAAATGTCCCGCCAGGCCGTCACCGATGCCCAGGCCTTGGCCCGGCGTCGCGGGCACTCCGAGGTCGACACCTGGCACCTGCTGGCCGCCCTGCTGGGGCAGGAGAACGGTCTGGTGCCCGGCCTGTTGGGCAAGCTGAACGTGGAGCCGGCGGCGGTGACCGCGGCGGTGGAGCGCGAATTGGAGCGACTGCCGCGCGCCTCTGGCTCGGTCGACACCTCCAAGGTGTACGTCACCCCCGCCGTCCAAGAGGTCCTGACGCGCGCGGAGGACGAGGCCTCGCAGCTGCGCGATGAGTTCGTGTCGGTGGAACACCTGTTTCTGGCTCTGCTTGAGATCGCCCGGCCGGAGGTCCTTCGGAAGCTGCTGCGCAGCCTAGGGTTCGAGCGGACGCGGGTACTGGAGGCCTTGCGGCAAGTACGCGGGGCGCAGCGAGTAACGTCCGACCACCCGGAGGCCACCTATGCGGCGCTGGAGAAATACGGCGTGGACCTGGTGGCCCAGGCGAGAAAGGGAAAGATGGATCCCGTGATCGGGCGCGACGTGGAGATCCGGCGGACCATCCGAATTCTTTCCCGCAAGACCAAGAACAACCCCGTGCTCATCGGGGAGCCCGGGGTGGGCAAGACCGCGATCGTCGAGGGTCTGGCGCAGCGGATCCTGCGTGGGGATGTGCCGGAGGGCCTGCAGGATCGGACCATCTTCTCCTTGGATTTGGGCGCCCTGGTGGCCGGGGCCAAGTACCGCGGCGAGTTCGAGGAACGGCTGAAGGCGGTGCTGGCGGAGGTGCGCCAGGCCGAGGGCCGGATCATCCTCTTTATTGACGAGCTGCACCTCATCGTGGGCGCGGGTAAGTCGGAGGGCGCGATGGATGCGGGCAACCTACTCAAGCCGATGCTGGCCCGCGGGGAGCTGCACTGCATCGGCGCGACGACC
>VHCI01000073.1:0-2500 GCA_016871775.1 Verrucomicrobiota bacterium | reverse complement strand
CCGAATACCGTGGAGTGAAGTCCGGCAGTCAGACTGTGGGGGATAACCTTCATAGTCGAGAGGAGAATAATCCAAACCATCAGTTAAGGTCCCAAAATACGGCTCAGTGGAAAAGGATGTGATTTTGCTTAGACAATGGGGATGTTGGCTTAGAGGCAGCCATCATTTAAACAGTGCGTAACAGCTGACCCATCGAGCGAAATTGCGCCGAAAATGATCGGGACTTAAGCCGTATACCGAAGCTATGGGTGGCAGCAATGCCGCAGTAGGAAAGCGTCCCAAGTGCCGCGAAGTGGAAGGGGTAACCGACCATGGAGCGCTTGGGAGTGAGAATGCAGACATAAGTAACGATAAAGCCGGTTGAAATCCGGCTCGCCGAAATCCCAAGGATTCCTGGGGAAGGTTCGTCCGCCCAGGGTTAGTCGGGTGCTAAGACGAGGCCGTAAGGAGTAGTCGATGCTAAGCAGGTTTAATATTCCTGCACCACCGGGTGTGTGTTTGACCTGTGGAGTGACGGAGAAAGTTAGGGGGGCGACGGGTTGAATCGTCGTCCAAGCTCGTAGACTGTTCGGGGATAAAATACCGGATAAAGTTAAAAAGCGACGGGACCTTGAAGCCACGGCCGATGGGGATCCCCCGATACTCAGCTTCCAAGAAAAACTTCGCAGTTAATGCATCAGGTGCCCGTACCGTAAACCGACACAGGTGGGATAGATGAGTATTCTAAGGCGCGCAGGTTAATTCTCTCTAAGGAACTCGGCAAATTAACCCCGTATCTTCGGTATAAGGGGTGCCCCGCAAGGGGCCGCAGTTAATTGCGTCAACCGACTGTTTAGCAAAAACACAGCACTCTGCTAAGTCGCAAGACGACGTATAGGGTGTGACACGTGACCAATGCGGAAAGGTGAAAGTCTTGGGTGCAAGCTCAGGATCTAAGCCCCCGTGAATGTCGGCCGTAACTATAACGGTCCTAAGGTAGCGAAATTCCTTGTCGGGTAAGTTCCGACCCGCACGAATCGTGTAACGAGTTGACGACTGTCTCGGAGAGAGGCCTGGTGAAATTGTAGTGGCGGTGAAGATGCCGCCTACCCGCAGCAGGACGGAAAGACCCTATGCACCTTTACTGTAAGCTGTTATTGTCGCTTGACTTTCAATACGTAGAATAGGTGGGAGACTGTGAAACCCGGTTCCAGGATCGGGTTGAGTCAAAATATGAAATACCACTTTTTGTTGGTTAGGCGTCTAACCTCGCACCATCATCTGGTCGTGGGACAGTGATAGCAGGTCAGTTTTTCTGGGGCGGAATCCTCCCAAAAAGTAACGGAGGATTACGAAGGTTCCCTCGGCCCGGTCGGTAATCGGGCTATAGAGCGCATGAGTATAAGGGAGCTTTACTGTGAGACCAACAAGTCGAGCAGTTGCGAAAGCAGGTTCAAGTGATCCGGTGGTTGAATGTGGAATCGCCATCGCTCATAGGACAAAAGGTACGCTAGGGATAACAGGCTGATCGCGCCCAAGCGTTCACAGCGACGGCGCGGTTTGGCACCTCGATGTCGGCTCATCACATCCTGGGGCTGGAGAAGGTCCCAAGGGTTCGGCTGTTCGCCGATTAAAGTGGTACGCGAGCTGGGTTCAGAACGTCGTGAGACAGTTCGGTCCTCTATCCGCTGTGGGCGTCTGTGATTTGAGGGGTTCATTCTCTAGTACGAGAGGACCGAGAATGACGAACCTCTGGTGTTCCGGTTGTCGCGTCAGCGGCAGCGCCGGGTAGCTATGTTCGGAAGGGATAAGCGCTGAAAGCATCTAAGCGCCAAGCCCATCCCAAGATAAGATCACAATCCCCGCAAGGGGTGAAGGGTCCGGGTAGACCACCCGGTTGATAGGCCGGAAATGTAAGCGGGGTAACCCGTTGAGTTTACCGGTACTAATGACCCTTCCGGTTCATGCAAAACCTCCATCGTTCTAGGCGTTTATTTTACCTCCTTAAGGTGCACTACCCTCGATTTTCGTTCCCTTGCCCGGGTTCCCGGGCTCCCCTTTCTGGTGACCATATGCCAGGGGTCCCACCCGTTCCCATCCCGAACACGGCCGTTAAGCCCTGAGCAGCCAATGGTAGTAGGACGTTAGGTCCCGCGAGAGTAGGTTGTTGCCAGAGTTATGGCCCGGTTTCTCCACAAGAGAGACCGGGCCTTTTTGTTTGCAGGCCTTCGACAGGCTCAGGTCGGGACCGGGGCTTGCTCAGGCCGCGGACCTTCAATAAGCCCAGACCAAGGGCGGGGACGGAAGCCCGACCGGCGACTCTGACCGGGACGGACTTCAGGCAATTAGCTGGCGTGTACCGGCACCGGTTTCTTGGACACGGTTGAGGGTTAATTTAAGGTGGTCCCCGTCGGTTGGACAGCGGATCGGGTAAAGTAAGTTAGGAGAGACAAAGGCGCTTTCGATGCCTTGGCCGACTCCGAGGACAGGAGCCGAAGAGCTTGCCGCAGGAGTCGGCCCG
>VHCI01000072.1 GCA_016871775.1 Verrucomicrobiota bacterium | reverse complement strand
TCGCCGTTGGTGTTGAACGTCCGGCCGAAGTCCGAGGCGGTGAAGACCGTCACCTGGTTTTGGGCGCTGATCTGGTTCATTGCTTGGTTGAAGGCGGCGAGCGAACGGCTGATGTCCCGGAGAATATTGCTGTGGGCGCCGTTGGCGGTGTTGCCGAGGACGACTTGGTTGTCGTGGAGGTCGAAGCCGCCGATGCGCACGAAGAATATCTGGCGCTTCAGGTAAAGCTTGTCTTGGGCGTTGACCAGGCGGGCAACCATATGCAGCTGCTGGCCGAGGCTGGTGTTCACTCCGTTAAAGGCGGCGGCGAAGGGGCTGGTGCCGGTGATGACGGACGAGAGCAGCGAACTGGTGCCGAGGGCGCGGCTGGTGAGGCCGCCGAAGGCGGTCTCGAGCAGGTTGGCGTTCTGGACCGCGAGGGCGTCGTTCAGGGCGGAGGTGCGGACCCCGTTGACCGAGGTGGGGGTACCGGCGCTGCCGGTGAGGGCTACGGAGCCGCCGGTGCCGACGGCGTACTGCTGGACCCTGCGCCCGATCTGGAAGCTGTTCTGACCGTTGAGGGTCATCGACATCGAAATCCGGTTGTTGGCGTTGAAGGCGTCGACCAAGTCGGCCACGCGGCCACCCCAGCCGGTCGCGACCTCGGAGAACGGGCGGTCGGCGATGCTGGTCTGCCATTCGACCTGCTGGTCGTTATGGGAGAAGAGCTGGCGCGGGCGGAGGTCGGGCCGGGAGGTGTAGAGGGCCTTGGTGAGGGGCTGGGAGAGGGTGCCGACGTTGGCCATCACGGCGAGGCGACCGCCGTCGTAGAGGGCCTTCAGTTCGGTCATCGCCGGGTGGAGGGCCCAGCTGCGGCCGTCGCCGCCCGGCGTGGCGATGGGGAGGAGGGAGGACTGGGGCAGGGCGAGGGCGCCGCGGGCGGTGGCGTAGGCGGCGTAGCCGGCAGTGTCGGCTGGGACCACAAGGTTGTTCGCGTCGTTGCCACCCGCGAAGAAGAGGCAGACGAGGGCCTTGAAGTCCGGGGCGGGCGCGCCGGCGCGGGGCGGGGCGGCGGGGGCGTCCGGGCTGGCGGCGGCGCCCATCAGGCGGAGCTGGGCGAGCGAGGAGAGCAGCCCTGTGGTGCCGACGGAGGCGCAGCAGGCGCCGACGAACCGGCGGCGGGAGAGGTCGTGGGTCTTCGATTTCATCGGGGGCTATTTCTGGATGGCGCCTTGGGGGACGGTGGAGATGAGGTAAATCGCGGAGCGCACCCGCTCAAGGTCGGCGCCGCCGTAGGTGTTCCCGGTGTTGGCGGGCATCGCGACGAGGGCCTCGGCGAAGCGGTCCTGCAGCGTCCGGGGCACAGCGCCGCCGGCGAGGAGGAGGTTCGCCCGGTTGACGAGGTCGCGGGGCGAGCGCGACAGCGCGAGCAGGGTGGCGTCCGCGCGGATGCCGACCGTGGCCTCGGCGGGGTTGAACACCGAGGTGGTGCCCGGGATGCCCGTGCGGCCGGCGTAGATGTAGTTCCAGAGCTGGTTCGGAATGCTGATGGCGGTGGTGTCGTTGATGATCTGATACTCCGGGGCGACGAGTCCGGCACCTGCGAGCGGCCCGGACTGCACGAAGTCGGGCTCGAAGAAGTTGAATACGGTCGGCGCCCGCAGGGAGGCCTGGGCGAGGGTGGCCTCGGGGTTCGGGATAAAGAAGCGGCCGTCGTTGGCGCCTCCCCCGAAGGCCCGCAGCACCGCGGTGGCCCGCAGCAGCGGCTCCTTCAGCTTGCCGTAGCTGGCGGTGGTCGCGATGGCGGCCGAGCGCGCCTCGTAATCGAGGAGGATCGCCCGCACCACCGCGCCGAGGTCGCCGCGCACACCCGCGCCGTTGTTGGCGAAGACCTGTCCCACCCGGTACACATAACCCGGGCTCGGGTTGGAAGTGATGAGCCGCTGGATCAGCTGGCGGGAGAGGAACGGCCCGGTGTTCGGATGGTTGAAAAGGGTGTCGAGGGTGTCCTTCAGGTCCTGCTGCGGGCTCTGCCCGGCCGGGATGCGGCGGCCCGAGAGGATCTGCTTCTCGGCCGTTTCGTGAAAGTCGCCATAGAACCGCATCGGCTGGAGGTAGTTGACGGGGGCGCCGCGGAAGTTCGGGACGCTCGCGTTGCTCGCAAAGCCCAGGCCGGTGAAGACCTTTGCCATCTCCGAGATGGTGCGGTTGTCGTAGGTCGGGATGGGAGCGCCGTTGATATCCACCTTGGCCGTGCCGTCAGGCTGGAGCTCCACGAGGCCCACGCTGAAGAGCTGCATCACCTCGCGCGCGTAGTTCTCGTCGGGCGCCGTGGTTTGGCGGCCGTCCGCAGCGAAGGTCGCCTTGGCGTTGCGCAGGGAGCTCAGGTAGACGCCCATCACCGGGCTCAGGGTCACGTTCTCCAGCAGTTGCCGCGCATTCCCGAAGGCGTCCCGCACCAGCAGGTCATAGTAGTTGGCCAGGGCCCGCGGGTTGTTGAAGAGGGTGCTGTTCACATCCGAGACCACGAAGATCTGGCTCAGGGCGAAGGCCACCCGTTGCCGCAGTTGGTCGGGGGCGGTCAGCGCCAGGCGCCACCAGGCGGCCTGCCGGTTCGGCTGCGAATACTGGGGATTCTCGCCTCGCGCCGTGTAGTCCCGGAAGTCCGCGTCGGTCGCGTCCAAGTGCAGCGATGGAGCGACGCTCATTTGCTGGGTGATCCACGCGTCGAGGCCCGCCCGCTGCTGGCCGGCGAGGGCCCGAATCTCCGCGAGGGTGGGGCCGAAGGTGGATTGGATGAGGAAGCGGGCCGCGTCGTTGTCGGTGAGAACGGTGTCCGCCTGCGCCGGCGGGGCGGCGGGGGCGGCGAAGACGAGCCGGCTGCTCGATTGCAGGAACGCCCCGCGCAGCTCGCCGCCGGGAAAGGCGCTCGAATCGATGCTCACGAAGACGCGGCCCTCCTGCAGGGCCTGCACGACTTGCGCCTTGGTGAAGCCCCCCGCGGCGTCGACCACCCAGGTAAAGCCGGCGACCTGGCCGAGGGGGAGCTTGACGAGGTCCACGCCCACTTCACCCGGGTTACCGAGGCGCACGTAGGCCAGGGTCTGCGCGGCGCTGAGGCCGGAGAAATTCGCGCTCACCAAAGCCACGTTCTCATCCGCGCTCAGCTGGATGCTGGCCACCCCGGAGGCGGTGGAACCGGCCGCGGCCGCCGTGGTGCGGAGGGTGGTCCGGAACAGGGTCGGCTGGTTGAAGAAGAGCGAGACGACCGCGCTGCGGTCCGCCGCCAACTCGTAGCCATTGCCTGCGACGAGGGTCAGCGTGAGGTCCTTGCTCACCGAGGCGCCCGCCGCCGCCGGGGACGCCGCGATGCTCACGGTGGCGAATTCCGCGCCCGCGGGGATGGTTACGCTGGTCGGCACGGCGGTGTAGTCGGCCCCGGCCACCGCCGAACCGCTGAGGGAGAAATTCACCGTCACCGCCACACTGGTGCTGCCGGTGCGGGAGATGCGGAAGGCCGCCGGGGGCGCGCCGCGGTTGTCGGTGGAGGCGGTGGCCGCGACCACCGAGAAGACGCCACCCGACTCCGGGCTCAGGTCGTACACCTCGACCAGCGCCACGCCTGAGGTATTGGCCACGCCGCTGACTTGAACCGAGTAGCTTTTGCCCGGGGGCAGATCGACGAGGAGGGCCGCGTCGCGCGAGCCGGCGGCGAAGGGGAAGGCGCCCGCGTCCCGGAAGGCCGCCGTCAGGGCCGTGGCGTTGCCCGTGCCCCAGTCGTCGTTCACCGCGAGTTCCCGGTTGGTGCCGGACTCGATGACGCTGATGGCCGGGTTGGCGAGGACGCCGGCCACGCCGAGGGGCGAGAGGGCGGGACCGGCGGCGCGGGCGAGGATGCGCCGGGGGCCGCCGCCAGGGGCGACCGCGAGGCCCGAGATGAGGACGCCGGCCCCGGTACCCACTTGGGCGCGGGTTGACAGGTTGGTGAGGCGGGCGCGGCCGGTCACGTCGTAGACTTCGACTAGCGCGATGCCGGAGCGGTTGGCGACGTCGCGGACGATGGCCGAGTAGGAGCCGGGGCCGAGGGTCGCGACCATCGCGGCGTCGCGGCTGCCGGCGGTGAGGGCGAAGGCGCCGACGCGCGCGAAGGCGTTCGCCCCGCCGATGGTGTCAGCCGTCCAGTTGTCGTTCCGCAGGAGCGGGGTGTTGGGGTTGGAGGAGGCGAAGAGCTCAATCACCGGATCCGCAAGGACGTCCGCGACCCCAAAGCCGGTGAGGGCCGGGCCGACGGCGCGGATGAGGACGGTCTTGGTCTGACCGGGGCCGACGGCGAAGCCGATGAAGGCTGCGTTGGCGTCTGCGCCCACCTGGGTGCGGCTGGAGAAGTTGGCCATCCGCTGGTCGAACTCGGCGGCGGTCAGCGCGGGGTGCAGGGCAGTCGCGGCGCCGGCGGCGATCAGGAGGGTGGCGCGGGCGGAGGCGGGCAGGCTTCGCATCATCGGTGGAACAGCGGGGTTAGCGGAGGCATTCCGCTGCCGGGCTAGGACGGAGACAAACTTCCGCAGGGCAAAAGGCGAGCTTCAGTCGCGCGGGGGCGAGGATTTTACAAACTTTTGCTGAGGGCCGACGCGGCGCGCTCGACAACGCCCCGCGCCTCGCCTCCAGTCCAAGAGGTCGCCGCCGGCACGCCTCCGTGCCGGGGTCGTCCTCCCCCACAATGCGCTCGTCCCTCGCCCCGGCCCTCTCCTGCCCTCCCGCTACGTTCCTGCTCGGCGCTCTCTTGGTCGCACCCCTCCTCGCCGGCGATTGGCCAGGCTGGCGCGGCCCCCGCGGCGATGGCACCGCCCCCGGCGCCCGCAACCTGCCCCAGACCTGGTCCACCACTGAAAACGTGAGGTGGAAGCAAGAGATGCCTGCCTGGAGCGGCTCCACGCCCACGGTCTGGGGCGACCGCATCTTCCTCAACACGCCCTCCGCGGAGGGTTCCGGCAGCTCTCTGCCACCCCCGCCCCCCGCGCCGGGCAAAAAGGCCCGACCCAGCCCCGCCGGCGGCCGCGGGCCCGGCGGTCAGGAGATCCTGCTGCTGTGCCTCAACCGCGCCACCGGCCGCGAGCTCTGGCGCCGCCAGTACGACCAAGGCAACAGCATTAAGATGAAGCACAACATGTCGTCCCCGTCCCCGGTGACGGACGGCAATTTGGTATGGGTCGCCTCTGGCAACGGCGCCATCGCGTGCTACGACTTCGCCGGCAACCAAAAGTGGACCTTCAATATGGAAAAGAACTTCGGGAAGCTTGGGGTCCAGTTCGGCTACGGCTCCTCCCCGATCCTCGTCGGGGACGCGCTCATTTTCCAGAACCTTCAGGGCCTCTACACGGACGACCCTTCGTACCTCTTCGCCCTGCGCGGCAGCGACGGCAAGTTGCTCTGGCGGGTTGACCGGCCCACGGACGCCGAACACGAGACGCCAGATGCCTACACCACGCCGGCCCTGCTGGAGCTCAACGGCCGCCGCGAGGTGGTCGTGGGCGGCGGCGGCTATGTGACGGGCCACGATCCCGCTACCGGGCGCGAACTCTGGCGCGGGGGTGGCCTGAACCCCGAGAACTCGAAGAACTACCGCACCATCGCCTCGCCGCTGGTGCACCAAGGGATGATCTTCGTCCCCACCCGCGTAAAGCCACTCCTTGCGTTTCGCGCCGGCGGCATGGGCGACATCACGACCAGCCATCTGGCGTGGAAGTGGTCGGAGAGGGGCTCGCCGGACGTCCCGACACCGGTGGCCGATGGCGAGTATTTGTATATGGTTGATGACCAAGGGGCCGTGACCTGCGTACGCGCGAACTCGGGCGAAAAGGTCTATGGGCCAGAGAGCACCGGGATCGGGCGGACCAGCGGGTCGCCGACGTTGGCCGACGGGAAGCTCTACATCACGAGCGAGTCGGCCGAGACGGCCGTGGTAGCGGTCGGACCTCAGTACCGGCTGATCGCCAAAAATGCGCTGGATGGAAGCTATACTTTGACGACTCCGGCAGTGGCGGACGAGGAGATCTTCATCCGCACTGCGACCCACCTGTACTGCCTGTCCCGCCGCTGAAATCTGATGAAGGTCAAGCCCTCCACCCGCCGTTGTTTCCTCCGCTCCTCCGTCGCTGCCGCCGCCACGGTGCAGGTGTTGCCCCGGGCGCTCCTCGGCGGGCCGAAATTCGTGCCGCCGAGCGAGAAGGTGAACGTCGCGGTGGTGGGCGTGGGCGGGCGTGGCCTGCAGAACCTGCGGGAACTGCTCGCCTTGGCGGATGTGCAGGTGATCGCCGTGGCGGACCCGGCCCGGACGTTCAGCCTGGAGGCGTTCTATTACAAGGGCACCGGTGGCCGGGACCCGGCGCAGGCCGCGGTGGAGAAGCATTACGCGGCCAAGACGCCGAGCTTCCGTTGCGCGGCTTACGAGGACTTCCGAGTGCTGCTGGAGAAGGAGCGGGCGGTCGACGCCGTGCTCTGCGCCACGCCGGACCACCTGCACGCGGTGGTGTCGCTCCGGGCCCTGCGGGCCGGGAAGCACGTCTACTGCGAGAAGCCGCTCACCCATAGTATCCACGAGGCGCGCGAGGTCGCTCGCGTCGCCCGCGAGACCGGCCTCGCCACGCAGACCGGCAACCAGGGGCATTCCACGGTCGGGATGCGCGAGACGGTCGAGGCCATCCAGGCCGGCGTCATCGGGACGGTGCGCGAGGTCCACGCTTGGGTCGGCACGAAGCGCTGGAATCCCTCGCTCACGACGCGGCCCGAAGGGTCGCCCGCGGTGCCGGAAGGGATGAACTGGGACCTCTGGCTCGGCCCCCGCTCCCCCCGCGGCTACCATCCCGCCTACCATCCGGTAGCGTGGCGCGACTTCTGGGATTTCGGGGGCTCGAGCATCGGCGACTTCGCCAGCCACGACCTCGACGCCGCAACCTGGGCGCTCGACCTAACGCTGCCGACGCGGGTGGAGGCCTACGCCGCCGGGCCGATGGACCAGGAGATCGCGCCGCACGGGGCCTTGGTGACGTACGATTTCCCCGCGCGCGGCAACCAGCCACCGGTCCGCGTCACTTGGTACGACGGCGGCCTGCGTCCGGTCGCGCCGGCCGCGCTCGGCGGGTTCCCGCTGCCCGGCCGCGGGGTGCTGTTCGTGGGCGAAAAGGGGGCGATCCAGTGCGATGGCGCCGGCGGGGCGCCCCGGCTGTTCCCGGAGAGCCTGCGGGCCGCGCCCAAGCCGGCCGCGACCCTGGTGCGCTCGCAGGGCCACCACCGCGATTGGATCAACGCCTGCAAGGGCGGCGCCCCGGCGAGCAGCGCCTTTGCCTATGGCGCCCACCTCGCGGAACTCGGCCACCTCGGCAACCTCGCCCTGCGGCTCAAGAAGCCCATCCAGTGGGACGGCGCCAATCTGAAGGTCCCGGGTCGCCCCGAGGCCGATCCCATCATCCGCGGCACCTACCGGCCCGGTTGGGAACTCGGCTAAGCCGGCTCAAGCCGCGCTCCACCCGAACTCCGAGCGGCAGGCGGCGATCTCCCACTCCCCCCGCGCCGCGTCCCAGCCCGCCACTTCGCCCATCCACGCTGCGACCTCCGGCAGGCGGGCCGCGAAATCGCGCTCATAATAGCACCAGCCGCCACGGCGCACGACGACGTCCGCCAAGTGGCAGGCCCATTCGGCGCGGACGTGGTGCGCCACCGCCTCGCGCGTGCAGGGACCCGGCAAGGTGCCGCTCCCGTCCGTCCCTGCGCCCGGCTCCAAGAGCGGTTCCAGCGCCGTGCGGCAGGGCACGGGCGGGCGACCGAGGTGGCGGGCGACGGCGTCCACCGCCTGTTCCGCCATCAGGCGGTAAGTGGTCAGTTTGCCGCCGGTGATGTCCCACCAGCCGGGGCGCGGGCTGCAAATCTCGTGGGCGCGGGAGATATCCGAGGGCGAGCCGTCCGGATTCGCGACCAAGGGCCGCAGGCCGGCCCACATGCTGATGATATCCCCGGGGACCAAGGCCGCGGTCGGGAAGAACTCGTTCACGCTCTGCAAGATATAGGTGATGTCGGCGGGCTCGGTCGCGACCGCGGCCGGGTCGCCCGCATAGTCGGTGTCGGTCGTCCCAAGGATCACGCGCTCGCCCCAGGGAATGACGAAGAGGATCCGCTTGCCTTCGGTGACCACCACCGCGTCTGGCACCGGCAGGCGGTGGCGGTCGACTACCAAATGCACGCCCTTGGTAAGGCGGAGCTTGACGGAGCCGTACGGCATCCGATCCGCCCAAGGGCCGGTCGCATTGACCAAGGTGCGTGTCCGCAAGGTAAAGGGCGCTTCGCTCGGGTCGTTCGGGGTGAGTTGGCACTCCCAGCCGTCTGCGACGGGGTTGGCGCCGGTGAGGCGGGTGTGGTTGGCGAGGACTGCGCCGTGGCGGGCGGCGGAGCGCAAGGTGTCAAGCACCAGGCGGGCGTCGTTGGTGAGGGCGTCGAAGTAACGGACCGCGCCGCGAAGGCTGTCCGCCTTGAGTCCGGGCAGGAGGGTGCGGGTCTGGTCGCGGGAGAAGCCGCGGCAGGGCTCGAAGTTCCCGCCGCCGCAGAGCAGGTCGTAGAGCTTCACGCCGATGCGCAGCTGCCAGAGCGGGGGGCCTTCGCCGCGGTAGGCGGGGAAGACGAAGCCGAGTGGTTGCCCGAGGTGCGGGGCGATGCGGAGGAGAATCTTTTTCTCCAAACTCGCCTCGCGGACCAAGCCGATCTCGCCCTGAGCGAGGTAGCGCAGGCCGCCGTGGAGGAGGCGGGTCGAGCGACTGCTGGTGCCCGCGGCGAAGTCCTGCTGGTCGACCAGGGCGACACGCAGGCCGCGCAGGGCGGCGTCGCGGGCCACGCCGCTGCCGACGATCCCCCCGCCGACCACGAGCACGTCGAAGCTTTCCGAGGCGAGGCGGGAGAGCGCGTCGGAACGGGCGGGAGGCAGGGCGGAGGCGGTCATCGCGGCGAGGAGCGGGCGGCGGCGAGGAGATCTCCCAGTTCGGCGAGTGTGGGCAAGACCAGATGCGGGGCCGGATCTGCGGCGGCGGCTTCGGCGGCGGTAGCCTCACCCGAGAGGACGAGCACGCTCAGCACGCCGGCCCGGTGGGCCATCAAAACATCGGTGTAGAGGCGGTCCCCGACCATCGCGACCTCGTCGGCCCGGAGTCCGTGGCGGGCGAGGATGCCGTCGAGCATCGCGGGATCCGGTTTGCCCAGAACGACTTCCGGCTCCCGGGTGGTCGCGCTGCTGAGCAGGGCACAGAGGGCGCCGCAGTCGATCAGGACGGTGGGTTGATCGGTGGGGCAGACGCGGTCCGGGTTGGTCGCAACGTAAGATTTGCCTTGCTGGATCCACCAGGCGGCGCGGCCGAGCCGGGCATAGGTGAGGGTGGGGTCGAACCCCACGACGACGGCGTCCGGTGCGTCGGCGGGATCGTCCGCGGTGAGGGAGAAGCCGGCGGCGGCGAATTCCGCCTGCATGCTGGGGGTACCGAGGGCGAACAGGCGCCGCCAGTCGGGGCGGTGGCGTTGGAGCCAGCCGATGGTGGCTTGGGCGGAGGTGTGTAGTTCGGCGGGGCCGGCGGGGATGCCCATCCGGCCGAGGTGCGCGAGGTAGTCCGCGGCGCTTTTCGAGGGGTTGTTGGTGAGGAAGGTCCAGCTGAGGCCGAGCTCCCGCAGGCACGCGAGGAAGGGCCCGGTCCACGGGAACACGGTGCCGCCGCGGTAGATCGTGCCGTCCAGATCCAACGCCACGTGGCGGATCCCGCGGAGGCGGGCGAGGGTGGCGGGGGTAGGGGAGGGCGTCGCGTGCACGTCAGGAGGTGGTGGCGGAGGGTGAACCGTAGCCGTGGGCGGGCGCCCGCCAAGCCAGGAGGAAGAGGAAGGTGCCGAGGGCGCCGACGCCGAGGAGGGCCCCGAAGGCGGTGTGCCAGCCGGACTTTTCGACCAGCAGGCCGAGGCCCCAGCCGGAGACGATGGTGCTGGCGTAGCCGAAGAGGCCGGTGAAGCCCGCGGCGGCGGCGGCGGCGCGGCGGGTGGCGAGGTTGGCCGCGGTGATGCCGATGAGGGCCTGGGGGCCGTAGATGCAGAAGCCCGCGACCGCGAGGAGGGCGGTGGCCGCCCCAGGCGTGGCCGCGAATTGCCAGAAGGCCCAGAGGGCCGCCGCCGCCCCGAGCATGCAAAACACGCACGTGCGAGCCCCGCGGCCCCCGAAGACCCGGTCGGTCACCCAACCGGCGACGAGCATCCCGACGATGCCCGCGACCTCGAAGGTTGCCACCATCCACCCCGTTTGCTGCAGCGGGAAGTGCTTCATCTCCCTCAGCAATGTCGGACCCCAGTCGAGCACCGCGAAGCGGAGCACGTAGACGAAGAAGTTAGCCAGGCAGATGCGCCAGATGAAGGGGTTGCGGAAGACCTGGGAGCGCAGGAACGCGCGGTGCGCCGCGGGATCCTCCCTCCCGGGCTCCACCGGCTCCGCGCCAGCGATCCGCAGCTCCGGCAAGCCCACCGAACGCGGAGTGTCGCGCAGGAGCAGAAACAGGATCGCGCCGGCAACGGTGCAAAGCATCGCGGGGGCGAAGAAGCACCAGCGCCAGCCCAGCAAGACGAAGTAGCCGCAGGCCACGCTCGCGAGGGCGGCGCCGACCGAGTGGGAGGTGTTCCACACCGCCATCACCGAGGCCAGTCGTTCGGGGCGGAACCAATGGGTCATCAGCCGGCAGCAGGGCGGGAACCCCATCCCCTGCACCCAGCCGTTCACCATCCAGGCGACGCCCAGCCAGAGCACCTCCGAGCCGAAGCCGAACCAGACGTTCGCCGCCACCGAGAGCATCAGGCCCGCCACCATAAAGTAGCGCGCGTTCGCCCGGTCGGCCCACACGCCGTTGGTGAAGCGCGAGACCCCGTAAAGCAGGCCATGCAGGGTCAGGAAGATGCCCAAGTCCGCCTTGGAAATGCCCAAGTCCGCCTGCATCGCAGGCATCGCAAAGCTCAGGTTCTTACGGACAAAGTAAAACGCCGCGTAGCCGAACATTGTCCCGACCAGGGTCCGCATTTGCCAGGAGCGGAACAACGGGTCCGTCGCCGTCGGGCCATGGTTCGCGGGGGAAACGGGAGCGACGGGGGTCATCGGGGTCAGGGGTTAGGGTTTCACAGCCGCGTGCAGGTCCCACGGACCGCCGGCGCCGAAGAGATTTTCCAATAGTGGCTCGAGAAGTCCCGTCCGCAGCGCCACGTCCAGCACGGTGAAGCGCCGCCGGATGAGGCCGGCGCGCCGGAACGAGGCGCGGAGCCGGGCTCGACTTAGGCCGATCTCCTCAGGCTCCACTGGCGCCCCGGCGAGCCGCAACCGCCGCCGCAGCTCCTCCGCCGACAAAAGTTGCGCTTGGAGCCGCGCCCGCAGGTCGGGCCAAGCCGCCCGCAAGCGCTCGAGTTGCGCGCGCACCTCCGCCGCGCTGGCGGCCTTGGCGCGGGTCTCCTTCACGGCGGTCTCCACAAAGTCCGTACCCGCGAACAGCGCCCGGAGATCGGCTTCGTCCGGCTGGCCGCCCTCCGCCCACGCCCGCGCGGCGGCGCCCGGATCGAGGTGTTCGAGGTCGGTGGCGAGCAGGGCTTCGTACAGGCGCGCCACGGCGATGGTGGCCACGCCCACCTTGAACCCGTGGGCCGGCGCCTCGCCGCGGTGGGTGTGGCCCTCCATATCCCACAGGTGGCTGAACTGATGCTCGGCGCCCGAGGCCGGCCGGCTGGTCTGCGCCCATTGCATCGCGAGGCCACCCAGCATCAGGCCCTCGACGAGCCGACCGAGTGGCTCCGGTTCGCCGGCCCGGGCTCCCGCCGGATCCGCGAGGGCCTCCCGCAGGCCGCCCTGCACGATGTCCCACGCCCGTCGGTCGATGGCCTCGACGCCCAGCGCGTCGGCCAGCACCCAGTCCGCCCCGGCCGTCACCTTGGCGAGGAGGTCCGCGTAGCCGGCCGCGGTGCGTTCGGGCGGGGCGCGGCCGATCACCGCGAGATCTGCCACCACCACGCGCGGGGCCGGGCAAGCGAAGGTCTGCTTGGCTCCGCCTGCCGTGATGGAGGCGCCGGACGCGGTGTAGCCGTCCATCGAGGCCGCGGTCGCCACGCACAGGTAGGATTCCCGACCGGTCCGGTGGGCCGCCAGCTTCACGAGGTCATTGATGGTCCCGGAGCCGACCGCGACGGGCACCGCCACGTGGCCTCGCAGCGCCTGCGCGAGCCGTTCCACGACCGCCATTTCGGCGTGCGGCGAGCGTTCGGCGAAGAGGTACGGCCGTTCCTGACGCACGCCTGCCCGTTCCAACGCGGCGCGCACCACCTCGCCCGCGAGCGCGTGGGTGTCGGGATCCGCCACCACCACCGCGGGCGCCCCGGGGAAGTACTGCGCGAAGAGGGCGCCCGTCTCCGCAACAACGCCCGTGCCGAGCGCGAGCGCGCGCGTCTCGCGGGCGGCGGCGAGGGCCACTTTGAGAGCGGGGCGGGGATGCGGTGCGACGCTCCTCACGGCCGGGCGAGGTACGCGTTGACCCCCAGGACGGCGACGTCCGGATGATCTGCGGCGAGGGACATCGCGCCGAGGTCGAGTTGCTGGCCGTAGACTTCAGTCGCGCCGGTGTGAGGGAGGGCCTGGTAAAGGATGCCTTGCGCGGGGCGCAGGTGGTCGCGGGCGCGCCAAGCCTCGGCCCCGGGGGCGGAGGCGGCGCAGGCCAGGAGGGCGAGCATTTGGAGCAGGGAGCGGGCGGCGGGCATCGTCGGCGGGGTTCCTTCCCAGTGGCCGCGGAGCCGCGTGATGGCAATCTCTGGGTGCCCGGCCTCGGCGGTAATCGCCCGTTGCGGAACGTAGTGACCCCATCTGTGCAGGCTCGCCTTCCGGCGGCTGGCCCTCGATGCTCGCCCGAGTCGTGCTCCGCCTGTTTGACGAATCCACCCCTCTGCTCGTGCGCCTTCCCCTTCGCCTCCTCGCTTCGCTGTTACCTTTAGCGGCCGCGTTTGCCGACGCACCCTCTGCCCCCGTTCGGCCCGCCATCCAAGCCGCCCTCGCCGCCCAGGTGGAGGCCGGTGAGATCGCCGGAGCCGTGACCTTGGTGGTCACTCGCGACGCGGTGCTCCATCACTCGGCCAACGGGCTCGCCGATCGCGCCGCGGGCCGGCCGATGCGAGAGGACACGGTGTTTTGGATCGCTTCGATGACCAAGCCCATCACCGGCGCCGCGATTCTGCTGCTGCAGGACGAGGGCAAGCTCCGCCTCGACGATCCGGTGGCGAAGCACCTGCCGGAATTCGCCGCGCTGCGCACGCCCGCGGGCCGGCCCGCGAACCTCACGATTGCTCAGGTGCTCACGCACACCTCGGGTCTCGGCGAGGCTCCCGGGTCCGCGGCCGAGGCCGCCCGCACCTTGGCGGATCTCGTCCCGGCGTGGCTTGCGGCCCCGATGCAGTACGAACCGGGCGCCCGCTGGAAGTACAGCCAGTCCGGCATCAACGTCGCTGGCCGCATCGTGGAGCGGATCAGCGGGATGCCGTTCGACGAGTTCCTCGCCGGCCGCCTGTTCGGTCCGCTCGGGATGAAGGACACGACCTTCTTCCTCGAAGGGGACGTCCGTGCGCGCCTCGTGACCGCGTACGAGAAAAACCGCCAGACGGGCGAACTGCGCCCCGTGCCCCCGCGCGCCGGTTACGAGGGGGGCCGCAACCGTCCGCCGCTGCCAAATGGCGGCCTTTACTCTACCGGGCGGGATTACGCGCGGTTCTGCCAAATGCTGCTCGGAGACGGGGTCTTCGAGGGTCGGCGGATCCTCAGCGCCGCGGCCGTGCGAGCGCTGCGGACCCCGCTGACGGGCGACCTGCCGACCGGCTTCTTCCAGAGTGAGGCGCACGGGCAGTACGGCCGGAATTACGCTTGGGGGCCCGGCACCTGCATCCTGAAGGAGCCCCACGCGGGCCTCGCGGCGATGCTGTCCCCGGGGACCTTTGGTCACGGCGGCGCGTGGGGCACGCAGGCGTGGATCGATCCGGTCAAGGGCGTCGCGTACGTCCTGATGGTGCAGCGTTCCAACTTCCCCAACAGCGACGCGAGCGTCGTCCGCCTCGCGTTCCAGCAGGCCGCCGCGGCCCGCTGAGTTACGCGGAAGGTTCTCGCAGAAGGGGTCAGGACGAAACCTGCAACCCGTCTTCCCCCCGGGGCCGCTCCCGGCTCAGGGCGTCGGCGGGAGGAAGACCATGCACACGGGCGACGGCACCGCCGCCACGTGCGGGGACGGGCGGATGGCGCCCGTCGCGGGATCCAGCCGCCCCAGAACCACCGTATCCGAATCCTGGTTGCCCAGCGCGACGATCGTCCCGGTGGGATCCCAGCCGAAGTGCCGCGGCGTGCGGCCCCCGGTCGGTACGTGGCCCCGGGCGGAGAGGGTGCCGCGCTCGGCGTCGATTGCAAAGACCGCGAGGCTGTCGTGGCCGCGGTTGGAGGCGTAAAGCCAACGGCCGTTCGGGTGCGCCTGGATCTCCGCGGTCGTGCTCCGACCGGAGAAACCTGCGGGGAGCGTGCTCACCGACTCCACCGGTTCCAAGCGGCCGGCGGCCGGATCGTGGCGGAACACGGTGACCGTTGAATCGAGCTCGTTGACCGCGTAGGCGAAGCGGCCGTCGGGCCGGAAGGCGAGGTGACGTGGTCCGGCGCCGGAGCGCAGGCTCACGTGCGTGGGCGTGTGCGGCGTCAGGCGGTGCGTGGTCGCGTCGAAGCGGTAGGCGCGCACTTGGTCGATCCCGAGGTCGCACACGTAAAGGAAGCGCTCTGCCGGATCGAGGGTGACGGCGTGTGGGTGCGGGGCCTGCTGGCGCGTCGGGTGCACGCTGCGGCCCTCGTGCCGGAGCACGGAGACGGGTTCACCGAGGCGGCCGCTGGAATCCACGGGCAGCGAGGCGACGGCGGCGCCGCTGTAGTTCGCGACCAGAATCGTGCGACCGGTGCGGTCCAGTAGGAGGTGACAGGGGCCGGGGGCGCCCGAGGAGGTCGCGCTGAGCCGTTCGAGGCGCCCGGTGGCACGGTCGATGCGGAAGGAGGCGACCCAGCCAGTGGGGCGATCCCCGAACGTGGTCGACTCGCTGATCGCGAAGAGAAGGCCGCGCGCGGGATCGAGCGCGAGGAACGACGGCTGCGCCATCTCGGCGGCGAGCCCGAGCGGTTCAAGAGCGGGCTCGCCAGCGCGTTCGATGAGCCGGAACGCGTGGATGCCGCGGCTCTTCGGGCCGGTGTAGGTGCCGACAAAGACAAGCGAGCCCGCCGTAGCGGCGGGAACCGCCGCGAAGGCGGGGCTGAGCAGCGAGCAGGCCAGCAGGGCGACCAGGATGGGGTGGCGCATCGCGGCGAGCGGACCGCGTTCCCTCCGTTCCGGCAAGCCTCGTCCGCGCGCCTCCGGCCGTCCGCTGGCCGTTCCGGCCGCCGGACCCGACCCCGGCCGTTTCGCATCAACGGAAGATGGCGATTTCCGGGGTTTGGCCGGCGAGGTGGTGGGCGCGATACATCCCGGGGGTGTTGAAGGGCAGGGCGATGTTGCCGGAGCGGTCGATGGCGATCACGCCCCCGTCGCCGCCCAAGGCCTTGACCTTGGCCAGGGTGTTGGCCGCGGCCTCGGCGAGCGGCCGACCGAGGTACTCGACCTGCGCGGCGATGTCGCGCGCGACACCCACCCGGATGAAGTATTCGCCGTGGCCGGTAGCGCTCACCGCGCAGGTGGCGTTGGCCGCATAGGTGCCGGCCCCAATCAGCGGGGAATCGCCGACGCGCCCGAACTTCTTGTTCGTCATCCCGCCGGTCGACGTCCCGGCCGCGAGGTTACCGTGCTGGTCGAGGGCCACGCAACCGACGGTCCCGAACTTGCGCTCCACGTCGAGGGAGTCGTTCTCGTCGATCGTGGCGAAAACCGGCCCCCCCGGCCCGCCGAGGGCGGCGCGGCGGTTGGCCTGCTCTCGCTCCTTCTTCTGGGCGCGCAGCAGCTCCTCACGCCGGCGCTCGGTCTGGAAATACTCGTTGGGCACCAGCTCGATCCCGCCGACCTGCTCCGCAAAGCGCTCCGCCCCCGCCCCCGCGAACAGCACGTGCGGCGAGCGCTCCATCACCGCCCGCGCCAGGGTGATCGGGTTCCGTACCCGGGTGACGCCCGCGACGGCCCCCGCGGCGAGGGTGCGGCCGTCCATCAACGAGGCGTCCAGCTCGCAGCGGCCCTCCCCGTTGAGCACGGCCCCGTGACCAGCGTTGAACCGCGGCGAATCCTCGAGGATCCGGATCGTGGCGATCACGGCGTCGAGGGCCGTCCCGCCCCCGGCCAGCACCGCGTGGCCGGCGGCGAGCGCGCGGCCCAGGTCCTCGCGGTACTGGGCCTCGAGCTCAGGGGTGAGGTTTTCGCGGGTGATGACGCCGGCGCCGCCGTGGAGGACGAGGCCGTGAATGGGGGACATAGCGGGGGAGGGAGGAGGGGTTTCGGCCGCCGGGCTGACGCCCGCGAGGACGAGGCCCAGCGCGAAGGCTCGGAGGTGCATCGTGGAGTCAGGCCCGCGGTGGGCCCGTCTGCACTCTCGGCGAACTGGTCCCCGCGGCGCCAGCCTTTTGGCGGGCCATCCGTCGGCGGGAGCCGCCCACTCCTTAGAAACTACATTTGTTACTCGTTGGGGCGCAACGTTGATCCATTTTCTTCCTGTCACGGCCAGAATCCGATTCTGGGGCGGCGGCTGAAAGGAAACCGGATTTTCAGGGGGATCGGATCCGGGAGGGGTTTAATCGCGTTGCGCGCAGGACACGTCTCCCAGCTAGTCCCTTGGTCTCTTGGTCCCTGTCCCCTCGGGCTGCTAGGAAACTGGATTTTCAAGG
>VHCI01000071.1 GCA_016871775.1 Verrucomicrobiota bacterium | reverse complement strand
CTACCGCCCGCCGCCGCCTAGAGCAGCAGGAGGGCGGGGCTCTCGAGCAGCGTCTTGAGGGCGTTGAGGTACTGGGCGCCGACGGCGCCGTCGACCACGCGATGGTCGCAGGACAGCGTGACGGTCAGCGTGTGCCCAATCTCGATGCGCTCGCCGCGCACCACCGGCTTCTGCGCCACCGCGCCGACCGCGAGGATGGCGGCGTTGGGCGGGTTGATGATCGCGCTGAAGCGGGGGATGCCCATCATCCCAAGATTCGAGACGCAGAAGGTGCCGCCGGTGAACTCCGCGGGGGCGAGCTTCTTCTCCTTGGCGCGCTTGCTCAGGGCCTTCGCCTCGGTGGAGATCGCGAAGATCGACTTCAAGTGTGCGTCGCGCACAACCGGGGTGATCAGGCCGTCCTCGATCGCGACCGCGAACGAGATGTGCGCGGCGGCGAAGTAACGGATCTGCTTGCCCTCCCACGAGACATTGACTCCGGGTACGCGTCGGAGCGCTTCGGCGCTAGCCTTCAGCACAAAATCATTGACCGACAGCTTCACTCCTTCGCCCTCAAGGGCGGCATTGAGCTGCTCCCTGAGCGAAGTGAGCGGTGCGGCGTCGATCTCGATCTCGACGTAAAAATGGGGCAGCTGGGTCTTGGACTCCAGCAGGCGCCGGGCGATGGCGTCGCGCACGGTGGAGACGGCGACGGCGCGCTCCTCCTGGATCGGGCCCTTGGCGAGAACCGGGACGAGGGGGCGCCCCACTGGGGCGGGGGCCGCGGCGGCAGCCAAGACATCGGCGCGGCGGATGCGGCCGCCGGGGCCAGAGCCCTGAATGCGGACGAGTTCGAGTCCTTTGGCCGCAGCGAGTTTGCGGGCGAGCGGCGAGGCCTTGATTCGTTCGCCGAGGGCCGGGGCGGCCCCGGGAGCAGGCGCAGGGGTGGCTACGGCCGCGGGGGCTGGTGCCGGCGTCGGAGCCACGGTCGCGGTCGGAGTGGCGGGCGCAGCAGCGGCGAGAGCTTTGGCCGCGGGCGCCGGGGCGGCCTCACCGGGCTTGCCGATGGCGCAGAGCGGGGCGCCAAGGGCGACCTGGGAGCCGCCAGGGGCGTAAATCTTGAGGATCGTGCCGTCGAAGAAGCACTCCAGCTCCATCGTCGCCTTATCCGTCTCGACCTCCGCGAGCATATCGCCCGCCTTCACGACGTCGCCCTCTTTCTTCAGCCACTTGGCGAGCGTACCCACCGTCATGGTGTCGCTGAGCTTCGGCATTTCGATGATGTTGGCCATGGCGGTGCGGGGGCTGGGTTCAGGCGAGCGTCTCAAGGGCAGCCTGGAGGACGCGGCGAGGGTTTGGGAGCTGTTCGACCTCGACGGGAGGGCTGTAGATCGCGGGGGCGTCGACGGTCGCGAGACGGTGGATGGGACCGTCGAGCTCATCAAAGGCCTCGCGCTGGATCATATAAGCCAGCTGGGAGCCGACGGAGGCAAATGGCTTCTGCTCCTCAACGATCAGGACCCGGTGGGTTTTGGCGACGGACTTCAGGACCGAGTCGAAGTCGAGGGGACGGATCGTGCGCAGGTCGAGGACCTCGGCGGAGATCTTCTGCTCGCGCTCGAGCACCGCGGCGGCGGCGAGCGAGTGCAGAACCGAGCGTCCGTAGGTGATGATCGTCAGGTCAGTGCCGGCGCGTTTCACGTCGGCGAGGCCAAGCGGCACCACGTGCTCTCCGGCGGGCACTTCGCCCTTTTCCCCGTAGAGCATCGTGTTCTCGAGGAAGAAGACTGGGTCGTTGTCGCGAATGGCGGACTTGAGCAGGCCCTTCGCGTCGGCAGGGGTCGAGGGCACGACCACCTTCACGCCGGGATGGTTGGCGAGGACGTTTTCCGGCGTGTGCGAATGGGTGGCGCCGACGTTCGTGCCGCCGTTAGCCGGGCCGCGGATCACGATCGGGCAGTGGATCTGGCCACCGCTCATGTACCGCACGTTGGCCGCGTTGTTTAGGATTTGGTCGAAGGCGACGGAATAGAAGGACCAGAACATCAGCTCCATCACGGGGCGGATGCCGAGCATCGAGGCGCCGATGCCGACGCCGATGAACCCGGCCTCGCTGATCGGGGTGTCGACGATGCGCTGGGGGCCGAAGCGCGCCAAGAGGCCTTCCGTCACCTTGTAGGCGCCGTTGAATTGGGCGACTTCCTCGCCCATAACGACAACGTTGGAATCGCGTTCCAGCTCCTCGGCAAGGGCGTGGCGGATGGCCTCGCGGTAAGAGATGACAGGCACGGTGGAAAGAGGCTGCGGCGATCCTTTTAGGTGAAGAAGAGGCGGCCCTGTGAGCGACGGTCCGCAGGGTTATCCGCTTCCCAGTAGACGTCGGCCTGGATGTCCGCCGGGGTGGGGAAGGGACTGGCCTCCGAGAAGTCTGCCGCGCCGTCGGCCTCGGCCCGCGCCTCCGTGTCGATTTGCTCCGCGAGGGCAGGGGTGAGCACGCCCTCGGCCAGCAGCTTGACCTGAAAGAGCTGGATCGGGTCCCGGGTGCGGCGGTACTCCTCGATCTCTTGCTTGCTGCGGTAGGTGTTGTCCGGGTCAGCGACCGAATGTCCGCGGTAGCGGTAGGTGTCGATCTCGACGGTGCTGGGCTTGCCGGTCTCGCGGGCGAGGGTGAGGAACTTGTCCATCATCGCCCGCACCTCGTAGACGTCGTGGCCGCTGCATTGGCCCCACTGCATGTCGTAGCCGGCCGCGCGCTGGGCGAGTTCGCCAGCGGAGGAGCGCGACTGGCTTGTGCCCATCGAGTAACCGTTGTTCTCGATCACAAAGACCACGGGCAGGTTCCACAGGGAGGCCAGATTGTAGGCCTCGTGGACAGCGCCCTGATTCACGGCGCCGTCGCCCATAAAGGCCATCGCGGCGCCCTTGAGACCCTTGTACTTCAGGCCGTAGGCGAGACCCGCGCCGAGGGGGATTTGGCCACCGACGATGCCGTGGCCGCCCCAGAAATTCCGCGAGGGGTCGAAGTAGTGCATCGAGCCGCCCTTGCCCTTGGAGCAGCCTGTGGCCTTGCCGAAGAGTTCGGCCATCAGCGGCTTCGTGTCCATCCCGACGGCGATCGCGTGCCCGTGATCGCGGTAAGCGGTGATTACGTGGTCGTTGGGCCCCATCAGCGAGCAGCAGCCGACGGCGACGGCTTCCTGACCGATGTAGAGGTGAAGGAAGCCGCCGATTTTCTTGGCTTGGTAAGCGCGGAGGCTGCGCTCCTCGAACCGGCGAATGCGCACCATCTTACGGAAGAGCTCGATCCGCTCCTCAGGGCTCAGGCGGGCGTTTACGGGCGCCTGCGCGTGGTCGGTGGCGGCGGGGGGCGTTGCTTCCTTGAAGGTCGGTTTCTTGCTCACGGAGGGCGAGGGAAAGGCCCAAGCTGCGGGTGGGGTACCGGCGAATCAAGCGCGGAGATTGCCGCCGCGCGCCGGCAGGACCTCCTCGAGTTCGATCCGCAGGGGTTGGCTGGGGGCGCAATCCGCCCGCAGTGCCACGAAACCGTCACGGTGCTCGTCGTAGACGGGCCAGAGGGCCTGGCGATCGGTGTCGGGGATCGGCAGGGCGTCGATCGCCGCGCGGGAGAAGAAGGCGAACCGGCCTTCGTCAATCGGGGGCGGGAGCGCGCGCAACGGCACGCGGCAGCGGAAGAGAAACATCAGCCAGTGGGCGTGACCCTCGTAGGCTTTCTCCGCGATCATCGCGAACAGGTGGAAATCCGGCGTCGCGACTCGGTGGCCGGTCTCCTCGAAGGTTTCCCGGACCGCGCACTCGAAGGGGGATTCGCCCCGCGCGGTCTCGAGCTTGCCCCCGATCGGGCTCCACACGCCAAGGTTGGGCGCCTTGCTCCGCAGCATCAGCAGCAGTTCCCCGGCCTCGTTCTCAAGGAACACCAGGACGGCGAGTTTGTGGGCCAGCGGGGCGGAGGTGGTCATAAGCCGCGAAAAGTTCGAGCGTGACCCGGGGGAGGTAGCGCTCAACTTTTTTCCGGTGCCCCGCCTCACCTGCGTTCTCGCCTGTGTCCTCGCGCTTCCGTGGGCCGGGGCCGCCCCTAGCCCCGGCCCGGCCGTCGAGGTGATGAGCCTGCGCACGAACCGGGTGCGCCCGCCCAATGGTGGGAACCCGTGGCTGCAGACGACGCTCGCCCTTAATGTGCGGCCCCCGGGCGGCGCGACCTCGCCGGTCGTCTCGGCGGTGCGGGTCGCCCTCCTGATGGCCTTCGACCTCCCGGGGCCGGCTGGCGCCCCCCGCCGGGAGCAGGCCTACGCGGCCACGGTGGAGTGCGTGGCCCTTGAGCCCGGGCGCGTGGAGGTGCGGTTCTACCTGCCTCCGGAAATCCTGAAACGGGACCAGATCCGGGCGGACCCCTCATTTTGGGGGGTCGAGCTGACCGCGGAGGGCGAGGCGCTCCCCGCCGCGCGCACGGCTTACTCCGCCAACCTCGGCGCGCCCGCCGCGCGGACCGATTTCCAGCGGCGCTGGGCGGCGGCGGCGGCCGCGAACGACGGGATCCTGCAGCCCCAACATCTCACGCCCTTTGCGCTGGAGTACCCGCGTGCGACGCCTTCCGTCGTCCGCCGGGAGCCGCGCTGACGGTTCCCCGTAACCATAATACTCTTGCCGCGTCTCGCCCCATTTGAAATCGCCTTAGTCCTTCTTGCTCAATCATGCGCCCCCCCCGCATTCTCGCCGTTGACGTCGGCGCCGGCCATGTCGCCTGCGGGGTGTTTTCCGTCGGCGCTTCGGGCCGGCTGGTATTGCAGCAGTTCGCCTTAGAGCCCCACAGCCCCGACCCCGCGCACGATAGCCGTTGGGCGCTCGAGGTGGCGCAGTCGCTGGGCGCGATCGTCGCCCGCCGCCGCCTCGGGGGCCTCGCGGCCCTCGCAGTCCCCGGGCATCTGGCGCTGACCAAGTTTATCAAGACGCCCTCCGTCGCGAAGGAGAAGCGGGGTCGGATCGTCGCCTTCGAGGCCGCCGAGAACATCCCCCATGCCCTCGACGAGGTAGTCTGGGACCATGCCGTGATCGCGGACGACGGCTTCGACTTGGAGGTACTCCTCACCGCGGTGAAGTTCGAGGCGATGCAGGCGCTCTGCACGGCGGCCGATGCCGCCGGATTCCCGGTCGAGCGCGCCACTCCCGCCGGCGTCGCGCTGTACCACGCCTTCCGCCACACGCACCCGCAACAGGCGGAACCGGTGATCGTCGCCAATGTGGGCGCGCGCACCACCACGCTGCTCTTCGCGGAGGGCGAGCGCTACTCGCTCCGCAGCCTAGCGCTGGCGGGCAACGCGGTCACCCAGGCCATCGCCGACGAACTGCGCATCGATTTTGCCTCCGCGGAGACGCTCAAGCTACAGGTGCTCACCGGTCAGGCGGATCTGCCCGCGAACTCGCCCTCGAGGGCCGCGGTGCAGCGCGCGGCGGCCGCCTTCTGCGCGCGCCTGCAGCTTGAGATCACCCGTTCGGCCGTGAACCACCGGCGTCACTCGGGCGCTAGTCCCGCGGTCGCCGTCTACCTGACGGGCGGAGGGGCGCTGCTTGCTGAGCTTCCCTCGGTCCTCGCTGAGAAGCTCCGGCTGCCGGTCGAGCGCCTCGAGGTCCTGCGCCAGGTGGATGTTGCCGCGGATGCCCGGGCCGGCGGCGCCGAGGCTTCCGCCGCGGTCCTCGCCGACCTGGTTGGTCTCGCTACCCGGCTGGTCAACCCCCGCGAGGAGGAGCCCAGCCTGCTGCCCCCCGCGCTCACGAAGGCCCTGGCTTTCCGCAAGCGCCAGCCGATGCTGCTCGCCGCCGCCGCCGCCGCGACCCTCGCCTTCGCCCCCCCCGCCTACTATTACCACCACGTCACGAGCGGCCTGCAGGAGCAGGTCTCACGTTACGACGGCCAGCTGATGCCGTTGCGCTCAGTTCAGAACCGCAATGAGGGCAACCTCCGGCAGATCGCCGGGGCGAGGCGCCAGATCGCCGCGCTCACAGGGGCCTATGAGACCAAGGCCAACTGGGTGAACTTCCTCGCCGGGCTACAGGAGCGGCTCGTCCAGATCGAGGACATCTGGCTCGACCGCCTGCAGGTGCAGCGCCCGCCGATTGAGGAGACTTCCTTGGCGGACGCTTTGCCGCCGCCGGAGGAACCCGCGCCGGATGGTCAGGCTCCCGCTCCCGCCGCCGCGGAGGACCCCCCGCCTGCGCCCAAGGGTCCGCCCGTGCGCCTCGCTCTGAGCGGGCGGTTAATCGACGTGAAGAACCCGCAGTCGAAGGTCAGCCCGGAATCGATCCAGCGGGTGAAGCGGCTGCTGGCGGGCTTCGCCGGCTCGCCGTTCGTGACTGCGGTGGAGAACGAGCGCTTTGACACGAGCCAGAACGGCATCCTGCGCTTTGATTTCACGCTGGTCATCAACCCGCGGCAGGCCCTCTGAACGCTCCCAATGAACTGGTACCGTCACTATCCAGGATTCGCCATCGGCCTTTCGGTCTGCGGGCTGGTCGCCGCGGGGGAGATCGCGTTCGGCGTGGAGCGGTGGATGGCCTCCCGAGCCGAGGCGACGCGGCTGCAGCAGCGCCGCGCCGAGCTTGAGGCGATGGGCCAGCGGAATCCTGCGCCGACGCGTGAGGTGGCGGCTGCAATCGAGGCCGACCTCGCCCGGGCGCAGGCCGCGTTGGCATCGATGAAGGTGGAACTTTCCGGCCAGCCGGCCGCGACCGAGAAGCTGCGCGCGGCCAAGGTTCCCGCCGCACGGACGGACGCCTTCTTTGACCTCGCGACGTACGTGGAGCGGGTGAAGGAGGCGGCCGCCAAGGCCGGAGTTCAGCTCCGCCCGGAGGCGGCCCGGGCTGGCTTCGCCCAGTATGCGAACGAGGGACCCGAGATGGACCGCATCGAGCCCGTCTTCCGCCAGCGCCAGCTGGCCGAGCACCTGATGATCCTCCTGCTCGAGGCCCGCCCGGAGGCGATCCTTGCCATCCGCCGGGAGCGTCCCCGAACGAAGGCCGATCGCGAGGCGGAGGCGCAGGCGATCGCCAACGGTCAGCCGCCGCCGGCCCCGGAGGGAGGCGACGGCCCTGACTTCTTCGCGCTGGATCCGCGGGGCTCCGCGCGCGTCCCCGGCTTCGCGGAGACCAGCGCCTTCCGCCTGACCTTCCAGGGTGAGACCGCCGCGCTCCGCCAGTTCCTGAACCACCTCGCCGCCTTCGAGCTGCCGTTCGTGGTCCGCGAGATCGAAGTCGAGCCCGTGAGTGTCGAGGATGCCGCGGCGGACGCCTCCGTGGCCGCCCCGGCGGTCGCTTTGCCGAACGCCGCGCCGGCGGTCCGCGAGTCGGCGCCAAGCGCGGCCAAGGGTCCCGTGCAGACCCCGCTGGTCCCTAAATCCGCGTCCCGCTTCACCGTGACGGTCGAACACCTCGAGCTCCTCACCCCGCCGCCCGCCGAGGGCGCCGCGGAGGCGACCAACCCCTGAAACGATACCCCTCCGCATGGCCGCCCTCCCCAGCGAAAAAATCTACCTCGGACTCGCCCTGCTGATCGTGGCCGGCTCCGCCACCGGTTTCGGCACGCTGGTCCTGCGGCAGCAACGCGCCGAGGCGCTGCCGCTGCCCGCCGTGCAGTTGAGCGAGGAGCCCTACGCGGCGAAAGCTGTCGCCGCGCCCCCCGTGAAGGTCGAGGCGTGGTCCGCCCCCGCCGCGCAGACCCGCGGCCGGGAGTGGGTCTACGACGCCTTCTCACCCCCCGAAATCTATTACAACAGCCGTTCTCGGCTGTTTTCGGTGAAGCCGCCCGCGAGTCTGGTCGAGGGCGATGCCGCCGGGCCTTTCGGCTTGGAACTGGTTGCGGTGCGGCCGGAGCCCTTCCGCCTCCAACTTATCGGATACGTTGGCGCCGCCGAAAATTGGCGCGGCACTTTCCAGAACACGCGTACCGGCGAGGTGTTCCTTGCCGCCTCCGGGCGCCGTCTGCCGACCCTCGGGCTCACCATCCGGAGCCTCGACGTCGGGAGCCAACCGGTGACCGTCGCTGAGAGCATGACCACCCGCCAGCGCGTCGCCTCGGCAGTGGTGCGCGATGAGCAGTCCGGGCGCGACGTCACGCTGACGCACCGCGAGCGCGTCTACACCGGCACCCTGTTCGCCTTTGTCGCGGCGCCCGGGCAGTCCGCGACCCGCGAGGTCCGATCCGGCGATTCCTTCAAGTTGGGCGAGGCCACCTACCGGATCGAGAAGATCGAGGCCACGCCGCCCTCGGTCGAGGTGCTCAAGGAGGCCGCGAGCCTCTCCCAGCCCGACCGGCGGATTTTGCTGCCCCGCGAACCCGAGGGCCCCGAGGAGGGGAGCCCCGTTCCGACTTCCTGACCCTTTCCCCCGCCGATCCTTTCCTTTGCAATGAATATTCGCCCCGTACCCGTGTCCCTGTTCGTCGCGCTGACCGCCGCGCTTTCCTGCTCGGCCCCCTTCGCGCGCGATGTCTTGGCGCAAACTCCCACGGACACCAAGATCCGCCTGATGGCCGAGGCGCTTCGCGCGCGTGACGCCGGGAATCTGGCGGCAGCCCAGGAGGCCCTCGCGCGGCTCACGGCGCTCAGCCCCGATGACCGCGCCGTGCAGCGGCTCCGGGCTGAGGTCGAGGCCCAGGCTCGTGGCCGACCCGCCGCCGCTGCGGTCGCGGCGGCGCCCGCGCGCCCGGCCCCGGCGATGGTCGAGGTGCGCGTCCCGGACCCGGCCCAGCCGCCAGCGCCCTCCGCGCCGAGCCCGGAGCAGGAGGCCGAGGCCCTCGCCCGCACTGAGACCGCCCGCTTGGAGCAACTTGTCGCCACCGCGCAGACGCAGCTGTCCACCGCCCGCACGCAGGCCCGCGGCGGCCGCTATGAGGAGGCCATCACCACGGTGGACGCCGCCCTTGCGGCGCTGCCCGCCAACCCGGTGACCCAGAAGGTCGCCGGCGACCTCCGGGCCGAGAAGGCCTCCGCGTTGCTCGACCGGGCCCAAGCCTTGGTCCGAGGCGGAGACATCGCCGGGGCGCGGTCCGCAATGATCGCCCACGATCAGCTAGCCAGCCCGAACGCCCGCGCCGCTGGGATCGAACGCCAGATCGCGCGCGCGGAGACGCGGCCGCTGGCGGCCGGCGTCGATCCGGCCTTCGCCTCCGACCGTGCCGCCACCGCCCAGCTGATCGCGAAGGGTCGGGCTCAGTATGTCGCGGGCGATCTGGATGGGGCGCAGGAGACCTTCCGCGGCATCGAGGCGCAGGAACCCGACAACACCGTCGCCAAGGGTTTCCTTCTCCGGATTGCCGAGGAAAAGACCGAGATGGGCGCGCTGAATCGCGAGAAGACCCGCGCCCAGTTGCTGGAGGAGGTCACCAAGAGCTGGCAGCGCCCCGGGATCTATCAGGAGCGCCCCCGCGAGGCCGATCGCACGGCTGCCGTCGCCCCGCTCGCTCAGAAGCTTGCCCAGATCACGCTGCCGGCGGTCAGCTGGACCCGAGCCCCGATCGGTGACGTGGTCGCCGCTCTGAGCGCGATCTCCGAGGAGTTCGACAATTCCGGAACTCCGGGCCCCAAGGGCGTCAACGTCGTGCTCATTGACACCAGCAACAAAAATCCGCTCGTCACGCTCACCCTGCGCAACGCCACGCTGAAGCGAGTTCTCGATTTCGTTACCGAGGCCGTCGGCTACCAGTACGAGGTGCAAGCCGACGCAGTGGTGGTCCGGCCGGGCGGCGAAACCACGACGCTCGAGACCCAGTTCTTTCCGGTCACCCGCGCCACGGTGCTCCGGATGACCGGCATCACCAGTGCCGCCTCCGCCACCGCTTCTCGAGAGGGTGGGGCGGCGGGCGAGGCCGAGTCTGCGGCGACTGGCGGCGAAGCCGCCGCGATGAAGGCCTTCCTTCAGCAGGCTGGCGTCAGCTTCACGGTCGAGGGAAGCTCGCTCGCTTATGACGGGTCCGCGATCCTCGTGACCCAGACCGCGCGCAACAACGAGCGCATCCGCAACATCCTCGCCCGTTACAACGACGTCCGCCAGGTCGAGATCGAGGCCAAGTTTATGGAGGTACAGGAAGGGGCGCTTGAGGAACTCGGCGTCACTTGGAACCTGAACCGCCGTGGCATTGCCCGCGTCAACCCGACCACTGGCGCGCCTGTGCTCGATGTTAATGGCCGCCAGATCTTCGACCCGCAGGAGACCTACACCAGCGCCGGGGTCACCCGCCCGCTGGTCGGTGCCTTCCCGAGCACGTCGAACGCGAACGCGCTCGTCATCAAGGATCCCGCGATCTCCCTTTCGGAAACCGATCCGAACCAGACGCAGGGCCAGTTGCGAGTCCCGGTTTCGCCGACGGGCGTGCCCGGCAGCGTTCAACTGGCGGCCACGGCCAACGCTCTCGCGAACATCGTGGGCTTCGTAGGTGAGTTCGATGTCAGCGCGGCCGTCCGCGCCCTCTCGCAGAAGCAGGGCACCGATCTGCTCAGCTCGCCGAAGCTGACGGTGCTCTCCGGCAATCCCGCCAATATTACCGTCGCTCAAGAGTTGCGCTACCCGCAGAGCTACGGCGAGATCCAAAGCCAGGTCGGCACCGGCGCGGTCGCTGGCGGCGCGGCCGGCGTCACGATCACCGCCGGGACGCCACAGGAATTCACCGCCCGCAACGTCGGCGTGGAACTCAAGGTCACCCCAACCGTGGAGGAGGACGACTACAGCATCAGCCTCGACCTAAATCCCCGAGTCACCGAGTTCGAGGGTTTTGTCGAGTACGGCGGCCCCAGCGTCGCCATCTCTGGCACCACCACGGTCACCGTGCCGCCCGGCTTCTACCAGCCGATCTTCTCGGTGCGCGACATCTCCACCAAAGTCACCATCTGGGACGGGGCGACGCTCGTGATGGGCGGCCTGACCCGGGAGGAGGTCAAGAAGGTGAACGACAAGATTCCTTTCTTCGGGGACCTGCCGCTGGTGGGTCGGCTTTTCCGCTCCAAGGGCGAGAGCGCGCAGAAGCGCAACCTGCTCATCTTCGTGACCGCCAACCTGGTCAGTCCGGGTGGTTCGCCCAAGAAGCAGAACCTCAAGAGCACGCCAGCGAACTCGCTCTTCCAGAACCCGACGATTGTGACCCCGGCCAGCGCCGAGCCCCGCACCCGCAGCAGCGCGAAATAAACCGCCCCACCGCCCGCTATGCCTCCCTCCTTCCGCTGCGTTTCGTCGGTGCTGGCCGGCCTCGCTGCCCTAGCTGCCACCCCCGGTGCGCTCGGCACTCCGACGATCTCCTTTACGCCCGGGGCCTTCCCGGCGACCGGTTCGCCCGCCGGCGTGGTGAGCACCCCGGCAGGGTTGGTCATCAGCGTCACCGCGGCGCCCACCGCTGGCGCATCGATTGTCTCCGTGGTCGTCTCGGTGAACGGGACTAACATCGGCACCGCGACCGGTACCTCGCCCTTCACCGTGCCTTGGTTCCCGAGCGTCGCCGGCACCTACTCGATCTCCGCCACGGCCACGGACACCTCCGCCAACACCACTGGTGCTGGCGCCTCTGTGAACAACGCGACCGCCAACAGCGTTGTCACGCTTTCCGCCGCGCGTTCCGCCCAGATCCTTGCGCCCGCGAGCGGCGGTTCTCTCGTGCTCGGTTCACGTGTCTTCCTCCGCTCTTCCGCGGCACTTTCCGACGGGGTGGTGCGACAGGTCCAGTTCGTGCTCGATGCCGGTACGGCCGGCGAGTCCGTCCTCGCGACCGCCACCCAGCTGCCGTACAATGTCTCATACCTCGCTGCTGGCGTGGCCCCCGGCGCGCATACGATTACGGCCCGGGCGACCGCCAACTCCGGCGGCGGGGACGCGACTTTCGATTCCCCCTCGGTCAACTTCAATGTGGTCTCCGCCGTGGGTCTCCCGCCCACTGTCACGGTTGCCGCCCCGGCCGCCGGCGCCTACCTCGCCGCGAGCACGGCCGTCACGCTCACCGCTACCGCAGCCGACCCGGACGGCTTCATCCCGAGTTCGGCCGGCGGCGGCGTCACCTTCTTCGCCGATGGCGAGCCGGTCGGCACGGACCTCACCGCCCCGTACTCGGTCACGTGGACCCCTTCCGTCGCCAAGAGTTACTCCCTGGTGGCGCAGGCGGTGGATGATCGCGGCAATGTTGGCCAGTCTCCGGCCGTGACGGTCACCGCCGTCGTCTCGCTGCCGACGATCACGGTCTCGGCCCCGGCGACCGCCACCGCGGGCACCGCGGCCACGTTGACCGCCGCCGCTACGGCCAGCACCGGCGCCACTGTCACGTCGGTCCAGTTCCTCGTGAACGGCATCGCGCTGGGCGGAGCCCTCAACGCTACGCCCTACAGCGCGGCTTGGACTCCTTCCGTGTTGGGCAATAACGCGGTCACGGCGCGGGTTACCGATTCGTCCGGGATCACCGCCATCTCCGCGCCCGCTAACGTCACGGTGTCCACCGCGAGTGGCACCGCGGTCAGCCTGCTCGCTCCGACCACTGGCGCGACGCTACCGCAGGGCTCGCAGGTGTTCCTCCGCTCCACGGCGGCGATCGCCGGCAGCATCGTCAGCCGCGTGGATTACTATTTGGACCAAGTGGCGATTCCCGTCGCCTCCGTGGCCCGGGCCCCCTACAACGTCGCTTACACGGTGACGGCGGCGCCGGGGGCGCACACGCTGTTTGCCCGGGCGGTTGCCAGCGATGGGGCGACGGTGGATTCTGCCACCGTGGACTTCACGGTGGTGCCGCCGGTCGGAGTTGCCCCAACGGTCTCGCTGACGTCTCCGGCCTCCGGTGCGTTCGTGGCCACGGGGTCCAGCGTCTCACTGACCGCCGTGGCGGCGGACGCCGATGGTTTCATCTCGCCGAACGCGGGCGGGGGCGTGACCTTTTTCGCCGATGGGGATCCGATCGGCAGTGACCTGGTCGCTCCCTACACCACGACTTGGACTCCGGCGGTTGCCAAGGCCTACTCGCTGCGGGCGCAGACGGTGGACGACAAAGGCAACGTGACCCTTTCCGCCCCCGTGACGGTCACGGCACTGGCCGCGCTGCCCACGGTGGCGCTCGTCTCGCCCCCGTCGGTAGCGACGGTCGGGGCGCCGGTGACCCTCACCGCCACGGCCAACGCCAGCCCCGGGGCCTCGGTGACTTCGGTGGTGTTCCTCGCCAACGGGACGCCGATCGGCGCGCCCGCGGTGGTCTCGCCCTACGTGGTATCTTGGACCCCCGCCGCAAGTGGTGCGTTCTCACTGACCGCGCAGGTGACGGATTCCACGGGCGCGACCCTCACCGCCGCGGCCTCCTCGGTGACCGTGGGTGCAGCGGCGGCCTCGGTCACCCTGATTGCGCCGACGAACGGCGCCGTGGTGGCAGTGGGCACCCCGATCGATGTTACCGCGACGGCGGCCGCCTCGGCCCCCGGAGCGTCCGTGGCCAGCGTGCAGTTCCTCGCTGGAAATACCGTGATCGGCACCGTCGCGAGCCCCGTGGGCGGGCAGTATAGGGTCAAATGGACGCCGTCGGCCGGCAACACGACGCTTACCGCGCGGGTCACCGACACGCTCGGCAGCACGGTCACCTCAACCGGCGTGACGGTTACCGGCGTCGCGCAGACGGCGGTGACCCTGACCGCCCCCGCCAGCGCCTCGACCGCGACGCTCGGCGTGCCGTTCACGCTGACCGCTTCCGCCTCGGCGACGCCGGGCACGGTGGTCACGCAGGTGGAGTTTTTCGCGGGCGCGACGTCCCTCGGCGTGGTCCCCTCCGCACCCTTCACGCTGGCGTGGACCCCGGCCGCGGTGGGCACTTTCGCGATCAAGGCGCGCGTCACCGACTCTGCCGGCACCACCGCCGAGACCGCCGCCGTCAACGTGACGGTCGGTCAGTCCCCCTCCGCCTTTGTCGCGGTGACGAGCCCGGTCCCCGGGGCTGTGGTCACGGTTGGAGTCCCCACGGATGTCACGGCCACCGCCACCGCCCCCACGCCGGGTGCCATCGTCAGACAGGTCCAGTTCCTCGCCGGGACCTCGGTCATCGGCACGGTCACGGTGCCCGTGGGGGGCGTGTACGCGGTCAAGTGGACGCCGACCGCCGGCGACACCACCCTCACGGCTCGGGTGACCGATACCTTGGGCGCGAGCGCGACCTCCTCCGGTGTGACCGTATCCGGCGTCGTTGCCACGAGCGTTTCGCTGACCGCGCCCGCCAACGCCTCGGCCGCGGTGGTGGGAACCGCCATCAACTTGACCGCATCCGCCGCCGCCACCGCGGGCTCCGTGATCACCAAGGTTGAGTTCCTCGCCGGGGGCGTTCCCGTGGGCACCGTCACGGCGGCTCCCTTCACCTTGGCCTGGACGCCGGCCGCCGCCGGGGCCACCGCGCTCACCGCCCGGACCACCGACTCGTTCGGCAGCGTGGTCACCTCGGCCGCCGTGAATGTCACGGTCAACCCGGCGCCCCCGACCATCGTCATCACCAGTCCCACGCCGGGCAATCAGCTGGGCGCCGGAACGCCGGTGCCGATCACGGCGACGGTGAACCCGGGTTCCGCCGGTGTGGCGATCACCCGGGTCCAGTTCCTCGCGGGGAGCACGGTCGTCTCCACCGTGGCCGGTGAGCCCGCCACCACGTCCTACACGGGCACGTGGACGCCAGCCTCCGCCGGTGACTTCAACCTCAGTGCCCGCGTTACCGACGCGAACGGCACGGTGGTCACCTCGGCGACGGTCAACGTCACCGTCATCACGGTGAGCACCCAGGTGGTCATCACGAGCCCGACTGCGGGTGGTGCCCAGGTGGGAACGCCGCTCGTGTTCAGCGCCAGCGTCGACGCCGCGCCCGGTGTCACTGTCTCCCAAGTGCAGTTCCTGGCCGGTTCCACGGTGGTTGCCACGCTGCCCGGCAGCGCGGCTGCGACCAGCTACAGCACCACCTGGACCCCCACCGCCGCCGGTTCCTACAGCCTCACGGTGCGGACCACGGACTCGAACGGGGTGGTTCGCAACTCGCCCGCGGTGCAAGTCGTGGCCCAAGCAACCACGGTCAGCCTCTCGCTGCTACCCAACAACGCGAGTATTCCCGTGAATTCATCCCGGGTGATCAGCGCGAACGCCTCGGCCCCGGCCGGCGTCGCGTCGGTGGAGTTCTACTACGTGGGCGCCTCGCGTATCACCCTGATCGGCACCGACACCGCCCCGCCTTACACTATCCTCTTTACCGCCCCCAACGAGCCCGGCCGGCGGGTGCTGCGGGCCCGCGCCTTTGACATCCTCGGCGGTTCCGTAGACTCCGCGGACTTCACCATCAACATCACCGGCCAGATCGGCGAGCCCCCGGTGCTTGGCATCCTGACCCCGGTCAGCGGCTCGTTCGTGGCCGCCAACAACACCACGACCATCTCCGGTACCGCGACCGACGCCGACGGCTCGATCAGCAGCATCCAGGTATTCGTCAACGGCACCACCGCGGGTCTCGGAGGGGCTGGCGTGACGTCGGTCACGAATGGTGTCTGGTCCGTCAGCTGGACTCCCACCTCGTCGGGCGTGGCGTCGATTTCGGCCATCGCCACCGACAACGCGGGTAACGCCGTGGCGGCGCCTGCGGTCGGGGTAAACATCTCGGACAGCACCTCCCCGATCATCAATCTCACGCTCTCCCCCCGCACTGCCGCGGCGGCCGCCAGCACGACGCTGCCCAGCGGGGCGGTGCGCACGCTCGTCGCTGATGTGGTCGCGTCCTCCGGCCGCGCGGTGGTGCGGGTCGAGTTCTTTGTCGATGGGACGAAGGTGGGCGAGGATACCTCCGCGCCCTTCACCCACCGCTACGCCGCCCCGGCGCTCGCTGCCGGCGAGCTTTCGCGCCCGTACGTGCTCTCCGCCCGCGCGACCGACAACGCCGGGACCGCCCGCGACGTCCAAGTTTCGGTGCTGGTGATTTCGCCCGTCGGCGCGCCGCCCACGGTAAATCTCCTCACGCCCGCCAACGGCGCCTCCACCACGCCGGGATCCGCCATCAGCCTCGCTGCCACCGCGACCTCCATCGACAGCACGATTGCCAGCGTCCAATTCTATGTGAATGGCAGCCCGGCGCCGGTGAACGCGGGCAACGGCCTAACGGCCGCGCCCTACGTTACGACTTTCTTGCCCACGCTGCCTGGTTCTTACGTCATCGACGCGATCGCGACCGACGCCCGCGGCAACACGGCGATTTCCAGCTCCGTGACGGTTTCGGCCGCCTTGCCGGTGCCGACGATTGTATTCACCGCGCCCAATCCGAACGCGACCGCCCGCGCGACGCCGGGGGTACCGATCACCCTCGCCGCCACCCCGTCCGTGCTCGGCGGCGGCGCCCAGTTCCTACTGGTGGAGTTCCTCCTCGACGGGGTGCAGATCGGGGCGGATACGACGGCCCCCTACACCTTCTCCTGGATCCCCACCGTAGCCCAGTTGGGCGAGCGGATCCTGACCGCACGCGTGATCGATCTCAACGCGCAGGTGGTCACCACGGCCCCGCTCACCGTCAACGTCGCCAACGTCGTCGGTTCCCCGCCCACGGTCACAGTCACCGCGACGCCCATTCCCGGCAACGGCCTGCAGACCGCTTCGACCATCAACTTCCAGGCCACCGCGGTCGCCACCGGCACCGGTTCCACCCTGCGCAACGTTGAGATCTTCCTCAATGACGTCAGCATCGGCCTCGCGACTCGCGAGCAGACCACGAACTTCTACCGCCGGGCCTTCGACCTGAGCCAGTTCGACTTCAGCACGATCACGCCGACCATCAACGAGAACACCGGCGCGGTCACCTACCCGGTGCGGCTCTACGCCATCGCCCGCGACAGCAACAACAACCAGACGGTCTCGCCCACGGTCAACCTGACCATCTTCCCGGCCACCAGCGCCCCGCCGACCATTCAGGTCCAGGCGTTGACCCCGACGAACATCACCGCTGGCACCCAGTTCTTCATGCAGGCGAACCTCAACGACCCGGATGGCAACGTGAGCACCGTCCA
>VHCI01000070.1 GCA_016871775.1 Verrucomicrobiota bacterium | reverse complement strand
TACGCCGCCGGCAGCACGGCGCTGGTGGCTCTCTTTGCCACGACCCTCTACGCCTTCGTCGCCGTGCGCCTCGCCCGGCCGCTCGACCACCAACTTCGGCAAGACCTGGCGGAGATGGAGCGCAGCCTGCTGGCGACCGCTGGGGATTCCCTGCGGTGGCAGGGGAGCGAGATCGCCCGCGGACCGGTCGACGTCACCGAGCACCCGTGGTTCGAGCTGTGGGATGAGCGCAGCGGCCTCGTGCTCCGCCGCTGGCCCTTCACCGAGAACCGCAACCTGATCCTGCCCCCGCCCGTCCGCCTCGCGGCGCCTGGCACGATCAGCGTGTTCTCGGTCGCGCCCGACCTGCGACTCCGCACCCTCACCGTGCCCCTCACGATGCCCGGGGCCACAGTCCCTTGGCTGCTGCGCCTCATCCGGGTCCACCAGCCCCACGCCGATGCCCTGCCGGACCTCCAGCTCATCATCTTCGTCACCCTGCCCATGTTCGTGGCGCTGCTGGTCGTGGGCGGCTATTTCTTCACCCGGCGGTGTCTCCTGCCGCTCGACCGGATGGCGGCCGAGGCGCGGCGGATCTCCGCGGAGGACCTGCGGCGGCGCCTGCCGGTCGCCAACCCTCACGACGAACTGGGCCGCCTCGCGGGGTGTTCAACGTCACCCTGGACCGCCTGCAAAACTCCTTCTTGGCGCTGGACCGCTTCGTGGCCGACGCCTCGCACGAGCTCCGCACGCCCCTGACCACGTTGCGCACCTTCGGCGAGGTCGGTTTGCGGCGGGGCCGGTCGGAGGAGGAGTACCGCGACATCATCGCCTCGATGCTCGAGGAATCGCAGCGCCTGCAGCAACTGGTGGAACGGCTGCTCCAGCTGGCCAGCGCGGATGGCCGGGGCGAGGCGCTGCATCCCGCCCCGGTTGTACTCGACGAGTTGCTGGGGGCGGCGCGCAGGAACTCGGCATCCTGGCCGAGCAGAAAAACCAGCATCTGGTCGTCGCGGAGGCGGGGCTCCGGCTCCGGACGGACCCCGTGCTCCTCCGCCAGGCCCTGCAGAACCTGATCGACAACGCGATCAAGTACGGCCCCCCCGATTCCGAGGTGCGCGTCTCCAGCCGGGCGGCGCCCGGCGGCGTGCTGATCGAGGTCGCGGATGAGGGGCCGGGCATCAGCGAGGCGGACCGCGCGCACCTCACGCGGCGCTTCTTCCGGACGGACCGGTCCCGCGGCCGGGCTAGCGGCGGGTTCGGGCTCGGTCTGGCGATCACCAAGGCCTACCTCCGGGCCCTCGGCGGCAGCCTGGAACACGAGCCGCGGGCGCCCCGCGGCAGCATCTTCCGCCTGCGGCTGCCGGACGGGACGGCGCCGCCGGAGCCGCGCCCCCGCTCAGCCGGAAATCCGGCGGAGCCAAAGCTGCCCCCCGCCGCCGCGGGCGCAGAGCGGCATCCGTTCCCGGAACCACTCGTGCCGCGTGTTGAATAGGAAGCCAGTGAAGAGCTCGATCCGCCAGGCCACGTTGTGCATCAAGAACGCGCGCAGCAGGTACTGCTCGTTCCAGGCGCGCCCCTCGTCGAGCCACTCCCGGGGGTACTCCAAATTGCCGGCGACATCGTGGATGTGCACGAGCACCCCGGGCGCCAGCGCGGGCAGCACCTCAAGGTAGAGCCGGTTCACGTCGCTGCCCACCTTGCTGACGTGGGAGGAGTCGATGAAAAGGACGTCGTTCTCGCGCAGCTCCGCGAAGGTCGCGAGCGGCACCTCCTGGACGCGGCGCTCAACCAGCGTGCACCGGCCCGCGTCGTCGGGCCGCAGCAGCGGCCGCAGCCGGCGCATATCGGGGTCGATGAACGTGAACCCGATCCGCCCGCCGAAGACGTGCTCGTTGAGGTCGAGCATCGCCGCCGAGCTGAAGCCGGACCCGACCTCGATCACCCGCCGCGGCCGCGCCTCGCGCAGCATCCCGTAGAGCATGATCGCGTCGAAGTGCCCGTAGGACGGGTTCGCGAGGTGGAAGCGGCGCGCGGGGTCGGGCTGCTCTGGGAACGGCTGCTCCGGGTACCACGCCGCGAACCGCTCGAGGCGATCCAACTGGGCCGGCTCGTTCAGGTCGATCCCGGGGAACGGCGGACCCGCCATTCCCCGCGCGAATGCGTCCGCCACCTCGGCTCCCGACGGGAGCGGAGAATAGAAGTGGCCCGGCGGGGAAAAGCGCGCCCACTCCTCCTGATCCGCGCGTAACCGGGCCAGTTCTTCCCGCAAGCGCCGGTTCTCGCGCGCCAGCCGGCGGCGGAACGGCAGGAGATCAAGCCACGAGTCGGGAGCGGAGCTCATCGGCCGGCGATGGTTCAGAGACCGCCGCGTAGCGCAACCCCGCACCCGTTGCCCGCCCGCCGGACTGTCCAACCCCGCCGAGATGGCGCCGGCGCCCCCGGCCTTTTCTCTGGCCCGTGCCGCCCACCCGCGCCATCACCCACCGAAGCCCGATGTCCGCCCCGCTCCTCGAACTGCGCCGCCTGACGAAGTCATTCGGCGGCGCGCGCGCGCTTCGGGGCGTCGACTTCGACCTGCGGGCCGGTGAGGTCCACGCCCTCCTCGGAGAAAACGGCGCCGGCAAGAGCACGCTCATCCGCATTATCACTGGCGCGCACCGGCCCGATGGCGGCACGGTCGCCGTGGACGGCCGCCCGGCCGGGCCGCTCGACCCTCGTGGCGCCCACCAGCTCGGCATCGCCTGCATCTACCAGCAGCCGGCCCTCTTCCCCGACCTCTCAATCGCTGAGAACCTCGCCCTCCGGCTCGAGACCGGCGGTTCGCTCCGCCGCGTAGACTGGCCGGCGCGGCACCGGCGCGCCACCGCCCTGCTCGAGCGCGTCGGCGCCCGGCTCGACCCCCATCGAGAGGTCCGCGACCTCTCGATGCCCGAACAGCAGCTCGTCGAGATCGCGTGCGCCCTCGGCGCCGGCGCGCGGATCGTGGTTATGGACGAGCCCACCGCCGCCCTCACCCAGGCCGAGCAGACGCGGCTCCACGGGGTAGTGCGCGAGCTCCGCGCCCAGGGCACGGGTGTAATCTACATCACCCACCGGCTGGAGGAGATTTTCGTCCTCGCGGACCGCGTCACGGTGCTGCGCGACGGTGAAAGCGTCGGCACCCGGCCTGCCGCCGACCTCACGGAACCGGAGCTAATCCGCCTGATGGTGGGCCGCGAGGTCGCGCAACCCTACCCGCCGGCGGAACGCCCGCCCGGCGGCGCCGTGCTGCGCCTGCGCAGGCTCGGCCGCCGCGACTCCGGCGTGCACGACGTCAGCCTGGACTTGCACGCGGGCGAGATCCTCGGCCTCGCCGGCCTGGTCGGCGCGGGACGCACGGAACTGGCCCGGATCCTGTTCGGGCTCACGCCGGCGGACGCTGGGACGATCGAGCTGTTGGGTCGAACGGTGCGCCCCCGGAGCCCCCGGGAAGCCGTCGAGATGGGCCTCGCGTACGTCCCGGAGGATCGCCGTCGCCACGGCGTGATCCTCGACCTGCCGCTGGCCCATAACGCCTCCCTCGCGAGCCACCGGCGCCTGTTTCCGGGCGGCTGGCTGCGCCCCGCGGCCGAGCGACGGTTCACCGAGGACTTCATCCGGGACCTCGGCATCCGCGGCGGCGGGCCCTTCGCCCCCGCGGGCAGCCTTTCCGGCGGCAACCAGCAGAAGGTCGCGCTGGCCCGCTGGCTGGCCACCGGACCGCGGGTGCTGATCCTCGACGAGCCCACCCAGGGCGTCGACATCGGTGCCAAGGCCGAGATCCACCGTCTCGTGCGGCGCCTCGCCGGCGAGGGCCTCGCGGTGCTGCTCATCTCCAGCGACCTACCGGAGGTGATCGGGATGAGCGACCGGATCGGGGTGATGCGCGGGGGCACGCTCACGGCCGTGCTGCCGCGGGACGCGACGCCTGACACCGTGATGGCCGCGGCACTTGGCCGCGCGACGGAGGCCGCCCGATGAAGGCGTGGCCGCGGGAGCTTTCCGTGGGCCTCGCGCTCGCCGCCCTGCTGGGCGCGCTGGCGGTGTTCGCCCCGGGGTTCTTCGCCGGGCCTCCGCTCCTCTCCCTCGCCGCCCGCGAGGCGCCGGTGCTGCTCGTGGCGTGCGGGGCCGCGATGGTCATCGTCTGCCGCCAGATCGACATCTCCAGCGGCTCGCAGTTCGCCGTGGTCAGCGTCGCCGCTGGGCTCCTCGCCGCCGAGGGCTGGCCGCCCGCCGCGGTCGCCGCTGCCGCCCTCGTGCTTGGGACCACGCTGGGAGCGCTCAACGGCCTTCTCGTCGCCGGCCTCGGCCTGCCCTCCATCGTGGTCACCCTCGCGACGATGGTCACATGGCGCGAGGGGCTGCGGTGGTGGCGCCAAGGCGCGTTCGTCAACCTGCCCGACGGCCTGCAATGGCTGGGCCTGGACCAGACCGCCGGCCAGTGGACCCTCATCGCCGCCGCGCTCGGCCTGTTCACGCTCCTTGCCATCGCGTCCCGCCACCTCGCGGCCGGTCGCCACCTCTACGCGGTGGGCTCGGACGCCGAGGCGGCGCGGCTGGCGGGTATCCGCCCCGCCGCCGTGACCTTCGGTGCCTTCACGCTCGCTGGGGCCCTCACCGCGCTCGCCGCGCTGATGAACGTGATCCAGTCGCCGCAAGTGGACCCGAAGTCGGGCACGGGGCTTGAGCTCAAGGCGATCGCGGCCGTCGTCGTGGGCGGGGTGGCGATCGCCGGTGGCCGTGGCCGGCTCGCCGGGGTGCTGCTCGGCCTGCTCCTGCTGGCCACCGTGGCGCCCGCCCTCACGCACCTGCGGATCGAGGCCCACTGGGAAAAGGCCATCCAGGGCGCGATCATCCTCCTCGCCGTGGCCGCCGAACGCGCCCGCGGGCGCCCCGCCTGATGTTGACGCCCTCCGCCATGCCCCGCCCCGCCCTCCGGCACGAGACCGTGCTGCTGGCGGTCGTGCTCCTCGAGTGGCTGTGTTTTCACGCGCTCGGTCCGCGCTTCGGCACGCTCGAGAACTCGTTCGACCTGCTGCGCCACTCCGCCGAGATCGGCCTGCTCGCCCTCGCGATGACGCCCGTGATCCTCACCGGCGGCATCGACCTCTCGGTGGGCTCGCTCCTCGGCCTCTGCGCCGTGCTCTACGGGAAGCTCTGGCGCGACGCCGGGCTGGATCCGGGCGCCGCCGCCGGCTGCACCCTCGCGCTCGGCGCGCTCGCCGGCGGCCTCAACGCGGCCCTCATCGCCGGCCTGCGCCTGCCGCCCCTCATCGTCACGCTGGGCACCTACTCGCTGTTCCGGGGCCTCGCGGAGGCGATCACGCGCGGCGCGGACACGTTCACCAACTTCCCGGCGTCTTTCCTCTTCCTCGGCCAGGAGCGCTGGCTCGGCCTGCCCTCGCAGGCGTGGCTTTTCGCCGCGGTCGCGGCCGCGGTCTGGCTGCTCGTCCACCGAACCACCTTCGGCCGCGCGTGCCGCGCGCACGGCTTCGCGCCCGAGGGCGCCCGGCACGCAGGGCTGCCCGCGGGCCGGCAGCTCGCCGCCGTGTACATGCTCTCCGGCCTGATCGCCGCCCTCGCCGCCGTCATCTACACCGCCCGGCTGGGCCAGGCCCGCGCCGACGCCGGCACCGGCTACGAGCTCCTCGCAATCACCGCCGTGGTGCTCGGCGGGACCAGCATCTTCGGCGGCCGTGGCACCGTCCACGGCACGCTGCTCGGCGTGGCCGCGCTCGCCATCCTCAACAACGGCCTCGTGCACGCCCGCCAACCGCGCGAGGTCGCGGGACTCCTCACCGGCGCGCTGCTCCTGCTTGCCTTGGCCGCCGGCACCGCGCCAAGACTAGGGACCGCGTGGCGCGCCCGCCGCGCCCCCCACCCCTCCCCCTCATGATCAAGCCCGTCCTCTCCCTCTTTCTCGCCGGCCTCGTACTCCTCGCCGGCTGCGGCCGCGCGCCCGACTCCGCCCGCGACGCCGCCGGTGGCGGCAAGCGCCTCACCGTCGCGCTCCTGCCCAAGTCGAAGGGCAACGCCTACTTCATCTCCTGCCGCGCCGGCGCCGAGAAGGCCGCCCGCGCCCTCGGCGTCGACCTGCTCTTCGACGGCCCCACCGACACCGATCCCGCCAAGCAGAACGAGATCATCGAGAACTGGATCAACCTCGGCGTGGACGTCATCGCCGCCGCCTGCGAGAACCGCGAGGGCATCTCGACCGCGCTACGCAAGGCCCAGGCCCGCGGCATCAAGGTCATCACTTACGACGCCGACGCCCTGCCCGACGCCCGCGCCTTCTTCGTCAACCAGGCCACCCCCGAGGGCATCGGCCACACTCTGATGGACGAGGCCGCACGGCTCACCAACGCCGAGGGCGAGTTCGCCGTCATCCTCTCCACCCTCACCGCTTCCAACATGCAGGAGTGGCTCAAGCACATCCGCGCCCGGCTCGCTGAGAAGTACCCGCGGATGAAGCTGGTCGCGGTCCGCCCCTGTGACGACCAGAAGGACAAGGCGCAGACCGAGGCGACCACGCTGCTCAGCGCCCATCCCGGCTTGCGGCTGCTGATGAACATCTGCTCGCCCGCGGTGCCCGGCGCCGCCGAGGCGGTGAAGCAGGCGGGCAAGGCCGTTCGGGTGAAGGTCATCGGCCTCGGCCTCCCCAGCGAGAACCGCCGCTACGTGAAGGACGGCGTCACCGACAGCGTCATCCTCTGGAAGACGGAGGACCTCGGCGCGCTCGCGGTCGAGGCCGCCGTGGCCCTCGCCAAGGGCACGCTCCAGCCCGGCGCGACCTCGTTCCGCACCGCCACGGGCGCGACCTACGAGGTCAAGGGTGACCAGATCCTCCTTGGCCAGCCGTTCATCTTCAACCGCGACAACATCGACCAGTTCAACTTCTGAACCCCGTGCGCCTCCTCCGCCTCCTCCCACTGCTCGCCGCCCTCCTCCTCCCGGCCGCGGCCAACACCGCCATCCAGCTTGCCCCCCGCGACGCCGCCTGGCTCAAGCGCCACGAGGGCTTCGTCGCCGAGGCCGCCCGTGGCGGGGTCGACGTGCTGTTCCTCGGCGACTCGATCACCGACGGCTGGCGCCGCCCGGGCCCCAATGGCGGCAAGGCCGTGTGGGACCGCGAGATCGCCCCGCTGCGCGCCGCGAACTTCGGGATCGGCGGCGACCGCACGCAGCACGTGCTCTGGCGGATCGAGCACGGCACGCTCGAGGGGCTCCGGCCCCGCGTCGTCGTGCTGATGATCGGAACCAACAACACCGGCCTCGAGCGCGACGGCACGACCCCGCGCAACACGCCCGCGGAGACCGTCGCGGGCGTATCAGCGATCGTCGGGCAGCTCCGCCAGCGCCTTCCGGAGGCGCGCGTCCTGCTGCTCGCGGTCTTCCCCCGCGGCGAGCGCCCCGACCACCCGCAGCGCCTCCAGGTGAACGAGATCAACCGCGGCCTCGCGCCGCTGGCCGACGGCCGCCACGTGACCTTCCTCGACCTCAGCCCGGCTTTCCTCGCGGCCGACGGCACCCTGCCGGCCGCGGTGATGCCCGACTTCCTGCACCCGCGCGAGGACGGCTACACCCGCTGGGCCACCGCCCTCAAGGCGCCCCTCGCCGGACTGCTGCGCTAGGCCGCGCCGGGAGCGGCCACTAGGTACTGCTGGAGCTGCAGAGCCGGCGCGATCACCTTTTTCCCCCCCGACGGGATGCAGGCCGCGGTCGCGAAGCTGGCGACCGCGTGGGCCAAGGCCGGGGTGCTCGAGCGGTGCTGGGACTCATTCCGCGATCTGCCCTACTGGTTCCCGACTGCGCTCCAAAAGGAGGCTCTCCCCCGGCCCGACCGCTGATTGTGACGTCCCGGCGCTTGCCCTCGCCGCGCCGGGTGTGCCAGCTTGGTCGGACCGGCCGCCCGGCGCTTCCTCATCCATGTTCACCGTCGGTATCGACTTCGGCACCAGTTCCGTCCGCGCCCTCGTGGTCCGCTGCGCGGACGGGGAGGAATTTGGCTCGGCCGTCTTCCCTTACCCGGGCGGACGCCAGGGCGTGATCTTGGACCCAAAGGACCATCACCTCGCCCGCCAGTACCCCGGCGACCATCTGCTGGGGCTCGAGAAGAGCGTGAAATCCGCCCTCGCGGCCGCCACCCGCAAGCGGGGTTTCGCGCGGGACCAGGTCGTCGGGATCGGCATCGACACCACCGGATCCAGCCCGCTGCCGGTCGACGCCAACAACCGCGCCCTCGCGCTCAACCCCAAGTGGAAGCGCAACCCCCACGCCCAATGCTGGCTCTGGAAGGACCACACCAGCATCGACGAGGCCGCGCAGATCACGGAGCTCGCCGCCTCCATCCGTCCGCAGTACATCGCGAAGTGCGGCAACACCTACTCGCCCGAGTGGTTCTGGGCCAAGATCCTCCACTGCCTCCGCGTCGCGCCGGACGTCTTTGACGCCGCCCACTCGTGGGTCGAACTGGCGGACTGGATCCCGTCCGTCCTCTCGGAGATCAGCAAGCCCGAGCGCATCACCCGGGGCATCTGCTGCGCCGGCCACAAGGCGCTCTACCACCAGAGCTGGGGCGGCCTGCCCGACAAGCAGTTCCTCGGGACGCTGCACCCGAAGCTGGCCGAGCTGCGCGACCGGCTGTACGAGAAAGCCTATGACGCCCACACCCCCGCGGGGAAACTGGGCTACGCGTGGGCCGAGCGCCTCGGGCTCCCGGCCAACATCCCGATCGCGATCGGCGCGATGGACGTCCACTACGGCGCGATCGGCTGCGGCATCCAGGAGGGCGTGCTGGTCAAGGTCATCGGGACCTCCAGCTGCGACTGCGCCGTGGTCTCGCCGGACCTGGTGCCGCGGGAAATCCCCGGTATCTGCGGAATCGTACCGGGCGCGATCCTTCCCGGCTACTGCGGCATCGAGGCGGGTCAGGCCGCCGTGGGCGACATCTTCAACTGGTGGACCGAGGTGGTCTGCGAGGGCGACGCGGCGCTGCACACTAAGCTGACCAAGGAAGCCATGCGGCTGAAGCCGGGCCAGTCAGGGCTCCTCGCCCTCGACTGGAACAACGGTAACCGCACCGTGCTCGTGGATCCGATGCTGACCGGCCTGCTGGTCGGGCAGACGCTGCACACCACCCGGGCGGAGATCTACCGCGCGCTCCTCGAGGCTACGGCCTTCGGGGCGCGCGTTATCCTCGAGCGCCTCAAGGAGCACCACGTGCCGGTCCAGCGCATCGTCTGCGCGGGCGGCATCGCCGAGAAGAACCCGCTGCTGATGCAGATCTACGCGGACGTCACCGGCTGCGTGATGCAGGTGGCCGGATCCACCCAAGCCTGTGCGCTCGGCGCGGCGGTCGGGGCCGCGGTCATCGCGGAGGCGCATCCCAACTTCCCCGCGGCTCAGAAGGCGATGACCAGCGTGCTGCCCAAGGCCTACCGTCCCCACGCTGCGCACCAGCTTACTTACGAGGAACTCTACCGCCTCTACCGCCGCGCGCACGACGCCTTCGGTGGCCTCGACAAGTCGGCCGACCTCTCCCGAGTGATGAAGGACCTACTCGTGCTCAAGCGGACCGCCCGCGCCTGACGTCCGATGCAGGCACTGGTCCTCACCGCCCCGTCGCAGCTCGAAGTCCGGCGGATGCCGGATCCCGTCCCGGCTGAGGATGAGGTGCTTCTGCGCATTCACGCCTGCGGCATCTGCGGGAGCGACATCCACGGCTGGGACGGTTCCACCGGGCGCCGCCGGCCACCGCTGATTATGGGCCACGAGGCCGCCGGCGAGGTGCTCGCCACAGGGCCCCGGGCGACCGGCTGGCGCGTGGGCGACCGCGTGACCTTCGATTCCACCATCTCCTGCGGCGCGTGCCCGTCGTGCGCGGCCGGCCAGGTAAACCTCTGCGCGAACCGCCGCGTGGTGGGGGTTGCGCCTGCGGAGTACCGCCAGCACGGCGCCTTCGCCGAGCGCCTCGCGCTCCCCGCGCGCATCCTCTATCGCCTGCCCGATTCCCTCCCCTATCCCGAGGCCGCGATGGTCGAGCCGGTGTCGATCGCGGTGCACGCCGTGACGCGCTGGCGCGAGGCGCTGCGCGGGCGCGGCGAGGAGCCGGCCGGGCAGCCGGTGGTCGTGGTGGGGGCCGGGATGATCGGCCTGCTCGTGATCCAGGCGCTGCGCTGGGCGGGGGCCGGCGAGATCATCGCGATCGACCTGAGCGACAACCGTCTCGAGCTCGCCCGCCGCCTGGGCGCCACCCGCGCGGTGAATTCCGGCCGGGAGGATGCCGCTGCCGCGGTGGGCGCGGCCACCGGCGGCGAGGGCGCCGCGGCCGCGTTCGAGGTCGTGGGCTACGGCCCGACCCTGAATCTCGCGCTCGCCACCGTCCGCCGCGGCGGGGCCTGCGTGCTCGTGGGCAACCTAGCGCCGGTCACCCCGGATTTCCCGCTGCAGGCGGTGGTCACCCGTGAACTGACCCTGCTCGGCTCGTGCGCCAGCGCCGGGGAATACCCGCTTTGCCTCGACCTGATCGCGCGCGGAGTAATCGACGTGCGGCCGATGATCGAGACCGTGGCCCCGCTGGCGGACGGCCCGGAGTGGTTCGCCCGCCTCAGCGCCCGCGACGGCGGACGCTTCATGAAGGTCATCCTGCGGCCCTGAGCGGGGCCGCCAGGTCAGAAGCGGCCGTTCACCCCAAAGGTGAGCGTGGTCCCGTTGAGGATGGTGGTGGACATCCGGCTCGCGAAGCCGCGGTAGAGCACCTGCGGCTCGTTGAACAGGTTGCCGGCATCGAGCGTGAACTGGACGTTCGGCCGCCACTGGTAGGTCAGGCCGAGGTTCACCGTCTCGTACTTCGAGCGGTAGTTGTTATAGCCGGGCGTGGCGGCGTTGAAGCTCGTGATGTAGGTCGAGACGTAGCTGTAGAGGAGGCGCGTGCTGAAGGCGCGGTAGCGCCACGAGAGGCTGGCGTTGGCGGTCCGCGGGATGAAGCCGGGAACCTCGTTGGTGCTGCGGCTGGTCGCGCCGCCGAAGTCCCCCGCCGCGGCGATGGACGTGTAGTTGCCGGAGAATGCGAGCCCCTTCAGCAGCCCGGGCAGGAAGGTGAACTGCTGCTGGTAGGAGACCTCCCAGCCCTGCACCACCGCGGTGCCGGCGTTCGCCGAGGAGAGCAGCGTGAAGCCCGCGTACTCCCCGTTGTAGCCGTTGTCGTTGCCCGTGGCGACCGTGCCGAACGTCGTGCCGGACACGATGTAGTCCCGGATCCGCTTGTGGAACCACGACACCGCAAGGCTGCCGACCGGCTCAAAGTAGTACTCGAGCGCGGCGTCCCAGTTGACCGCGTTCTGCGGCCCGAGGTTCGGGTTGTTGATCGTGAGGGACTGGTTCATCTCGTTTACCGTCTCGTTGGGCATCGCGTTGTTGAGCGCCGGGCGGCCGAAGCTGGTGGACCAGCTCAGGCGGGCCTTGAGGTCCGCGGTGACGTCGTGGGTGAGGTGCGCGCTGGGGAAGGAGCGTGTGTAGTCGCCGCGGATTTTGCGCAGCGTGTTGGCGTAGTCGCGGTCGGCGGAGCCCTGCGGGTCGGCGGTCTGCTGGGCCGCGGTGCTGCCGAAGCGGTTGCGCACGTAGCCCCAGCTCTCCGTCTCGGTCCGCTCGGTGCGAGCGCCGGCGAGGAGGCCGGTGCGGCCCACCCTCCCCTGCACCATCCCGTAGCCCGCAGTCACCCACTCAGTGACGGCGCGGTTGGCGGTGTAGTTGTTCTGGAAGAAGTAGTAGCGGTCCTCGCGCCAGAGCTCGGGGCTGACCGGCTGGCGGTCGCGGAAGATCTGCTGGTTCTCCCAGTAGGGCATCCGGCGCCCGGTGCGCACCTGGTCGTAGGAGAGAATGCTCGGGTCGGAGGGCAGCGCGGCGGTGCCGGCGTAGCTCCATCGGCGAGAAACGCTCTGGTTGTCGGCATACTGCTCGCGCCACGAGGCGCCGGCCTTGACCGCGAGGGGGAACGCGACCGGCAACTCCTGGCGCGCGTTGCCGCGGACCTCCTTGCGCTGGTTGTTGTTCTGGAGGTTCGTGTTCGTGTACTGCGTCGGCCGGTAGTTCGCGGGATTGGTGAAGTCGGGGCCGCCGTTGGGCAGGAAGCGCGGGAAGAGGTCGTTCTCGGTGCGGTCGAGGATCCAGCCCGCGCCGGTGAGCCGGTTGATGAGCACGCCACCCCGCCCGCCCGAGCCGCCATTGATGTTCGTCTGGGTGTACACCGCGTTGTAATCCAGCCGGAGGCGGCCGAACACGTGCTCCGCGCCGAGGTCGAGCCGGCGCATCCGGTTGTAGAAGTTGCCCGGGCCGGTCGTCGTCTGGTCGATGATTGCCGCGGCCACCGGGCGCACTGTCGTCACGAGGCTCGTGTAACCGGGAACCACGCCGGTGGTCGCCGAGGGGACGGTGTTCTGGTTGCCGGTGTAGGCGCGCGTCTCGTACTGGCGGCGGAAGGTCTCGTTGGCGTCGTTCAGGATCGTGTTCACCGACAGCTTGGTCCGGGGCGACAGGCGGTAATCCGCCTTCACGCTCAGGCTGAGCTGCTTGCGGTTGTTGTAGTTGTCCCAGGTGCGGTAGTCCCAGACGTAGGCCGGCTCCGTGGTGGTGTTCTGGAAATCGCGCACGGCGCGGAAGCCGCCGACGGCATTCTCGCTGTAGAATAGGTTGGCCGACACGCCGAGGTTCCGCGCGCCGCCCAAAATGCCAAAGACCTCCTGCCACTGGACGTTGAGGAGCGGGTGCGCGCGGTGGGCCTCCCGCAGGGGGATGTGCTCCAGGAACGGGGGTGCCCAGCGGACGCTCGCGCTGTAGGACACGCGACGCTTCTCCCGCATCCCGAGGGGCGAGCGGCTCTTCAGGTTGATCGTGCCCCCGAGGGAGTCCGCGCCCTTGTCTGGCGTGTGCCCCTTCACCAGCTCGAGCTGGTCGAACATCGTGCCGGTGATGTTGTTGATCATCGTGCTGCGCGCGAAGGCGCCCTGGCTGGTAAGCGGCGAGCCGTCGAGGGTGATGGTGTTGAGCCCGGGGCCGATGCCGCGGACGGTGAAGCCGCTGATCTCGTTCTCATCGCTGAAGGAGCCGGCCACGCCCGGGAGCCGGATGGCCACCTCGCCGGCGTTCATATTCGGGAGGTTCCCGTAGGAATCCATCGCCACGATGTTCTTCACGTTGTCCGCGTTGCGCTGCGCGGTGATCGCCGCCGCGCCACCCTCGCGCTCGCCGGTGACGCGGAACTCCTGCAGCTGGTAGACGGCGGAGCTGAGGTCGAACGCGCGCGTCACGCGCTGACCCGCGGCCACGGTCACGCTCGCCCGCGCGGCATCCAGCCCGACGTAGGTGACGATGACATCGTGCGTCCCGGGCGGCAGCGCGGGCAGGGTGAAGAGCCCGGTCGCGTCCGTGAGCGCGACCAGCCCGAGCGCCGGCACCGTGACGCGCGCGCCCTCGAGCAGGTTGCCGGAGGCGGCGTTGCTGACGGTGCCGGTGAGGGTGGCGCCGCCGGATTCGGCCGAGCGCAACGCCGGCAGGGCGACGGACCACACGAGCCACGCTAGGACGGCGCGGAGAAAGGTCGGAAAAGAAAGAGAGCGAAACAGGGAGGACATAGCGGAAGCGGGAGGTGAAAAGGGCGCGGGACGCGGTACGGGGACCCCGGCCGCGGATGGACGGCGGAGGCGCGGGACGCGCCCGCGGTTAGAAGCGGCGGTTCACCCCAGCGGTCACGGTGACGAAGTTATTGATTTGGCGGCACATCCGGTCCTTGAAGCCGATGTAAAAGACCGGCGGCTCATTGAACGCGTTGGCGACGTCGAGGGTGAAGCCGAGCGAGGGCCGGGCTTGGTAGCCAAACCTGAGGTTAACCGTCTTGGCGGACAAACGGAGCTGGCTCAGGGCGGCGTTCGTTGCATTGAAGGAGGTGATGTGCTCGCCGGTGAAGCCGTAGAGGACGCGCAGCGGCGCGCCGGCGGGCGTACGGGAGGGGAGCATAGGGGTCCGAGGGGGGGTAGGATGCGTCCGCCGCAGAGCGGACATCCTACAGGAGCAGACAGGCCCAAAACGCCCGTCGGGCCCGCCGGCGGCAAGCGCGAAATCAGGCGCCCGGCCGGGGTAAATGATTCAGCAGCCCACCGCCACGGCGGCCCCCGCGCCGCACGCGTGGCGCGCCTCCGCCTCCGACCAGCCGAGGAAGCGGCGCACGTTCGCCACCGCGCGATCCGGAGTGAGGGAGGAGCCCGCGAAGTTCGGCTTGCCCGGCTCCCGCACCACGCCGTCCGCACCCGCTTCCACCTCGATGGCGCCGACCGTGTAGCGCCCCGGCGGCGCACCGGCGGCGGCGACGCAATCGGTGGTGAAGAGCACTCGGTCCCGCGGCTTGGCGCGGACGAAATTCCGCAGGGTCGCCGGCGGGAGGTGGATCCCGTCGGGGATGAAGACCGCCGTCAGCTCATCCCGCGCGAGCAGGCGCTGGATGATGTTGTCGTGGCGGTGCAGTTGCTGCGGCACGCCGTTGCCGACGTGGGTGCAGAGGGTGAGGCCGGCGGCGGTCGCCGCGTCGAGGGCGCGGTCATCCGCGTTGGAGTGCCCCACCGCGACGCGCACCCCGTGGCCCACCACGTGCCGGATGAAGGCGGGCGACCCCGGCCACTCGGGCGCGAGCGTGATCAGGCGGATGCGCCCGCCCGCGGCGCGCCAGAACAGGTCGAACTCCGCCGGATCCGGGGCCTTCATCTTCCGCGGGTCGTGCGCGCCGTGGTAGCCTGGCTCGGGCAGCAAGTACGGACCCTCGAGATGATAGCCGGCGATCGTCGCCCGCACGAGCGGGTCCGCGGCCGCCAGCCGCTCCACCGCCGCGAGCTGGCGCGCCAGCGCCTCGACGGTGTCGGTGATGAGCGTGAGCAGGATCCGCGGGGTGCCGTGGGCGTGCAGCGCCCGCGCCGCGCGCGCGAGGCCGGCGGCGGCGAGCGGACGCTGGAAATCCACGCCCGCGAAACCGTTCACCTGCAGGTCAAATAGTCCGCCGTCGTCGGGGGTCATGGCTGGAGGAAATGCTCGAGGAAACGGAACGCCTGCGCGTTGGACTCCGCCGTCGGGGAGTGCACGGGCCGGTTGGTCATCGCGACCCGGTCCTCGTGGCCGAGGAGCCGGTTGACCGCGACCGCGTGATTAAGCGCCTCCCAGCGGGAGGGGGGATCCTCCGAACCGCCGGAGACGAGGAACGGCCGCGGGGCCATCAGCGCGTGCAACTCGTGCAGGTCCCGGCCCGCCGCGCGCAGCTCGCGGTAGGCGCCGGTGCCGGGGTTGGCCGCGGTCACCAAGCCGCGCGCCCGGGTATGGCCCTCCTCGCGCCCTAGGTACCAAGGTTCCCAGTAGTTGACGGCCCTGCGCGCCTCGTCGAACACGACGCCGCAGTCTGACCACACCGCGCAGGCGAACCGCTCGTCGAGGCACGAGGCGAAGAGCGCCCACTTGCCCCCGTAGGAATGGCCCATCACCCCGATGCGCGCGGGGTCGACCTCCGGCCGCTGCGCCAGCGCGGTGAGGCAGTTGCTCGCGAGGTAGGCGTGGTAGCTGAGCGGCTGGCACCGCGCGCCGCGCAGGTCCGGCCGGTAGGCATCGTCGCCCGGCGTGCCGATCGCGAGGGTCACGAAGCCACGCCGGGCCAGCTGCAGCGCGAAGTCCCGCTGCACGGGCGGGCCGTCCTTGAAGAAACGCGCCGCCTGCCCCGCGAGTGGCTGGGGCCCGGCGTAGGCCACGCTGACCTCCGGGGCGTAGAATGGCACCAGCACGGCCGGGCGCTGCCCCGCGAAACGCGCCGGCGGAAACAGCAGGAAGCCCGCCTGCATCACGCCGGGGGCGACCTCCAGCTCAACGCGGTGCTGCGTCACGCCGTCCCGGTCCTGCCGTTCCGAGAGCTCGACGCGCGGCCGCGCGACCCGCGCCGGCCACGGCCCCATCACGCGATGCCAGTGGTCCAGGATCTCGCGCCGGCGCGCGGGCCACTCCGCGGCCGAGGTGACCTGGCTGCCGTCGTCTCGGAGCAGCGGCGACCGGTACCCGCCGAGCCGGCCCGCGTGCTCGGGGGGCGGGGAAAAGAACGGTCGCAACTCGGACGGCACGGCCGGGCCGGCCACCGCCAGCGCAGCGGGCAGGAAAAGTCCTAGAAAGGCGATACGGGGCACGGGGGGAGGCCGGAACTACGCGGGCGGCCTGCGCGCCGGTCAAGGGAGCAATGCCCGCCGGACGTCGTCCCGCAAATGCAGCGTTAACGCGAAGGTGCTGGCACGCGGACTTGCGCGGCGCAGCGGTGCGAGGCAAACCTCGGGTATGCCCCGCCCCGCCCTTCCCTCCCCGGGCCGCGCCCTCGCCGCGCTCCTCGCCCTCGCCGCCCTGCTGCCCACCGCGGCCACCGCCGCCGGCCTCCGTCCGCCGAACGTGATCGTGATCTTCTGCGACGACCTCGGTTACGCGGACATCGGCCCCTTCGGGGCGAAGGGTTACGCGACGCCGCACCTCGACGGGATGGCGCGCGAGGGGGTGCGGTTCACCAACTTCCACGTGGCGCAGGCGGTCTGCTCCGCCTCGCGCACCGCCCTCCTCACGGGCTGCTATCCCAACCGCGTGGGCATCCACGGCGCCCTCGGGCCGCAGTCCAACCACGGTATCCACGCCGACGAGACCACCCTCGCGGAGGTCTTCAAGTCCCGCGGCTACGCGACCGGGATGGCGGGCAAGTGGCACCTCGGCCACCACGCGCCGTTCCTGCCGCCGCGGCACGGCTTCGACGAGTCTTTCGGGATCCCTTACTCAAACGATATGTGGCCGTACCACCCGGAGGCGAAGCCGGGCACCTACCCGCCGCTGCCGCTGATCGAGGACGGGCGCGTCATCGACGCGGAGGTCACGCCCGAGGAGCAGGCGCAGCTCACGACGTGGCTGACCGAGCGCGCGGTGCGCTTCATCGAGCGGAACCGGGAGCGCCCGTTCTTCTTCTACCTCGCGCACCCGCAGCCGCACGTGCCGCTCTTCGTCAGCGAGAAGTTCAAGGGCAAGTCCGGCCGCGGGCTTTACGCTGACGTGATGATGGAGCTCGACTGGTCGGTCGGGCAGGTGCTGGGCGCGCTGGAGCGTCACGGCCTCACCCGCGACACGCTCGTGATCTTCACCAGCGACAACGGCCCCTGGCTCAGTTACGGCGACCACGCGGGCAGCGCGCGGCCCCACCGCGAGGGCAAGGGCACGGCGTGGGAGGGCGGCACCCGCGTCGCCTGCTTGATGCGCTGGCCCGGCCGCCTCCCCGCGGGCACGACCTGCGACCAGTACGTGATGACGATCGACCTACTACCCACGCTCGCCGGCCTGATCGGCGCGCCGGCCCCCGCTCGGAAAATCGACGGCCGTGACGTGTGGC
>VHCI01000069.1 GCA_016871775.1 Verrucomicrobiota bacterium | reverse complement strand
GACCACGAACGCCACCCCGCCGGGCCCGTAGCCCTCGTAGGTGATCTCCTCGTACACCACGCCGGGCAGTTCCCCGGTGCCCTTCTTGATCGCGCGGTCGACGTTGTCGGCCGGCATATTGGCCTCGCGGGCCTTCAGCACCAGCGTGCGCAGCCGCGCATTGCCGCCGGGGTCGCCGCCGCCCGCCTTGGCGGCAAGTGAGATGTCGCGGGAAAGGCGGGAGAACACCTTGCCCTTGCGGGCGTCGGTGACCGCCTTCAGCCGCTTGACCTTCGACCACTTGTTGTGCCCGGCCATCGCGGGATCACTTGCGGCGGCCCGGGGTGACGTTCTTCACCGGACGCCCCCCCGCGGCGGCCGCGGGGGTCGCGGGAACCTCGTCGGGATCCTTCATCCGATTGACCACGATCTGCTGACCAATGGTGAAGAGGCCATTGACCGTGGAGTAGAGGGCGAGGGCGCAGGAGAAGCTGTAGCAGAAGAGGGTGAAGATGTAGGGCATCAGCTTCATCATCTTCATCTGCAGGTTGTCGACCGAGGGCGACGGCGTGAGGCGCATCTGCACGACCATCGTGGCGCCCATCAGGATCGGCATGATGTTGATCGGCAGGAAGGTGAGCCCGAAGAGGTGGCCGACGGTGTCGGGCGCGGCGAGGTCCTTGGCCCAAAGGAAGGGCTGGAGCCGGAGCTCGGCGGTGCACTGGAGCATCGCGAAGAAGCCGATGAAGAGCGGGAACGTGATGAGGATCGGGATGCAGCCGCCGATCGGGTTGATCTTCCGCTCCTTGAAAAGCTCCATCGTGGCCTGCTGCTGCTTCTGGGGGTTGTCCTTGTACTTGTCCCGGATGGCCTGCATCTCCGGTTGCAGCTTGGCCATCTTCTTGGCCGAGCGGGAGGCCGCGAGAGTGAAGGGTAGGCTGACGATCTTCAGGATCAGCGTCATCAGAATCACCGCGACGCCCCAGTTACCGACCCAGCCGTGGGTGAGGTTAAGGAGGATGTTGAGCAGCGGGGCGACGTAGCCACTGAGGAAGATCCGATTGAAGAAGAATTGGGAGTACGGGAGCACGCGGTCCTCGTTGGCCGCGAAGCCGGAGAGGCGGCGGTACTCCTGCGGGCCGACGTAGAGCAGACCGGAGAGGCTCGCGGAGGCGTTGGCGGCGAGGACCGGGAGGTCGAACTTCGCCGCACCCGCCAGGCCGATGGTGGGCGTGAGGGAACCGGGGAACGGCGGCAGCTCGATCCGGCGCGCGACCACCCCGACGCCGGGCTGCGTGGGCGTGTAGATGCTGGTGAAGAACTGATTCTTCGCGCCGGCCCAGACCACGACGCCGGGGCGCTCGAGGAACGGGATCGCCGGGCGACCGGAGCCGACGAGCGAGCCTAGGCCACCGCCCTCCAGTTCACCGCGCTCGATGAAGTGGGACTCATTGCCGTCGGAGGTGACGACGTTCAGATACTGGCCGATGTCCGCCGCGTCGATCAGCCCCGCCGTGCCCACGCTGAAGGCCGCCTTGCCCAGCGGGGCCGCGACGGCGGTGAGGTTGCGGAAGGTCGTCTCGTGGTGGATGCGGTACGGGTCGGCGCCCTTCTCGTCCAAGCGGAGGAACCGGTACGTGCGAGTGACCTCAAGCCGGCCGTCGAGCAACTGTCGGAAGACGACCTCGGTGGCGGAGGAGCGGACCAGCTCGTAAGTGGCCTGGCGGCCGAGTCCCGGGTAATCGGTGAACGCGAGGATCGGGTCCTCGTGGAGTTGGTTGAATACGTAAGGCTCCGGCTTGCCTTGGACGGCGGCGTAGCGCTTGAAAGCGACATCGCGCACCGCACCGCCGGCGGTGGTGAAGCGGATCGCGATCGAGTCGTTTTCGAGCGTGACCAAGCGGACCTCGGCGGCATCGCGGGCAACATTCGCGATCAGGGAGGGCGGGACGGGGGCGGACGGCGTCGCGGCGGGCGCTCCCGGGGCGGCGGGCGCGGCTTCGCCGAGAGTCGCGGGAGCGGGCGGGGGCGGAGGTGCCGTCGGGGGCGGAGCGGGCCGCGGGCTGAGGAACAAAATGGCGAAGGCGGCGACCAGCAGGATCGCGCCCAACGTGAAATTCTTCTTGTCCATGGAGAGATTAGGCTGCGGTGGTAGCCCGGCAGACGGGCGCGGGGCGGGACCGTGGAAGCGGCACGGGGTCGAAGCCTCCCGGATGCAGGGGCGTGCAGCGGAGGAGGCGGCGGAGGGCGAGGAGGACGCCGCGGGGGGCGCCGTGCAGGCGCACGGCCTCGGCGGCGTAGCAGGAGCAGGAGGGGCTGAAGCGGCAGGCACAGGTGCCAAGGGTGACCACGGGCAGCAGACGCGAAACGGTGAGCTGGTACAGACGGATCAGCAACAGGAGGAGCCGGCCCAGCGGGCCGGGTTGGCCGGGGGCGGTCACGACTTGGCCTCCGGGACCAGCGCGATCCGGCGGCAGGCGTCCGCGAACTGGCGCTCAAGCTCAGGCCAGGGGACCGTGGTCGCGGCGCGGCGGGCGATCAGCAGCAGGTCACAGCCGGCGGGGGCCCCCGCCTGCTGGCGTCGAAATACCTCGCGGAGCCGGCGCTTGGCGCGGTTGCGCACCACGGCGGACCCGACCGCGGCGCGCGACGCCACGACGCACACCCGGGCGGTGGGCGCGCCGGAGCCCGGCTTCCACCACAACGTGAAGGCGCGGCCGTCGAGTCTCCGGCCGCGCTCACGCACCGCCCGGATCTCACCGGGCCGGCGCAGGTGCTGCTTGGGGCAGAATCGCATTAGCCGGCGCGGCCGCGACGCCTCCGTCCGCCCGCAAGCGCAGGCGGCGGGGACAGCCGCAATTAGACGACCGTCAGGCGCTTGCGGCCCTTCAGGCGGCGGGCCTTGATGACCTTGCGGCCGCCCTTGGTGGCCATACGGGCACGATAACCAATCTTACGGGCGCGCTTCTTGCGGTGCGGGCGGAATGTGGGTTGCATAAACGGAAGGACAAAAGGGGTTCAGAAGTGCGGGAGCGCGCGGGGGGTGTCAAGGGCGGGTTCAGCCCCGCGGACCCACTCAGCCCGGCGCCGGGGCTAGGCGCAAGCCCGACCGGGCGACTCCGCCTCATTCGAAAATGAGCCGCGCCGTGGCGACGCCGGGGGTCAGCGCCCGGAGCCGCACCCAGTAAGCCTGGAAACCGTCCGGGAACACCCGCCGCTCCTCGGCGCCGGCCGCCACCTCGACGGTCGCCCACGGCACCCACAGGCCCGTGCCCGCCACGTCCACCTCGACCTCGTAACGGCCGGGACCCGCGCCCCGGTGCGCCACGAACAGGGTTTTCCGGTCAAAACCGGTCATCAGGTAGGGATCCGAGAGCTCCCCGGCGGCGACCGCGGCCTCGCGCCACGGACCGCCCACACCCACCGGCTTGCCCAGCGCCCACAGGTCGTCGACGACCCCCGCCCAGACCGCCCCGCCGCCGTCCGCGGACCGCAGCAGCCGGCCATTGCCCGCCGGGGCGTCCGCCGCGACGCCGGTGATGAGCAGGAGGCCGCGCCAGGTGGCGTAGTCGTGCAGGCGCAGGTTGTGGGTGGCGACCGGCCGGACCTTCGCGATGCCGCCGGCGTTCTCGGCCGGCAACTCGTAGAAGATGCCGCCCGCGTTGAGCAGGTCGCGCTCGGTGCAGACCTCCCGGCAGGCCCGCTCGGGGCCGTGGGGGCCCGCGGCGCGGCGGCCCTCGCGGCCGAAGGGCAGCCGGAATCGCCGGCCCGCCTCATCGGTGTAGATCACGGACGCCGCGTCCTCGCGCACCGCGTCCGCGGGGATCGCCACCTCGCGCGCCATCCACGCGGCCGCGCCGGGCTCGTCGGTGCGCCGCAGTTCCAGATCCTCGCCCAACTCATAGAACGCGTCCCCCGCCGCGAGCGCCAGGGTGCGGCGCCCGCCGCCGCGAGCGTGCAGTAACCCGCCCCGCGGGACCGGCGAATCCTCCCGCGCGAGGCCGGCGAACCGCGCGTCCGCCGCCCCCGCCACCCGCGCGTCGCCGCCCGCGTAGGCGAACCACGCCGTGACCCGCGCGAGGTCCTGGTCGGCGCGCAGGCGGACCCACGCCCCCGCCTCCTCCGCCGCGAACGGGAACCACGCGGCCCCCGCCGCCGGCACCCGCAGGCGCCGCAGCTCGCGCCACGTGCCGTTGCCGTCGCGGTCGACCTCCACGGTCACCGTCACCTCGCGCCCCGCATCGTGCGCCAAGTGGAGGCCGCGCCGGGCGTAGCCGGCGAACAGGAACGGATCCGAGGCCACGCCGGCCCGCACCGGCTCCTCGAGCCACACCGCGCCGCGCCCCAGCACGGGGCCGAGCCGGTCCAGCTCCGCGGGGGCGATGAACCAGAGGTTCGACTGCGACTGGCCCGGCGCCGCGAGGGTGCCCTTGGCGCGCCGCTTGTTGAGGAACTCGCTGCGCGCGGTGTCGTCGCAGCCGAGCACCACGTGGTCGCCCCAGCGCGCGAAGTCGCCGAGCACCTTCAGGTAGTTCGAGCGCGGCGCGAGGCCGGCGGACCGTCCGGGCGAGAAACCGCGGGGGAAGCGCCAGAACGCCCCGTGCATCGTCATCAGCAGGTCGTCCTCGCCGATCTCGCGGATGCGCGGCCACTCGGTGTTCCAACCGTGGGCGCCGTCGTAGGAGTGGCTCGACTTCGGCAGGCGGTAGGCGTGCCAGCGACCGGCCTCGAGGACCATCAGGATCAGCGAGCGGTGGTCCCAGCCGATCGTCCACAGCGGGTCGGTCGCGGGATTGGTCGCCCCGAGGATCCCGCCGGGGCCGGTGACCTCGGTGAACTGGTTGCGCCGGACGACCGTCCACGCGTCGGCGCGGCCGTCCCAGCTCGCGAGCACGCCGGAGGGCGTCTCCGGCCGGGTGCGGGCCGCCGGGCCGTGCTCGCCGTTGTTGGCGTACACGAGCACGCCCTGCCCGGAGTACAGCCCCTTGCCGTGGTAGCCGGGCAGCGCGGCGCGGCGGAAGTCGCCGGGCACGGCCTCGTCGCGGAAGAGCTCCGTGACCGCGAGGGTGTGGACGTCCACCTCGTAGAGCCCTTCCTCCATCGAGGCGTAATAGACCTTATTGGCGGGGTCGCTGAGGTGCCGCGCGGTGCCGGTGGGACGGCCGAACATCGCGGTGTAGGGGATCACGCGGACCCGGCCGGCGGCGTCGATCGCGTAGGGCCCGATGAAGAGCTGGCGCGACTCGCGGTGGATGAGCCGGTTGGCCGGCGTGCCGCCGATGCTCTCCGGGCGGATGATCTGCCGCCGGTCCGGCGTGATCTCGTAAAGCTTGTCGGAGGAACCCTTGGGGTTGTGCGGCGAGTAGGTAACCACCCACAGGCGGTCCGCCCACGGCACGACCGCGCCGGTGCCGCACTCGTTGCCGTCGTTGAACATCGCCAGCCGCGGGTCGATGCCCGCGATCTCCCGCGGCGCGGCGGCGGCGCCCACGGTGGCGGCGGCAAGGAACAGCAGCGGCAGGAACGGGGCGAGGGGGCGAACGAAACGCATCGCCCCCAGCAGAAACGTGCCGCCGTCGCGAAAGCCAGCCCAACCCCGCGCTCCACGCTTGGCCCAGCCCGCGTCGCCTGCCATTCCTCGAACACCCCGATGCACCCCCGCCCTGCCCTCCTGCCCCGCATCCTGTTCCTCGCTCTCACCCTCGCGGGCACCACGCACATCGTCCGCGCCGCGACCCCGCCCCCGCCGCCGCCCGGGCCGGGCGACCGGATGTTCGCGGAGTACTTCCGCGCGGAGACCGCCCGCCTCGCCCGCGACCCGCTCGCCGGCATCCCCTCGGCCGCGGCCTGGCGCGAGCGCCTGCCCGCCGCCCGCGCGGAGCTCCAGGAGATGCTCGGCCTGCTGCCGTTCCCCGAACGCACCCCGCTCCAGGCGACCATCACCGGCCGCCTCGAGCACCCGGAGTTCATCGTCGAGAAGCTCCACTTCCAGTCGCTGCCCGGGCTCTACGTCACCGCCAACCTCTACCTGCCGCGCGCGCGTGGCGAGCGGCGGCTCCCGGCCATCCTCTACGTGTGCGGGCACGCGGTGGTGAAGGAGGGCGGCGTCAGCTTCGGCAACAAGGCGGGGTACCAGCACCACGGGGCGTGGTTCGCGCGCCACGGCTACGCGTGCCTCCTGATCGACACCATCCAGCTCGGGGAACTCGAGGGCGTCCACCACGGCACCCACCGCCTCGGCCTCCACGCGTGGAACGCGCGCGGCTACACGCCAGCGGGCGTCGAGGCCTGGAACGGCATCCGCGCCCTGGATTACCTGCAGTCCCGCCCCGAGATCGACCCGGAGCGCATCGGGATGACCGGCCGCTCCGGCGGCGGCGCCTACACCTGGTACACGGCGGCCCTCGACGAGCGTGTGCGCGCCGCCGTGCCCGTCGCCGGCATCACCGACCTGCACGACCACGTCGTCGACGGCGTGATCAAGGGGCACTGCGACTGCATGTTCCCGTTGAACTCGTCGCGCTGGGACTTCGCGGCCGTCGCCGCGCTAGTCGCCCCACGGCCGCTGCTGATCGCGAACACGGACAAGGACCCGATCTTCCCGCTTGAGGGCGTGCAACGCATCCACCGCGCGGTGGCCGGCGTGTACCGGCTGCTGGGCGCATCCGACCGTCTCGGGCTGCTCATCACGGAGGGCCCGCACAAGGACACGCAGGACCTGCAGGTGCCCGCCTTCCGCTGGTTCAACCGCTTCCTGAAGGGCGAGGACCCGCCTATCCGCGTCGCGGCCGAGAAGCTGTTCGCCCCGCGCGACCTGCGGGTGTTCCCGGTGGGCGGCCACCCGGCGGACGAGCGCACCACAAAAATCCACGACAGCTTCGTGCCGCTCGCGGCCCTGGCGCTCCCCGCCGATGCCGCGGGGTGGACCCGGCAGCGCGACGCTTGGCGGGAAGCGCTGCGCACGCGCGTCTTCGCCGGCTGGCCCTCTGCCGCCGAGGCCGGCGCACCCGACCTCCGCCCGACCGGAGGGCGCGAGGTCGCGGGTCGGGTCGAGACCACTTGGGAATTCACCAGCCAGGGCGTGGTGCGCCTGCCGCTGCGGGGCCACTCGCGCGGGCAACCCGGCTCGGCCCCGCGCGTGCTGGTACAGGCCCTCGACGAGGCGGCGTGGGCCGCTGGTGGCCTCGCGCCGGAACTGGCCGCCGCCGTGGACCGCGGCGAGCTGGAGGTGCTGCAACTCGCCCCGCGCGGCATCGGGCCCACCGCGCCCACCGCCCCCGCCGCGGAGCAGAACCAGTTGCGCCGCCGCCATCCGCTGCTCGGGCAGACCCTCGAGGGGATGCGGGTGTGGGACATCCGCCGCGCCGCCGAGGCCGTGCGCGCCGCGCCCGCCTACGCCGGCAAACCCCTCGCGCTCGCCGGGGTGCGCGACCAGGCCGTGAACGCCCTCTACGCCTCGCTCCACGTCGACGGCCTCGCCGAGGTCGAGCTGGAGGCGCCGCCCGCCTCGCACCTGCGCGGCCCGGACTACCTGCACGTGCTGCGGTTCCTCGATGTGCCGCAGGCCGTCGCGCTCGCCGCCGAACGCCAGCCGGTGCGCCTCCGCGGCGCCAACCCCGATGACTGGTCGTGGCCCGCGCGCGCCGCGGCCCACCTCGGCTGGCCCGCCGACCGCCTGCGCTGAAACCGCGCGGCCCGCGGCCGGAAAGCGTTTGCCCCCACCGCGGCCGCGACCCTTCCCTTCCCCCTCCGACGCGGACCCGCCGCGCCACCCCTCCCCACCCCGCCCGACCGATGCGCCCCGCCCTGCTCCTCCTGCTCGCCCTCACCTCCGCCACCTGGGCGGACACCCCGCGCCCGCTCCACGACGGCCGCTCGCTCGCCGGCTGGACCGGACCCGCCGCCTGGCGCGCCGCCGGCGACGGCCTCGCCGCGGACCTCGCGCCGGCCGGCGGCGGCGCCCTCCGCTGGAGCGGTGAGGTGGGCGACTTCGAGCTCGACGCCGAGTTCCGGCTTGCGGGCGGGGCCGGCGCGCGCGCCGCGCTCGCCTTCCGCACCGGCGGGACCGGCGGCTACCGCGTCGAGCTGGACCCGGGCGCGGTCTGGCTCGGGCGCCTGACCCGCGAGACAAGCGGCGAGCTGCTGGCGGAACGTGGCGAACGCGGCGCGATCGCGCCGGACGGCCGCCGCTGGCGCGAGCCGTTCGGCGAACCCGGCAACTTCGCGGCGCTGCTGCGGGCCACGCCCGCTTGGAACACCCTGCGCGTCGTCGCGCGGGGCCCGCACCTCGAGACGTGGGTCAACGGCGTGCGCGTGGCGGTGGCCGACGACCACCGCTCCGGCGCGGCGGCGCACCACGGCGGGCTCGCCCTCGTCGCGGAGGCGGGGCCCGGCACGATCGAGTTCCGCGCCCTGCGTCTCACCGACCTCGGCCGCAGCCCGCTGCCACCCGCGGCGACCGCGGCGGCCGTCGCGACGGAGCCCGCCGCCGGCCCGAATCCCGGCATCGGCACCACGCGGCGCAACGGCGATCCGCCGCTGAAGCGCACCCCGGGCGTCGACGACACCACCCGCCTCGTCGCGAGCCCCGTGCTCTGGCACCTGCGCGGCAACCAGGCGCCCGCGAGCCCCGTGGCCAACCCGGGCGGCCAGCGCGTCGCCACCGGCTTCCGCCTCGTGCACGGGTTCCAAGCCGACCTGGTCGCGGCGGAGCCCGACGTGCGCCAGCCGATCGCCTTTGCCTTCGACGCGCGCGGCCGCCTCTGGATCGCCGAGGCGCACTCGTACCCGAACCGGCAGCCCGAGGGCCAGGGCCGGGACCGCGTGATCATCCTCGAGGACGCTGACGGCGACGGCCACTTCGAGACGCGCCGCGTATTCCTCGAGGGCCTGAACCTCGTGAGCGGCCTAGAGGTCGGCTTCGGTGGCGTCTGGATCGGCGCGGCCCCGCACCTGCTCTTCGTGCCCGACCGCGACGGCGATGACCGGCCGGACGGCCCCGCGGACGTGCTGCTCGACGGCTGGGGCTGGCAGGACACCCACGAGACCCTCAACAGCTTCACCTGGGGCGTCGACGGCTGGCTCTACGGCTGCCACGGCGTGTTCACCTTCTCGAACGTCGGCGCGCCCGGCACCCCGGCCGCGCAGCGGCAAAGGATCCGGGCCGGCGTCTGGCGCTACCACCCGGTGCGGCGCGCGTTCGAGGTCTTCGCCCACGGCGGCAGCAACCAGTGGGGCCTCGATTTCAACGCCCACGGGCACCTGTTCATGACCCATTGCCGGAGCTTCCACGGCGGCGGCGGCACGACCCACGTGATCCGCAACGGCCACTACTGGAACCAGGCCAACAACGACTACGCGCCGTGGATCTCCAACCGCGGCCCGGACTTCGCCCCCGGCCTGCGCAACTTCCTGCCCTCCTCCGCCCGCTACGACAGCGGCGAGGGCGGCGCCGGCAAGCCCGGCACCTCCGCGGTCTACGGCGGCCACTCGCACGTCGGCACGATGATCTACCTCGGCGACAACTGGCCCGCGGCGTACCGGGACAGCCTCTTCACCCACAACCTCCACGGCCATCAGATCAACCACCAGGTCAACGTCCGCACCGGCTCCGGTTACGAGACGTTCCACGGCGGCCACGACGTCCTCTTCTCCCCGGATCCCACCTATCTGCCCGTCGACCTCCAGTACGGGCCTGACGGCGCCGTCTACGCGATCGACTGGAGCGACACTCAGCACTGCCACAACCCGCGGGACGAGATCTGGGACCGGACCAACGGCCGGATCTACCGCGTCGCTTGGGCCGCGACCTGGCGGCCCGCGCGGGTGGACCTCGGCCGCCTCGACGACGCGACGCTCGCCGCCCTCCACGGCCACGCGAGCGAGTGGCACGTGCGCACCGCCCGACGGCTCCTGCAGGAACGCGCAGCCCGCGGCGCCCTCGCCACCGCCGCCCTCACGGACCTCCGCGCCCGGGCCGATGACCGCGCGGCTCCCGTGCCCCGACAGCTCCGCGCCCTCTGGACCCTCCACGCCACCGGCGCCCTTGACGCCGCCCGCCTCACTGCCGCCCTCGCGCATCCGGACGACGCCGTGCGCGCTTGGGCGGTGCATCTCGCCACCGAGCAACCCGGCCACCCGGCCATGCCCGCGGAAACCTTCGCCCGCCTCGCGGCCTCCGATTCCTCCGCCCACGTGCGCCTCGCCCTCGCCTCCGCCGTCCCCGCCCTGCCGGCGGACGCGCGCTGGCCCGTCGCCTCCGCCCTCGCGCGGCGATCCGAGGACGCCACCGACCGGTTCCTGCCGCGCCTCGTCTGGTCGGCGCTCGCGCCCGAGGTCACCGCCGACCTGCCCCGCGCCTTGGCCCTCGCGAACGAGACCGCGCTCCCGGTGGTGGCAGACTCCCTGCGTTGGTTCGCTGCACGCCAGCCGGCGGGCCGCGAGGCCCTCGCGGCGGAGGTCGCGGCCGGCGGCTCCGTGCGCACGCTGCGCGTGCTCGCCTTCGCCCTCGAGGCCGAGGCCGGGCTGCCGATGCCCGCGGCTTGGCCCCGCCTTGCGGCGCGCTTCGCTGGCGCCGCCGACCCGCACGCGCGCGACGCCGTGGAACAGCTGGCCGCCCTCTTCGGCGACCGCTCCGTGCTCGGCCCGGTGCGCGCGCGCCTCGCCGACCGCAACGTCCCCGCGGCCGAGCGGCGCCGCGCCCTCGACCTGCTGCGCCGCACGGGCGATCCTGGCGCCGTACCGCTCCTTGCGGAATTGCTGGGCGACCCGGACCTGCGCGCAGCCGTCATCCCGCTGCTCGGCGCGGCCCCCGACGCCCCCGCGGCCGCCCAAGCCCTGCTGGGCGCGTTTCGCGGCCTCGGCTCCGCCGAGCGCAACGCCGCGCTGGCCGTCCTCACCGGGCGCACCGAGCTCGCGCGCGCCCTCCTCGGCGCCGTCGCCGCGGGCTCCTTCGACCGGCGCGACCTCACCGCCCTCCACGCCCGGCAGCTGCGGAAGCTCGGGGACCCCGAGGTGAACCGCCGGCTGGAGGGAGTCTGGGGCCGGACTGCCGAGGCCTCCACCGACGCGAAGGCCACCATCGCGCGCCTGCGCGACACGTTCCGCAACGCACCCGTGTGGGCCTTCGATGCCGCGGCGGGCCGGCGCACCTACGAGCGCCTCTGCGCCGCGTGCCACGTCTCCGGCGGCCCCGATGCCGGTCGCCTCGGACCCGACCTCGCCGGCACGTGGCGCCACGGCCTCGATTACTTTCTTGAAAACATCGTCGACCCAAACGCCGTCGTGGGCGCGGCCTACGAGCTGCACGTGCTGACGCGGCGAGACGGCACGGTGGTGTCGGGGATGATCGACCGCGAGTCGGAGACCGCCGTGGTGGTGCGGACCGTGGCGGAGACGGTGACCATCCCGCGGGCGGACATCCGGGAGCGGCAGCGGACGACCCAGTCGCTGATGCCGCCCGGCCTGCTCGAGGCGCTGCCGGAGCGGGAGGCGGTCGAGCTCCTGAAGTACCTCACCGAGCCGCGGTGAGGCGCGTCAGCGGGTGGGCCGGAGCTGGAGCAGCACGTTGGCGGCGGTGATAAGCGCGCCGCCGACGAGCAGCCCAGCTGTGAGTGTTTCGTTGGCGTAGGAGATCCCAGTCCAGGCTGACAGCCAGCCCGGGAGGAAAAGGGCGAGGCCGGCGGCGAAGACGGGCTCCACGCAGTAAAGCAAGCCGGCCTCGGTGGCGGAGATGCGCGGCTGGAAGGCCGTCATCAGCCCGAAGGCCCCGAGGGTGCAGAAGACGGTGAGCGCCGCGGTGAGGCCGAGCCAGGCGGGCGACTGCCAAGGGCGAAGGAGCGCGGCGGCCTCCGGCGCGAGGGCGAATGCGAGGGCGGCGAAGACCACGGCCTCGGTCGCGAACATCACGAACGTGATCGGCAGCGTGCGGTTGCCCGCGAATTCCGCGCGCTCAAGGGTGAGGATCTGGACCATGAAGAAGACGGAGCAGAGCAGCGTCTCGGCCTCGCCGCGGCCGAAGTGCAGCGGGATCTCGTTGGGGGCGAATGGGTGGAAGCCGCCGAGCACCGCGACGCCGGCCAGCACGAGGCCGCCGGCCAGCCAGACGAGCGGCGCGGGCAGGCAGCGGACGCGCCACGCAATCCACGCCGGGATCAGGACCGCGTAGAACTGGGTGAGGAAGGCGGAGGTGCTCGCGGCCGTGTACTGCAGCGCGTCGGTCTGGAGCAGCATCCCCGCAGCGCCGGAGAGCCCGAGGATCAGCCCCTGGCGCCACTCGGCGGCGGTCGCGCCGCGCAGCACCCCGGGGCGGAACGCGAGGAGCAAGAGCGTCGCGAGCAGGAAGCGCGGCGCGACGGTGCAGACCGCGAGCACCCACGGGCCCGCTCCCGGCAGCAGCTCCGCCTGCAGCAGGCCGGTCACCTTGACCAGCGGGAAGCTGAGGCCCCAGAGCAGGTTCGCGAGCAGCAGCATCGCGATCGCCCGGGCGCGGACGGAGGGGGCGGGGGAAAACACGGCAAAGAAAAGCCGCCGCGAGGGGACTCGCGGCGGCCGAGGAAACCGGGACTCGGGTGCCTTACTTCAAGTTCTTCGAGACGAGCTTCGTCATCTCGAACATCGAGACCGCAGACTTGCCGCCAAAGACCGCCTTGAGAGCGTCGTCGGCGTTGATCTGCGTCCTCACCTTCTTGTCTTGGAGGCCCTTCTTCTTGATGTACGCCCAGAGCTTCTTGGTCAGCTCAGTGCGGGGGAGCGGGGCGGCGCCCACGACAGCGGCAAGCTTGTCGTTGGGAGTCACCGGCTTCATGAACGCGGCGTTCGGCTTACGAGCGGTCTTCTTGGCCATGGTATTTGGTTTTGATTTTGGGTTTTTCCCTCTGAAACGAACACCGTTCTAGAGGGAACGCGCGGCGCTTGCCTAGGAAAATCTTTGCCCCCGCCGCCGGGGACTCCGGCCGCGGCAGGCTTGGCGGCGGCCCCCAGGTTGCGCCAACCTCACCCCGATGCCCTCCGCCGCCGCCCGCGATCACTCCCGCGCCGTCCTCCAACTGGCCGGCGCTGCCGTGTGCTGGAGCTTCGCTGGCGTGCTCATTAAGGCCGTCGCCGCCACCTGGCCGGGCCTCGCCGTCGCCGGAGGCCGCGGCGCCGTCGCCGCCATCTTCCTGCTGCTGACCAACCGTGGCCTGCGCTTCCACTGCTCGCGCGACCAGATGATCGGCGCCCTCGGCTACGCGGCCTGCACGATCACGTTCTGCACCGCGACGACGATGACGAGCGCCGCCAACGCCATTCTGCTCCAGTACACCGCGCCGGTGTGGGTCGCGCTCCTCGGCGCCTGGCTGCTGCAAGAGCCGGCCACGCGGGTGGACTGGCTGACGATCGCCGCCGCCCTCGGCGGGATGACCCTCTTCTTCCGCGGGAGCCTCGCGCTCGGCCACCTCGCGGGCGACCTGCTCGCGCTGCTCAGCGGCGTCTGCTTCGCGGCGATGACGATCGCCCTGCGGCGCCAGCGCGACGGCTCGGCGGTGGAGTCGATCATCCTCGGCAACGCCCTCGCCTTCGCCTTTGGCCTACCGTGGATCGTCGCTGCGCCACCGCTCCCACCGGCCGGTTGGGCCGCGCTGCTCGCGCTCGGCACGGTGCAGCTCGGGTTCTCCTACTGGCTCTACGCGCGCGCCATCCGGCACGTCACCGCCCTCGAGGCCGTCCTCATCCCGGTGATCGAGCCGGTGCTGAACCCGGTGTGGGTGCTGCTGTTCGTCGGCGAGCGGCCCTCGGGCTGGGGCCTCGCCGGCGGCGCGATCGTGCTCGGCGCGGTCACCGCCCGGGCCGTCGCCTCGATCCGCGCTCGCCGCCGCGTCTGATTTCCAGATGAAAGTCCCGCTCCTCCTGCTCGCCGGCTCGCTCGTCGCGAACGCCGCGCTGCTCGCCACCCTCGCGCGGCGCCCCACGCCTCCGCCCCCCGCCTTACCCGCGCCCGCGCGGCCCGCCCCGGCGCCCGACTCGGCGGGGCGCCTCCGCGCCGCCCTCGCCTCCGGCCAAGCCCGCGACCTCGAGGCCGCCGGGCTCGACCCCGCCGCCGCGCGCGACCTCCTCCTGGGACGTCGCCTCGCCGCCGTCCTCCAGCGCCCCCGGCCCGCCGGCGGCGAACGCTGGTGGCGCGCCGACCCCGCCATGGGCCAGCACCGCGAGCAGCTCCGCCGCGAGCTCGGCGTGATCCTCGGCGAGGCCCTCGGCGACGACGCCGGGCTCGCCGGCCCGGGCCTCGACTTCCTCCCGCCCGCGAAGCAGGCCGCCCTCCGCCGCATCGACCACGACTACGCGGACCTCCGCGCCCGCTTCGGCACCGGCGGCATCGTGCTTCCCGCGGACCAGGAGCGCCTCCGCCTCCTCGCGGCCGAGCGCGAGCGCGATCTCGCCGCCCTCCTCTCCCCGGAGGAGCGCGCCGCCTACGACACGCGGTTCTCGCCCTCCGCCGCCGTCGTGCGCGCCCGCTACGGCGAGGGCCTCGAGACCGAGGAGGAATTCCGCCGCGTCTTCGCCCTCCAGCGCACCTTCGACGCGCGCTTCCCCCCGGAGACGGCCGCCACGCGCAACGACCCCGCCGGGCGCCAGCAGTTCGCCGCGGCCCAGCGCCAGCTCGAGGACGACGTCCGCGCCGCCCTCGGCGAGGCCGCCTACGCCCGCGTGCGCCGCACCCAGGACGGCGACCTGCGCAACCTCGAGGGCCTCGCCACCCGCCTGAACCTGCCGACCGACACGACCGCCCGGCTCGCCGCCGCGCGCGAGAACTTCGCCACCGCCTCGCAGCGCGTGCAGGCAGACGCCTCCCTGCCCCCCGACCAGCGCCGCGCCCGCGTGCAGGCGCTCGCCGCGGAGGCGCGCACCACCCTCACGCAGACGCTCGGCCCCGAGGCCGCGGAGGCCTACGCCCGGCAATCGCCCTGGGTGACGATGCTCCAGGGCGGCCTCGCGTTCAGCCTGACGCCCCCCGCCGACCTACCCGCGCGCGCCCAGGGAATGAGCGTGTTCCCCGTGCTGCCCGCCGGCGCCAACGCGGCCGGAGCGGTCCGCCAGGCGTTCATCACCGAGTCCGCCGAGGGCGGCGCGGGTGGCAACCGGATGGAGGTGCGCGTGCTCAACTTTTCGACCTCCGGCGCGGCGCCCGCACCCAACGCCCCCCCGCCCTCCGGCGGGACACAGATACTGGTCACCCCGCCGCGGCCCTGAGCCGGAACGGCTGAGCGAACGGGCGCGGCTCACTCGTCCTCGGGCCCGCCCACGACCAGCAGGCGCACCGCGTCGAGCCGCAGCCGCGCTTGGCTGATCGCCTCGCCGATCCGCCGGCGCTGCTCCGCGGCAAGCTCGATTTCGGCGGGCCGCACGGTGTCGTTGATCCGCCGCAGGCTCTCCAGGCGCGCCACGCCCTCCGCGAGCACGGTGTCTGCCCGCGCCGCGGCCGCCGCCCGCAGGCCCGCCGCGACCGCGTCCGCCCGGGCCTCGGCCGCCTCGAGCATCGCGCGCAGGAGGTCGCCGTTGAAGCCGGGCCGCTCCAGCAGCGGCCGGAGCTCCCGGTCCAACGCTTCCGCCGCCACCGCCGCCGCCGGGTGTTCCGCGGTGCGGTCGCGGCCGCGGAGATCCACGACCACGCGCACCGGCGCGGGCGCGAGGAACTCGTCCACGTGCCACCGCGCGTCCGCGACGGTCTCCAGCACGAACAGCACCTCGAGCAAAAGGTCCGGCTCGTCACCGGGCAGGCGCGCGCAGGCGGCGGTGCCGGCGGGCGACTCGAGCAGCAGGTCGATGGTGTCGCCCATCAGCGGATGGTCCGCGGTGAGGAAGCGGAGATCCTCGCGCGCGAGGGCGCGGCGGCGCTCGAAGGTCGCGAGCATCCCTTCGGCGGGGAGCGAGGGGAAGCCCTCGACGTAGGCGTGGCTCGGATCGAGGAAGAGGTCGCCCTCCTCGTGCTCGCGGATGCGGACGCCGAAGTGGTCGAGCAGCTCGACGAGGAAGCGCCGGGGAAACGGGTCCGCGTCGGCGGCCCGCACCTTGGCGACGACGGCCGCGGCGGCCTCGCGGTCGAACGAGCGCAGCTCGAGCAGGCGGTCGCGCCCGCGCTGGAGGCGTTCGCGCAGCGCGGCGCGGAAGGCGGCCGTCTCGGCGACCAGCGCGGCCAGTTCCCGCGGGCCGGGCTCGCCGTCCGGCGCGTAGGCCGTGGCGAGGTCGACGAGGCGCCCGCGGAACTCCGCCTCGTACTCGTGGCCGCCGTGCACCGGCGCGGCGAAGGCGTCGAGCCCCTGGTCGTACCAGGTGGCGAGGACCTCGCCGGCGCCGCCCGCGAGGTACGGGACGTGGATGTGGACGTCGGCGCCCTGGCCGATGCGGTCGAGGCGCCCGATGCGCTGCTCGAGGAGCGCGGGGTTGAGCGGGAGGTCGAGGAGGATCAGGTGGTGCGCGAACTGGAAGTTGCGCCCCTCGCTGCCGATCTCGGAGCTGAGCAGCAACTGCGCGCCGTCCGGCTCGGCGAACCAGGCCGCGTTGCGGTCGCGCTGCACCAGCGGGAGGCCCTCGTGGAAGAGGGCGACCTTCGCGCTGATCACCTCCTGCAGCGCGGCGGCGAGGGCGAGCACCTTGCGCTGGGAACGGCAGATGAGGAGCGCCTTGGCGCCGCGCTCACGCCGGAGGAAGGCGGCCAGCCAGGCGACGCGCGGGTCGTCGCGGAAATTCGGGCGCAGGTCCGCGTCCTCCCCCGCCGCCTCCGCCCGCAGCTCGCGGGCCAGGCGCGCGTGCACCACCACCGACGCGCCGTCGACCGGGGCCGGGCAGTAGCGGCGGCGCGGGAATCCGGTCATCGCCGCGCGGGTGTTGCGGAACACGACCCGGCCGGTGCCGTGCTGGTCGAGCAGCGTGCGCAGCAGGGCCTCGCGGGCCCCGGGCCGGCCCGCCGCGAGCTGGTCGAGGTGGCGCGCCAGGGTCTCCGAGTCGCGGTCGAAGATCTGCCGCAGCGCCGTCCGATCCGCCGCGGTGAGCGGGCGGCCCTCGATCACCTTGCCCGCCACGTCGGCCACGCGCGCGTAGCCCTCGGCCTCCGCCTCGAAGCGCGCGAGGTCGGCGAAACGCTGCGGGTCGAGCAGGCGCAGGCGCGCGAAATGCCCCGCCACGCCCAGCTGCGTCGGCGTCGCCGTCAGCAGCAGCAGGCCCGGGGCCGCCGCCGCCAGCTCCTCGACCAGCGCGTACTCGGGGCTCGCCGCCTCCGGGGACCACGCGAGGTGGTGCGCCTCGTCGACGACCACCACGTCCCAGCCCGCCGCCACCGCCTCCGCCCGCCGCCCGGGCAGACCCGCGAGGAAACTGACGCTGCACAGCACGAGCTGCGCGCCGAGGAACGGGTTGCGCCCCGGGTCGCTCGCCCCCGCGGCCTGGCAGCGCGTCTCGTCGAGGATGCTGAACCAGAGGTTGAAGCGCCGCAGAAGCTCGACGAACCACTGGTGGGTGAGGGCCTCCGGCACGAGGATCAGCACGCGCCGCGCCCGGCCCGTCGCCAGCAGCCGCTGCAAAATGAGGCAGGCCTCGATCGTCTTGCCCAAACCCACCTCGTCCGCCAGCAGCACGCGCGGCGCCTGCCGC
>VHCI01000068.1 GCA_016871775.1 Verrucomicrobiota bacterium | reverse complement strand
CCCGGACAGGTCGACCCCGGCCCGCGCCAACGCGTCGCTACGGACGTGCCCGAGGGCGCTGCCCTCCCCGGTCGCGGCCCATTTGCGGTCCGGCTGCCAATTCTCCTCCCAGGCGCAATCGGGCCAGCGGGCCTCGCTCATCATCCGCTCGCCACAAAAGACCGCCTCCACCGGTCGCGCCGCGGGCCAGGGCGTGCTCCAGACGCCGTCGGCGCCCCGCGTCCACGGCCCCGCCACGGGGTCCGCGCCGTCGAGCACGACCCGCTCGCCCCGCCACGCGGCGAGGGTGAGCGGCGCCCCGGGACGGCCCCCGCGCGCGAGGTTCACGGTTTCACGGTAGGTGCCGCCCCGGATCCAGCAGGTGTCGCCGGGCTGGAGCGCCTCGGTGGCGCGCCGCAGCGTGCGGAATGGCTGCCCGAGCGAGGTCCCGGGGGCGTCATCGCGCCCGTCCGGCGCCACGAAGTACTCCGCGGCCTCGCTGCGGCCGAGCAACAGTCCGCTGCACAGCAGCGCGGCGCGCCACCACGCGCGGCCGATGGGATGGGGGTAGGGGGGCATATCGCGGTTGATTCAGCGCGCTTCCCGGAGCGCGGGGGGTGTGGGGGGCCGGCTCGTCGCCCAGCCCCAGGGGGAGAACCAGACCACGACCGCGAGCCACAGCGTCACGAGGGCCCCGAGGGTCATCCGGTAAATCCGCCGCTCGCGGGCGGTCATCCTGTCGGGCCCGGGCGCGTCGCGGCGCCACACCCCGGGTGGAATGGTCCCCTCGGGGTGGCCGCCGCGGCTGGCCACCGCCATCGTGCCCGCGCACACGAGCGCGATCACGAAGCCGCAGTTCAGCGGGCTGCGCAGGTAGACGGGCAGGGCCGCGAGGATCCCCGGGTCGCTGAGGGCGGGGAAGGCGGCCGCGCCGAGCAGCGTGCCCACCGCTAGCGTCGCGGTCGCTCCCCGCCGCGTAGCCCCCGTGGTGAACACCCCCGCGACGACGCAGACGAACACCGGTGGCGCCAGCAGCGACCAGAGCTGGACAAGGTACTTGAACACCCCGCCGTGGTCGCGGATCCCGGGCGCCAGCGCCGCGCCCAGCACCAGCAGCCCCGCCATCAGGCCGCGCCCCAGCCGCACCCGCCCGCGTTCAGTCATCCCGGGCCGGAGCCGCGCCGCGAAGTCGAAGGTCAGCATCGCGGCCGCCGCCGCCAGGCCCGCGGCCACGGTGCCGAGGATCGACGCCAGCAGGCCCGCCAGCACCAGACCCTTCCAGCCGGCCGGAAGGTAGGCGTTGACCAGCTCGACGTAGGCCCGGTCCGGATGCGCCAGGCCCGGCAGGAGCTTCGCGGCCACCACGCCGGGCGCGGCGATCGCGAAGAGCGCCACCAGCTTCAGGAACGCCGCGAACAGCGCGCCCATCTTCGAGTGGAACCGGCTCCGCGCCGCGAGCGCCCGCTGCACGTAGTCGTGGTCCGTGCAATGACCGTGGACGCCCAGGATCAGCGCGCCGGTCAAGAGCGGCAGCCATCCGAACGGGTGGTCCCAAGGCTGCACGACCGACCACAGGCTGCGTCCGGACGGTTCGTGGACGGGGCGCACCGCCGCCCAGCCCCCCGCGGCCGCGAGCGCGGCCACGAGGGTCGTCACGCCGCCGGCGAGCAGCAGCGCGGTCTGCGCGAGGTCGGTCCACAGCACCGAGCGCAGGCCGCCAAGCACCGCGTACGTCCCGGCCGCCGCCGCGATCGCGAGGACGGCGGCGCCGAACGGGGCCGCCTCGGCGCCCACGACGCCCGAGAGCACGGTGGCTCCCGCGTAAAGCGCGGTGGCGAGGTTCGCGGCCACGATCATCACCACGTTGATGCCCGCGACAAAAAGGCGCGCCCCGGTCCCGTAGCGCCGCTCGAAGAACTCCGGGGCGGTCCGCAGTCGGAGCCCGAGGTAGACGTCCACGAAGAACACCGCCAGCAGCGCGAAGCAGGCGGCGCCGACGAGCTGGAACGAGCCCGCCGCCAGCCCGATCGTGTACGCCAGGCCCGCCTGGCCGACGAACTGCTGGCTGGAGATGTTGGCGGAGAACATCGACGCCCCGATCAGGGGCCACGTCGCCTCGCGGTCCGCGAGGAAAAGCGCGTCCGCGGTGCGGATCCGCCGGCGGCCGGCCCAGACGCCGAACGCGGTCACCAGCAGGAAGTACCCGCCGACGATCGCCGCGTCCACCGTGGCCAGGCCGGGCGCGCTCATCGAGACGGGCCCCGTCCGGAGGGCGGCATCCAGCGGTCGCCGATCTCCCGTTGCCACGCGTCCAGCCGTTGCTCCAGTGCCGCCCTCACGCCTGCGACCGCCGCGTCGTCCGCGCGGTCCGCCAGCTCGTGCGGATCGGCCGCGAGGTCGAACAGCTGCGTCCGCTCCCGCTCGCTCACCCGGTAGCGGATGAGTTTCCAGCGCTCCGTGGTGATCGCCCGCTGGACGTCCATATAGAGGGATCCGAGCGCGTCCCGGCCGGGCGGTCCGCCTGGTTTCCAGGCGGGCACGAGACTGCGGCTGTCGAGGTCTTCGGGCGGGGTGAGGCCCGCCAGCTCGGCCAGGGTGGCGAAGAGGTCGAAGCCGTAGGCGAGGGCCGGGCAGCGGTGGCCCCGCGGGACCCCGGGCCCGCGCCACAGCAAGGGGACGCGGAGGCTGGGCTCGTAGAGGTTCTGCTTGCCGAGGAGCCCGTGGCTGCCGAGGGCGAGGCCGTGGTCGGAGGTGTAGACGACGATGGTGTCGTCCGCGCCGCCGGTGTCCCGCAGCACCCCCAGCAGGCGCCCCAGCCGGTCGTCGTGGTGCGAGATCATCCCGCAGTAGTCGGCCCAGACCCGGCGCACGGTGTCCGGGCTCCGGGGCGCGGGGGCCAGCAGCTCGTCGCGGATGGCGAGTTCCCCGTTGTCGAAGGGGTGGGCCGGCCGGAAGTTTGCGGGGAGGGGCACGCCGTCGTCCGGATAGAGGCCCCGGAACTCCGGGGGCGGCGTCCTTGGGTCGTGCGGCGAGGTCAGCGCGACCATCGCGAAAAACGGGCGGTCCCGGTCCCGCCGCCGGAGGAAGGCCTCCGCCGCGCCGCAGAACAGGTCGGTGGAAAATCCTTCGGCCACCCGCGGGGCCGCGCCGGCCCGGATCTCCGCCAGGCTCCGCAGGGGAACGCGGTCGTGCGCGCACATCCCGCCGTGGAAGATCGCCTCGCCCTCCGCGAAGGCGCGGCCGAGCGCCCCGGGATCGTTGTGCCATTTGCCCGTGAAGAAGGTCGCGTAGCCGGCCGCGGCGAAGACCTCCGGCAGCGTCGGGCGGTCCCCGGGTAGCGTGACCTCGTACTCGGGTCCGCGCACCAGCCCGGGCCGCGCGTCCGCCCGCACCACGTTGGTCCCGGTCAGCAGCGCCGCGCGCGACGGCGCGCAGACCGCCGGCATCAGGCCGCCCATAATCGAGGCGCGGGTGCAGACGGTGCCCTCCGCCGCCAGCCGGTCCAGCGTCGGTGTCCGCACCACCGGGTGACCGCACGCCCCGATCGCGTCCGCCCGGTGGTCGTCGGCGACCACGAGCAGGACGTTGGGCGGGATGGACGCGGGCATCGCGGGGGAGGGCGGGTGGGGCAGTCGCCAGATTGACGGTTGACGCTTGCCGCCCGGGCTTCGACGTCGGTTAAACTGCAACAGTGCAACAACCCCGCCGCGCCACCCTGCGGGACGTCGCGCAGCGCGCCCGGCTCAGCCTCTCCGCCGTCTCGCTCGCGCTGCGCCGCCCCGCCGCGCTTCCCCCGGCCACGGTGGCGAGGGTGCGCCGCGCCGCGGCCGTTCTCGGCTACACGCCCGATCCCGCGCTGTCCGCGCTCGCCGCCTACCGCAGCGCGCGGCGCGTGCACCGGGATTTCGCCGTCATCGCGCTAGTCTCCAACTGGGCGCGCCGGGAGGACTGGTTCCGGCGCGCCAGCGCCCAGGCGCTCTGGGAGGGGGCGACCACACGCGCGCGCGCCCTCGGCTACTCGCTGCAGCACCTGTGGGCCCGCGAGGACGGCGCCACGCCCGCGCGGTTCGGCCAGATCTTGCTCAACCGCGGGATCCGCGGGCTGATCCTCGCGCCCTTCGAGGATCCCGAGGCGCGGTTTGACCTGCCGTGGGAGCACTTCGCCGTGGTCGCCGTCGAGCGGCCCGCGCGGCATCCGCGGTTCCACCACGTGGTGCCGGGCTATTTCGCCGACCTGCTGCTGGTTTGGGACCAGATGCGGCGCCGCGGCTACCGGCGGATCGGGCTGGTGCTGGACCACGGTCTGGCCGAGCGCGCGGCCCACCAGTGGGAGGCCGCGCACGCCTTCGAGCAGCAGCGGGGCTCCGCCACCGCGGTCGTGCCCACCTGCGTCATCCGCGGGGCGGATGGGGGTGCCGGCGTGCTGGGCTGGCTGCGCCGCCACCGCCCGGACGCCATCGTGAGCCGCAGCGACCTCGCGTTTCCCGCCCTGCGCGCCGCCGGCGTGCGGTTTCCCGCGGACCTCGGGTACGCCAGCCTCAACGTGGTCGATGACGCGCCCGGCGTCAGCGGCATCCTCCAGCCGCGCGAGGTGATGGGCGCCGCCGCGGTCGACGCCCTCAATGCCCAGTTGCTTGTCAGCCAGCTGGGCCCCGGTCCGCACTCGCTGGGCACCCAGGTCGACGGCGTCTGGCACGAGGGCGCGACCCTGCGGCCGCTCCCGGCCTGAGGCCGGAACGATGCCATTGGAGGCGAAGCAGCAGGGTGAGAGGACGGGCGCATTTCAGAGGCGAAAGACCGAGTAATACCCGGAGGGCATGGCGACGGGAGAGTGCCTCAGAAAGGTTCCGGCGGATGACCTCGATGCGACCCGATCATCTGCATCTTGCCGGCCCGAGTCCGGTTCCGTCGTTGCACTGTTCCATCGCGCGCCCGGTTGTCCCCCGCCCGCGGCCTCCCCACTTTCCGTTTCCCAATGACCTCCCGCGCCCCCTGCCTTCTCCGTGCCTGCCTCCTCGCGCTGGCGGTCGTGTCGCCGGTCTCCGCCGTGCGCGCGGCGGCCCGGCCGAACATTTTGGTCCTGTTCACCGATGACCAAGCCTTCGACACGATCCGTTCCCTGGGCTCGCTCGACATCGACACGCCGCACCTCGACCGGCTCGTCGCCCGGGGCACCACCTTCACCCACGCCTACAATATGGGCTCGTTCTCCCCGGCGGTCTGCGTCGCCAGCCGCACGATGCTGATGACGGGCCGCAGCCTTTGGGACACCGAGCGCGTCTACGCCCGCACGGACGAGGAGCGCGCCGCGGGCCGGCTCTGGCCGCAGCTGATGCGGGCGGCGGGCTACCGCGCCTACTTCACCGGGAAGTGGCACGTGCAGACGGACGCGGCGCAGGTCTTCGATGTCGTCCGCCACGTCCGGCCTGGGATGCCGCGCGATGTCCCCGAGGGTTACAACCGCCCGCTGGCCGGCCAGCCGGATCCGTGGAGTCCTTCCGATTCGCGGTTCGGCGGGTTCTGGACCGGGGGGAAGCACTGGACGGAGGTCACCGCGGACGATGCCGTGGACTACCTGCGGGAGGCGGGCGGCCGGGCGGAGCCCTTCTTTATGTATGTCGCCTTCAACGCGCCCCACGATCCGCGGCAGTCGCCCCAGGCCTACGTGGACCGTTACCCGGCGGCGCGCGTCCCGGTGCCGCGCAACTTCCTGCCCGAGTACCCGCACAAGGAGGCGATCGGCGCGGGCAAGGGCCTGCGGGACGAGAAACTCGCGCCGTTCCCGCGCACGGAGGAATCCGTGCGGGTGCAGCGGGGCGAGTACTACGCGATCGTTTCGCACCTGGATACCCACATCGGGCGGGTGCTGGCGGCGCTCGACGCCTCCGGCAAGGGGGCGGACACGTGGATCTTCCTCTCCTCGGACCACGGGCTCGCCGTCGGGCAGCACGGGCTCTTCGGGAAACAGAACCTCTACGACCACAGCGTGAGGGTCCCATTCGTGGCGGTCGGGCCGGGCGTGCCGGCCGGGCGGCGGGTCGCGGTGCCGATCTACCTCCAGGATATGATGCCCACCGCGCTTGAACTCGCGGGCGTGGTGCGGCCCGAGCACGTCCACTTCCGCAGCCTGGTACCGCTCCTGCGCGGCGCGGAGGGACCCGCGCCTTATCCGGAGATCTACGGGGCCTACCTGCGGCTGCAGCGGAGCGTCGTGCACGAGGGCTGGAAGCTGATCCAGTATCCCGCCGCGGGCGTGACGCGACTCTACGACCTGAGGAACGATCCCGAGGAGCGCGCGGACCTCGCGGCCGAGCGGGCGCACGCGTCGCGGCGGGCGGAACTCGAGGGGCGGCTGCGGCGCCTGCAGGTCGCGCTGGGCGACCCGTTGGTCAGCGGGGCCCCGGCGCCCGCCAAGGAAAAGCGCAAACGCTGAGCGCGGCCTCCCCGCGGGCCGGCGTCACTTCTTCCACACCTGGCTTTCGGCCGTGATCTTCACGTCCCACGATTGGGGCGGCAGCGGGGTGTAGATCGGGTCCTGGTCGCGCGCGGGGAAACCGGCCAAGGGGGCGCTCAGGCGCGTCCGCGCGGCCACCGCGGCCGGGTCCGGGCTGGCGATGAGGTTGTTCTCCTCCGCGGGGTCCGCGACGAGATCGTAAAGGGCCGTCGCCTGACGCCGGGTGTCCACGTGCAGCTTGAAGCGTTCGTCGCGGATCACGCGGTCGCGGAAGACGTAGGCGTTCTGCACCCCGTCCCGGGTGAGCCGGGCCTCGTTCTTCCCGCCCATCGCGAGGATCCAGGAATGGGGCGAACGGTCCTCGCGGCCCAGCAGGGCGGCGACGGACGCGCGGCCGTCGTAGGTGTAACCCGGCTGGGGCCGCGTTCCCGCGAGCTCCGCGAACGTCGGCAGGAAATCCGCGATGGTGAGCAGCGCCGGGCTGGTCTTGCCCGCGGCCACGCGGCCGGGGCCGTTCACGATCAGCGGGACGCAGATGCCGGGCTCGGTGGGGTTGGACTTGCCGCCCTTCACCTTCCGCCCGAACCGCGTCCCGGTGATGTTGCCGACCGTGCCGTTGTCCGTGGTCACGACCACCAGCGTGTCCTGGCGCAGGCCGAGCTCGTCGAGCGCGGTGACCAGGCGGCCGACCAACTGGTCCGCGTAGCGCACCATCGCCCGGTGGCGTTCGAGGTTGCCGGTGACGCCGGGCTCGGCGGGCGTGGTGGTGAAGGGCGTGTGCGGGAGGCACATCGGGTAGTAGAGGAACATCGGCTCGTTCCGGTGGGCGCGCAGGAAGTCGATCAGGAAGTCCGTGAAGACGTCGTCCCCGAATTTGCCGCGCCAGGTGGAGCTGCCCTCCGGGGTATGGATGTAGGGGTCCCAGTAGCGTTCGTCGCTGGCCGCGTCCTCGCCCTGGCCCCCGGTCCACATCCGGTACGCCTCGAAGCCGAGGTCGCGCATCGCGGCGGGTTGCACCCGGAAATCGTTGATCTGCCACTTGCCCGCCACCGCCGTGCGGTAGCCCGCGTCGCGCAGGACGCGCGCGATGGACGGGTTGCGGTTCCAGTCGTAGTGGGCGCCGCCGCCCCAGCGCGGGACGTCCCAGTGGTTCACCCAGCCGTGCCGGAAGGGGTACTGCCCGGTGAGGAACGAGAGCCGCGTGGGGGTGCACTGCGGCATCACGTAGAAGTTCTCGAAGCGCGTGCCGCCGGCGGCGAGGGCGTCGAGGTGGGGCGTGCGGATGTCCTCGGCGCCATAGGCCGAGACCCACTCCTTGCCGAGGTCGTCGAGCAGGATGAAGAGCAGGTTCGGGCGCGGGTCGCGGCGGGCCTCCGCCGCGGGCAGTGGGACCACGGCTCCGAGGGCGAAGGCAAGGGCGAGGAGGGGGAGCGGGAGTTTCATCGGCGGGGCGGGCCCGGGCGGAGCCTTTGCGGAAGGAGGTTGTCCGGTGGGGCGGAGCTGGTCGAGGCCGGTCGGCCAGGTCAGAACCTCACGCCGACCGAGGCGGTGACCTCGCGCGGGGTGCTGGCGTTGGCGCGCGCCCGGATAAAGTAGGCGTCGGTGAGATTGCTCACGTTCAGCCCGAAGGTCGTCGCGCGGCCGAAGATCTCGGTGGCGTAGCGGGCGAACAGGTTGACCTGGGTGTAGCCGTCCTCGCGCACCAGCCGGCTATCGCTGGTGCCGAACTGCTGGATCGGGCCCCACGCCTTGATCGCGCCGCCGCCAAAACGCAGGCCCTTGGCGGGGCCGCGCGCGATGGCGTACGAGGTGAAGAACGTCAGCCGGTCCGGCGCGGCGCCCTCGAGGGCCATTCCCAGCGCCTCGGTCCGGGTCCGCACGGTGCGGGCATTGAGGTGGGTGTAGCTGACGGTGGTCTGCCACCCGGTGCCCAGGTTGAGGAAGAGCTCGACGTCGACGCCCTCGCTGCGGTCGTCGGAGATCTCCGTGGTGTTCCGCGCGGCGAACGGGTTGTAGTCGCTGCGGACGACGTTGTCCTTGTCGATCCGGAACCAGGCGACCGAGCCCGAGAGCCGGCCGCCCCAGAGGCCGTCCAGCTTGAGCCCGGCCTCGACGGCCACGGACTCCTCCGGCGGGAAATAGGCGTTGGTGTCGACGTCGAAGCCGTTGGGGTTGTAGGCGGCGGCGTGGCTGGCGAAGGCGACGAGCGTGCGGCTGAGCGCGTAGTTCACGCCCAGCTGGTGGCTGAGATCGCGGTTGGTGCGCTTCACCCCGCCGGACCCGTTGCGCTGGTAGCTCCAGCCCGTGATCTCGAAACGGCGCAGGCCGGCGAGGATTCGCAGCCGGTCGTCGAGTAGGGCCGCGCTGTCGCTCACATAGAAGGTGGTGACCTCCTCGTAGGAGCGGTCGTTCTGGTTCTGGCGGAAGCCGGCGCGCCGCAGCTCGTCCCGATTCGGCGCGTCGTCGCGCCAGATCTCCGCGCCGGCTAGGAGCGCGGCCTTGGTGAGGGTGTGACGGAAGACGCGGCCCCCGGTCTCGAGCGCGTTGAGCGCGGTGCGCTCGGCCGGCGTGCCCGGTCGCAGCTGGTAACCGTCGGGCACGCGCTTCGAGAGCGTGGTGCGCGCCCCCGCGATCAGCGTGTGCCGCACGGCTCCGGTCCGCGCGCGGATCAGCGCGTTGAGGGTGTGTGCGTTCTCGGTGTTGCGGTTGTAGGTCGTCTGGTAGAGGGCGGTGTTCACGCCCGCCGGCGTGAAGGTGTTGAACTCCCGGAAGGTCACGTCGTTCTCCTGCTCGGCCCACATATAGGTGTATTGCAGGTCGGCCGCCGCCGTCAGGCTGTGCTGCGCCCCGAACTGGACGTAGTTGGCCGTTTGCCGGAGGTCGGAACTCCGGGTCTGCGAGGTGAACTCGATCGGGACGAAGCTCGCGTTGAACCGTGCGGTCGCCTCCGTCACGCCGCCCACCCGGTCCAGCGTGTCGCCGTCGCCGTTGAGGTCGGTGGGGATCTGCTCGAAGGGCCGCGCGGCCCGGTTGGCGGGCTGGCCACTGCGGCCGCTGGCGCTGCCCATCAGGCGCAGCCGCGTCGCGGGCCGCGGGCGCCACTCCGCGGAGAGCGCCCCGAACGACGCGTCCGAACCGTCGAGCCAGCGGAAGCCGTCCGTGGTCTCGACGGACCCCAGCAGCCGCAGGCCGAGGTTCGGCGCGACCCGCGCGAGGTTCACGTCCAGGTCGGCGCCCGTGGTGGCGAAGGAGCCGTGGCGCGCGTTGAGGTGGACGTGGTCCCGCGCGCGCGGGCGCTTGCTGATCATGTTCACGAGGCCGCCGGGATCGGACTGGCCGTAGAGGGTGTTGGGCCCCTTCACCACCTCGATCCGGTCCACGAGGTGGCGCGGGATGAAGTCCCCGCCCATCACGCCGTCGAGCAGGATGTTCCGGTTGCGGAAGCCACGCAGGGAGAAGAGCGCGTTCTGGTTGTTCACCTCGCCGCGCGTCGTCTGGGTGACGGAGGCGTTGAAATCGAGCGCCCGCTCGAGCGAGCCGGTGACCGCGTCGTCGAGGAACTCCGCCGTGATGACGTTGATCGTCATCGGCACGTCCCGCAGCGGCATATTCATCGCGGTCCCGGAAATCGTGGTCGAGGCCTGGTAGCGGTCGGTCCGGCCCGAGGTGACATCGAACGGGTCGAGGCGGACCACCTCGCCGGTCGCGGGGGCGGCCGGGGTGGATCCCGGGGCGGCGGCGAAGACGGCGGGCAGCAGGCAGGCCAGCAGGCAGGGAGCCAGCGAGGTGGGGCGGGGAGGCATGGCGGGTGGGGGCAGGTGGGGTTGAAAAGCAGGATTTGCCGGGTCTGCTGGGTCGCAATGGGTCCGCCGTTGCAACAGTGCAGCGGGCGCCCGGGCGCGCGCCCCCGGCAGCGGGATTGCCGGCCTGCCGCGACGGTTGACGCGGCCCGCTCGCGCCTGCCAACTTCCATCTGTGCCGCGACTGCTTTTCCTCGTCCTGCTGGGTTCCTTCACCGCCAGCGCCGCCGCGCTTCCGCCGGAACAGGAGGCGTTCTGGCGCGCGCTGCGTGGACTCTGCGGTCAGGCCTTCGCGGGCAAGGTGGTGGAGAGCACCAGCGCGACCGATGCCGCCTTCGCGGGCCAGACGCTCGTGATGCACGTGCGGGCCTGCGGGGAGGACGAGATCAGGATCCCGTTCCACGTCGGCGCCAACCGCTCGCGCACGTGGGTGATCACCCGCACGCCCACCGGGCTCCGCCTCAAGCACGACCATCGCCACGAGGACGGTACGGAGGACAAGGTCACGCAGTACGGCGGCGACACCGAGGCCGCCGGCACCGCCACCCGGCAGGATTTCCCCGCGGACCGGTTCACCGCGGAGCTCATCCCCGCGGCCCGGACGAATGTCTGGTCCCTGCTTCTCTCCCCTGGAAAGACGTTCAGCTACCGCCTCGTGCGCGAGGCCGAGGGCCGCCGTTTCCGGGTCGAGTTCGACCTCACGCAGCCGGTCGCCGCGCCACCGGCACCGTGGGGCCACCGCTAGTACCGCCCGCCGCCACGGTTCAGGGTTGGAACCGGCGGATTGAGCTTCGCCCTTGGCCGGTCAGGTGGCTTCGCTGGGGCATCAACCCAAACCACTTCGCATTTTCCCGCCGCCTCCGCCTGCTGTTCCTCGCGCTTGGCGCGGCGGCGGTCCTCCGGGCGGCCGCGCCCTTCCTCGAGCAGACGGACGTGTTCTCGGAAAACACCGACGGCTTCGTCTCCTACCGGATCCCCGGGGTGGTGGTCACCGCCCGCGGCAGCGTTCTGGCCTACGGGGAGGCCCGGAAGTTCTCCGGTGCCGACTGGGGGGAGATCGAGGTGCACTTGCGGCGCAGCGTTGATGGCGGCCGCACGTTCGGGCCCGCGCGGCAGGTCGCGCATCGCGGCCCGCGCCTCCCGCGCCATCCGGTGCTGGCGGAGCACCCGGGCGGCAAGCACGGCGGGCCGGAGGAGCAGACGGTCAACAACCCGGTCGCCATCGCCACGCGCGAAGGCCCCGTGCACCTCCTCTACTGCGTCGAGTACCAACGGGCCTTCCACGTGCGCAGCGATGACGACGGGCTCACGTGGTCGGCTCCGGTGGAGATCACGGGCGCGTTCGCGGGTTTCCGGCCCGCCTGGCCCTGGCGCGTGCTCGCGCTCGGCCCCGGGCACGGGTTGCAACTCCAGTCCGGCCGGCTGGTCGTTCCCGTCTGGATCGCCCTCGCCGAGGGCAGCCCGCACGGCCGCGGCGTGAGCGCGACGATCCTGAGCGACGATGGCGGCCGCACGTGGCGCGCCGGGGCCATCGCGGTGCCGAATGACGAACGGACGCCCAGTCCCAGCGAGGCCATCGCGACGGAACTCCCCGGCGGCCGCGTGCTGCTGCTGACCCGCACGCGCGCCCCGGGTCACCGCAAGGTCGCGACGATCAGCCCGGATGGCGCGGGCGGCTGGAGCCGGCCGGAACTGGTCCCGGATCTCCTAGAGCCCGTGTGTATGTCGGGACTCATCACGCTGCCGGACGCCGCCGGGCGGCCCTCGGCGAACTTGGTCCACTCGAACCCGGATCACCTCGGGGTCGCCGGACGGCAGGCAAGGCCGGGTGACCGGCGGGATCGCCGTAACCTGACGATCAAACTTAGCCGCGATGGGGGTGCGACTTGGCCGGTCTCCCGCGTGCTCGAGCCCGGACCCAGCGCTTACAGTGACCTCGCGGCGCTCCCCGACGGCACGATCTTGTGTTTCTACGAACGCGGCCAGCCGGGCGCGTTGCGTCCGGGATCTCGGCGGGAGGATTGGCCCTACGCGCGGCTCACCCTGGCGCGCTTCAATCGCACCTGGCTGGAGTCGGGTTCCTGGTGAGCGTCCGCCGGGCGTTCACGGCGCGTGCTCGACGTCGTCCTCGGTCCACATCCGCCGGTCAGGACCGGCGCTGCGGATGGTGGTGCGGCGGCGGGATTCCGAGTGGAAGAAATACGGCGTGCCCCAGCGGTCGCACAGCTCCCCGTCCGCGTTGAGGGCGGGATGGCCCCGGGGAATCAGCACCAGCCGGAGGCGGTTCGCGCCGGCGAGCGCCGCGGTGATCTCCGCGTTCGAGCCCGTGGGATTGCCCTCCGCCGGGAAACTGGTGCGGAACGCCTCAAGCACCGCCTGCAAGATCCGGAGATCGGTGGTGACGTCCCCCTTGGGGGCGTGCAGGTCCCGGAGCCCCTCGAAACCCTCGGGAACTTCCGCGGGGGCGGCAGCCCGGTCGGCGGCTGGAGTGGCCGGGTCCGGGGGGGGCGTTCCCGGTGTGGCCGTGGCGGAGGGGGGCGCGACGGGTGCCGGGCCGGGCGGCACGGGGCGACCCCAGCGCCAGAGGTAGAGGGCGATCAGCAGCCCGGCGATGACCAGCAGCAGGCGCCAGAGCATCGCGGCGGCTTCAGGCGAGGAATCCGAGGTTCGGCTTCGCGAAGCGGCCGATGTTCGGCAGCACCACCGGGAGATCCGTCGCGCTGACGCCAAACCAGGAGGCGAGCGTCGCGGCGTACTCGTCCACGCTGGTGGTCGGGATCCAGCGGCCGAGGCCGGTGTCGTCTGGTCCGTTGACCGTCAGCACCGGCATCCGGCCGTATAGGTCGCCGCCCCGGACGGCGCCGCCGACCACGAGGTGGTGGCTGCCCCAGCCGTGATCGGAGCCGTCCCCGTTCGAGCGGAAGGTGCGGCCGAAGTCGGACGCGGTGAACAGGGTGACCTGATTCTCGATCCCCAGCTCGATCGTCGAGCGGTGAAAGGCCTCGACCGCCTTGCTGACCTGGTCGAGGAGGCCGGCGTGGGCGCCGGTGGTGGGGGCGGCGTTGGTCAACTGGGACGCGTGGGTGTCCCAGCCGCCGAGTCGGACGAAGAACACCTGGCGCTTGAGACCGAGGGCGGGCGAAGCGGCGATCAGGCGGGCGGCCATCCGGAGCTGGTTGCCGGCCGTGGTGCCGGGAAACGGGGTCGTGACCGCGGGCGAGGCGCCGAGGATCGAGTTGAGCAGGTCGGCGCTGACGATCGCGTCGCCGGTCGCGCCGCCGAAGGCGGTCTCGAGGAGGGAGGGCTGGCTCTGGGCGAAGAGGTCCTTCTGGGCGCGGAAGCGGATCCCGTCGAGGCTGGTGGCGCTCGAGGTGCCGCCCGCGAGGGTGGTGGCCCCGCCGGTGCCGACGGCGTACTGCGCGACGCGGTTGCCGACCTGGAAGGTGTTCTTCCCGGCGAGGCTGATCGACATCGAGATGCGGTCGCTGGAATTGAAGGCGCTGAGCAGGTCCGCGACCCGTCCGCCCCAGCCCGTCTGCGTCGGCTTGTCCGGGACGCTGTGCTGCCACTGGACCTGCTGGTCGCTATGCGAGAAGAGCTGCGGGGGCAGGGGGACGCTGCGGGCCGTGTACTGCGCCTTGGTCGTCGGGTAGACGAGGGTGCCCACATTCGCCACGAGGGCGGCCTTGCCCGCGCCAAACAGCTGATGGACCTCGGCGAAGGAGGGGTGGAGCGCCCACTCGCGCCCGTCGCCGGAGCGGGGGCGAAGGCCGAGCAGGCCGGTTTGGGGGAGGGCGAGGTTGGTGCGGGCGGCGGCGTAGCCGGCGTAGCCGGAGCCGGTCGGCACGATCAGGTTGTTGGCGTCGTTGCCCCCGTTCAGGAACAGGCAGACGAGGGCCTTGTAATCGGGGGCGATGGCGGCCGCGCGGGGCGGGGTCTGCGCGACGGCGGTGGCGGGCGAGGCCGCGGCGGCCATCAGGCGGAGACTGCCGAGGGTGGACAACAGGCCGGTGGCGCCGACGGCGGAGCAGCAGGCGCTGCCGAGGAACTCGCGGCGGGAGACTTCGGGGGCGGTTTTCTTGCGCATGGTCGGGGCTATTTCTGGATCGCGGCGGCCGGGGTGGTGAGGGTGAGCAGCAGGGCGGTGCGGACGCGGTCGACCGCCGCGGTGGTGGTGGGTAGGGCGGTGAGGGCGGAGCGGATGCGGGCCTGGGCGTCCGCGCCAAGGGAGCCCGCCGCGAACATCAGGTTGAAGTGGGCGACCAGCGCCGCCGGATCGTTCACGAGGGTGAGTTCGTGGTTCAGGTCCAGCGTGAGCGTGTAAGGAGCGGCCGGCGTGGGCACGCCGTTGGTGGTGGGCAGGTTGGCGTTGACGAAGGTCCGCAGGAAGTTCGGCACGCTGATCGCGAAGTTGTCGTCCGTGATCTCGAACTCCGGTACCACCAGTCCGGCCGCGGCGAGGGGGCCGGGCAGGACGTAGTCCGAATGGTAGAAGTTGAACACCGTGGGCGAGCGCAGCGCGGCCTGGGCGATGCTGCTCTGCACGCCGTCCAGCCGGGTCCCGGAGTAGGCGCTCGGCGCCATATTGATCTGGGCGGCCGTCGCGGGGCGGGGGGTCGCGCTGGTGATGGGCTCATTGTCGACCGTCACGCGGAAGCCGACGTAGCGGCCGCTGCTGGTCGAGGCCTTCAGGCCGCGGAGGATGCCCGACAGGCGCAGAATGGGCTCCCTGAGCTTGCCGAAGCTGGGCGTGGCCGCGACCTCGGCGGAACGGGCCTCGTGATCGGTGAGGATCGCCCGCACCACCGCGCCTAGGTTGCCGCGCACGCCGGCGCCATCGTCGATGAAGCGCTGGGCCACGCGGTAGACGTAAGCGGGGCTGGGGTTGCTGGTGACGAGGCGTTGGATCAGCAGCTTCGAGATGAACGGGGCGGTGTTCGGGTGCTGGAAAAGGGCGTCGAGGGCGAGTTGGAGGTCCTTCGCCCCGCCCTGGCTGGCAGGGATCGGGTTGGCGAGCACCGGGGCGAGGTTCTTCGGGCTATCATCGTGAAAAGCCGGGAATAGCTGCAGCGGGTTGAAGTAATTCGCGCCAGCGGTGCGGAAGGCGCTGGCATTGGTCGAGGGATAGGCCCAGCCGGTGAATACCTTGGCTAGTTCCGTGATCGTGGTCTGGTTGTAGGTCGGGATGGGCAGGCCGTCATCGCCCAGCAGCAGGGTGCCGTCCGGCTGGAGGCGCACCAGGCCGATCGAGAAGAGCTGCATCACCTCGCGCGCGTAGTTCTCGTCGGGGGTGGTCAGCGCGGCGCCGGAGGCGTCGAAGGTGGCCTTCGCGTTGCGCAGCGAGCTCAGGTACTCCGCCATCATCGGATTGAGCGTGACCCGCTCGAGCAGCGTCCGGAAATTCCCGAAGGCCTCCTGGCCCAGGATGTCGTAGTAGGCCGCCAGCGGCTCGGCGCGGTTGTCGTCGCCGAGGGCAACGTCCGAGACCACGAGAATCTGACTGAGGGCGAAGGCGACGCGCTGGCGCAGTTGGTCGGGGGCGGTCAGCGCGAGTTTCCACCAGGCGGATTGCCGGTTGGGCGGATGGATGGCGTTCCAGTTGGTGAAGCTGCCGGAGCCTCCGAAGGTCCGGCGGTCGTCGACGATCGCGGTACGGTGGGAGCTGAAGGGCAGCGCCATCTGCGCGTCCAGCCAGGCGTTCACGCTGCCACCGGTCAGCGCGTCGATCTCCGCGCGGGTCGGGCCGAAGGTCGTCTGGGTGAGGAAGCGGGCCGCCTCGCTCGCGGTCAGCCCGGTGAGCTTGGCGGCGGGCGCCGCGGCGGGGGCCACGAACGCGCGGGACCCGGCTCCGGCAATGAAACTGCCCTTCAGTTCCCCGCCCGGGTATTTCGCGGAGTCGATGCGCACCGCGATCTGCCCGTTGCGCAGGGCGGCCTGTAGCTCCGGCGTGGAGTAGGGAGCCACGGGGGCGAAGGTCCAGAGTGCACCGCTCACCTGCCCGACGGGCAGGGCGATGACGTAATCCTCGTTCGTGCCCAGGGTAAGGTGCGCGGTGGTCTGGGCGGAACTCAGGTTGGCGAAGGTCAGGTTCACCGCCGCGACGGTGCCGGAGGAACTGAGCAAAATCGTCGCCGTCCCGTAGCCGGTGGAGCCGCCCGTGGCCGCGGTGGTCGGCCGCACGGTGGCGATGAAGAGCGTCGCGGGAGTGTCCGTGATCGTCACCGTGGCCGAACGGTTGGTCCCAATCAGGTAGTTAGGGCCGGGGGCGACGGTGACGACGACCGAGTCGGTGCCCTCGTTCTGGACGTCGGGGTTGGGGACGACCGGGATGGTCACGGTGGGGCTGCCCGCCGGGAAACTGACCGTACCGGAGAGGCGGCCGTAGTCGGTGCCATTCACGGCGGAGCCGCCGACCGCGTAGCGAACGGTGAGCGGGCTCAGGTTCCCGCCCGTGCGGGTGAGGGTGAACTCGCCGGGGCGGAGGCCGGACTCGTCGGCCGAGGCGCGGCTGGCGACGATGGTGATCGTGGGCGGGTCAATCGGGGTGAGATCGTAGACCTCCACGATGGCGAGGCCGGAGCCGGCGTTGCCCCCCACCTGGATGCCGTAGTTGCCGGGGCCGAGATCGACCATCACCGCGGCGTCGTTGGAACCCGCGGGAAAGGAGAACGCCCCGGCGACCCCGAAGGCTGCCGAGAGCAGCCCGGCGTCCGCCGCCTGGGGGGTGGCGGGCACACTCCAGTTGTCATTGCTCGCGAGCACGCGGCCGGTGGCATCCGTCAGGCGCAGGGTGGGGTCGGGCAGGGTCCCGGTGAGGCCGAACGCGCCGAGGGCGGGGCCGGCATTGCGGACGAGCAACCGGCGGGTGCCCGCGCCGGGGGCGACGACGAAGCCGATGATCGGGCTGGTGGTCGTGGTGACCTGCAGGCGGGTGGAGAGGTTGACCAGCTTCGCGCCCGTTTCGCCGATCTGGTAAACCTCGACCAGCGTCTCGCCGGTGGCTCCGGTGGCATTCGCGACCTGCGCGGTGTAACTGCCGGGCCGCAGCGTGGTGACCAACGCGGAGTCCCGGCCACCAGCCGTCAGGGGAAACGCGCCGACCTGAGCGAAGGTGGCCGCGAGGGCGGCCTGACCTGCAGCGGGCGTGCCCCAATCATCGTTGGAAGCGACGCTCTTGCCGTCCGCGTCGAAGACCGTGAGGACCGGGTTGGCGATCGTTCCTGAAACCCCGAAACCGGCGAGGGTGGGGCCCACGGCCCGGATCAGGACCTGCCGCGGTTCCCCGGGGCCGACAACGAAACCGGCGGTCAGGATGTTCGCGCCGGCTCCGGTCTGAGCGCGGGTGGAGAGGTTGATCAGCCGAGCCTCCTGGGCGGATGCGAAAGGCGCGGAGGCGAGCAGCAGCGCGGCGAGCGGGAGCAGATGGCGGCGGAGGAGGATTCCGTTCATGGGGAGGGAGCGGAGTGATGGAGGTTTTGAAGGCGAAGACGGTCGCGGCGGCGGTAAGG
>VHCI01000067.1 GCA_016871775.1 Verrucomicrobiota bacterium | reverse complement strand
ACAACGACGTCGGGTACCAGGCCGCCAACACCACCAGCGGCAGCCGCCTCAATTCGCGCCTCCGCGACACGCCCGCCGCCGTCGCCGCGTTCACCCCCGAGTTCCTCGCCGACATCGCCGCGACCAACCTCGAGGAGATGATGGCCCACGCCACCAACATCGAGATCGACGTCGAGGACGCCAACGCCGGGTTCAACAACCCCCAGGGCCGCGGCGCCGACGGCAACGACTACCAGTTCCGGATGCGCGGCTCCCCCGCGGGCGCCTCCCGCGACTTCGTCGAGTCCAGCATCCCGGTCGACCTCTACAACGTCGAGCGGGCCGAGGTCGCCAGCGGCCCCAACTCCATCCTCTTCGGCCTCGGCCAGGCCGGCGGCCTCGTCTCCCTCTCCAACAAGCGCGCCAACCTCCAGCGCACGCGCACTACCCTCAAGGCGATGCTCGGCTCCTGGGCCTACGAGCGCTACGAGGCCGACCACAACCAGGTCCTGCTCCCGCGGAAACTCTCCCTCCGCCTCCTCGGCCTCTACCAGAACACCCAGGGCTGGCGCTACTGGGACTTCACCGACCAGGCCCGCTGGAGCCTCGCCGCCGCCTACCAGCCCTTCCGCCAGACCACCGTCCACGTCTCCTTCGAGAAGGGGCAGATGGACAACAGCCTCACGATGGGCTGGAACGCCGCCGACCAGGTCACCTCCTGGTGGGACGGCGGCCGCCGCGTCTTCGACGGCACCGCCGTCCCCGCCGGCTCCGGCACCGCCCGCTTCAACGCCAACAACAACCGCTTCACCTTCAGCCAGCAGACGGGGCTCGTCACCAACCTCCGCGGCGAGTTCCAGTCCGTCGGCCGCTTCGGCGTCGAGACCCTCCTGCCGCCCTCGGTCTCGCCCTACGACTACAACCTCACCGGGCCCGGCGGCGTGCGCCACCAGACCTTCAACTCGCGGCAGATCATCGTCCAGCAGCGCCTCCCCGCCCAGGTGAGCCTCGAGCTCGCGTGGTTCCGCAACCGCAACGACGTCGAGGCCCACGGGCTCGCGGTCGCCGGCGGCAACCTCCGCGGCGACCCCAACCTCACCCTGCCCGCCCCCGACGGCTCCGCGGCCACCGTCCCCAACCCCCACGCCGGGCAACTCTACTTCGAGTCGAACTGGTTCAAGGACTGGATCGTCACCGACAACGAGATCCTGCGCCTGAGCGCCGCGTGGGAGGGCGGTCGTTCCAACCGCTGGTTCGGCCGCCACCGCGTCGCCGCCCTCGGGGAACGCTCCGAGCAGGACCGCCTCCGCCGCTGGCGGGACGAGATCCTGGTGGACGACACCAACACGCCGATCACCAACGCCACCAACGCCGAGGGCGACCAGAACAAGGTGACGCGCCGCAACTACGTCGATCCCGCCGACTACCGCACCTGGTACGGCAGCGACGGCAGCCTGCCGATCGCGCCGTTCACCTGGAACGGCAAGCGCTACACCAGCACCTACGCCTCGCGCGCCCGCGCCAACACCCACTCGCTCAAGGAGATCACGTCCCTGATGTTCGCCGCCCAGAGCTTCTGGTTCCGCGACCGGCTGGTGACGACCCTCGGCGCCCGGCGCGACGCGATCACGTTCCGCAACGCGCAGGAGGCCCGCATCCTCGACCCCCGGCACCCGCGCGTGCTCTCCAAGGAGATCGCGGTCGGCGAGTGGTACTTCGACGGCCGCTACGAGCGGCACGAGTACACGCCGACCACCTTCACCGCGGGCGCCGTCCTCCACGCGCACCGCCGGCTCTCCCTCTTCTGGAACGCCTCCCGCAACAACGGCCAGCCCCGCTTCGACCGCACCGTGCTCCCCACCGGCGACGTCCCCGAGCCCACCGAGGGCCGGGGCCGCGACCTCGGCTTCATGCTCGATGTCCTCGGCGACGACCGCCTCTTCCTCCGCACGACCTGGTACCGGACGGAGCAGCTCAACGACTCGCCGATCTTGCCGGGCAGCAACGCCCTCGGCGTCGACAACCTCACCACGATGCTCGGCGCCCTGCTCTCCGCGGGGAAGATCAGCCAAGCCGACTACGACCGCCAGGCGATCACTTGGACCTCCGCCACGATCGACGTGCTGACCAAGGGCGTGGAGGTCGAGGTCGTCGCCAACCCGACGCGCAACCTCACCCTGCGCGCGAGCTACGCGCACTCCGAGCGGAAGCGGCAGAACTTCTTCACCGAGGTCTTCGCCTTCTTCGACACCCGCGTGCCCGAGTGGCGCCGGCTCCTCGCGGGCAACCCGGTCGAGTTGGCCGCGCTCGAGACCGCCGCGCGCGAGCTCTACAGCGAGCTCGATTTCCAGGTCGACCGCCAGAACTCGCCCTTCGGCTCGCGCCCGCACAAGGCCAACGGCACCGCCCGCTACCGCTTCAGCGAGGGCCGCCTCAAGGGCGTGTTCGTCGGCGGTTCGATCCGGTACAACGGCAAGAACTTCCTCAGCTGGGACAAGCCCACCGGCTACGTCTACTGGGGCAACGAGTCGCTCCTCGGCGACGTCTTCGCCGGCCACCGCTTCCGCGTCCCCGGCTCCCGCGTCAACGCGACGGTGCAGCTGAACGTGCGCAACGTCTCCAACTCGTACCTGGCCAACATCGGCCGCTACAACGACAACTACACCGGCGTGCGCCGCATCTACTTCAACGAGCCGCGCAGCTTCCGCCTGACGACCACGCTGGAGTTCTGAGTCCGGCCGGAAGCGAGGTTCACTTGCCGCCCGCCCAGCGCACCGCGTTGGTCAGGAGGGTGCGGAACGCGGGGTGGTCGTGCACGCGCTCGTCGTGCCCGAGGGTGATGCCCACCACGCGGGCCTTCTCGTGGCTGGTGATCCACGCGACCGGGTGCGGCCGCTGGAACTTCTGCGAGGGGGAGCTCTCGGCCAGCACCTCGATGGGCGCGGTGCCCGCCGGGATCTTCTCCGGCTCGGCGTTCATATAATAGAGCTCGTCGATCACCTCGAAGCTCGCGGGCACGCCGCGCATCACCGGGTGCTCCGGCCGGCGCACGTGCACGGTGTAGGGGCCGAGCTTGTCGTGGCCGCGGGAGCCGCCGCCCACCAGGCGCGCGTTCAGCTCGGGCCACCGCGGGAACGCGTACCAGGTGCCCGGGTGCAGCATCACGATGCCTTTGCCCGCGGCGGCGAAGGCGAACACCGCCTGCCGGTAGGCCGGGATGTCGAAGAACATCCGGTTCACGCTGATCACCGCGACGTCCGCCTCCGGCAGCACCGCCGCCGCCTGGTCGCGGTCCTCGGTGTAATGCACGGTGAAGCCCGCCGCGCGCAGCGTGGCGCGGTCGGTCGCGCCGAAGAACTCGGTGAACTTGTGCGAGCTGCCGCCCCCGATGAGGAGGACGCGGGTCTTGCCCGCCTCCCAGCGCACGGGCTCCGTCGCGGGCAGCGGGCGGTCGTTCTTCCCGCCCTCCTTCGGTCCGTCGCCCGCCGGGGCCGCGCTGGCGGCGGGGGCCGGGGTGGCGGCGGCGGCCGGCGGGTTGGCCGGGGCCGCGGCGGCGACCTTCTTCGCCTTGCCGCCGCCGCCCTTCTTGGTGGGCGCGGGTGCGGCGGCGCCGGCCGCGGGGGCCGGGGTGCTCGAGGCGGCGAGGTACGCGATCACGTCCCGCAGGCCGGCCGCGCCCAGGCCCTCGAGGCCTTCCGGCATCAGCGAGCGGCGGGTGTTCTCCCGGCTGGCGATGTCCGCCAGCCGCACCTCGGTGTCCCCGCCCTGGTTGCGCAGGGTCAGGCTCGCGCCGGTCTCGGCCACGATCACGCCGACGAAGGTCTCGCCCCTCCGCGTGGTGAGGTTCCACTGCCAGTAATTCGGCTCCACCTGCCGGTTCGGGTCCACGATGTGGGTCAGGAGCTCCTGCGGGCTCTTGCCGCCGATGCCGGCCAGCGGGGGCCCGACGTCGCGCACGCCCACGTCGCCGTACTTGTGGCAGATCGCGCAGGCCGCCGTGAACAGCGCCTTGCCGTTCGCCACGTCGCCCGCCTTGGTCACCTCGGGCATCAGCTGCGTGATGAGCGCGTCCTTCTCGCCGCCGCCGGCCGCGCCGAGCGCCGCCGCGGCGCCCGCCACCCCGCGGTTGGGGTGCGTCCGCAGCCGTGCGAGGTTGCCCGGGCCGACCTCGGCCACCGGCACCGTCCCGGCCTGGATGGCCTCGACCAGCGCGAGGGACGACTCCGGCCGCCGCACGATCTGCTCGAAGACGCCCGGCGAGCGCGTCGCGCGGAACGCCGCCACCAGCACGGCATCGGCGTCCTTGCCCGGGGCGGCGCCGAGCGCCTGCACCAGCGCCCCGCGCAGGGGGGCCGGGGTGGCGGGCGCCGCGAGCAGCTCCCCGAGCGCGGTGAGCGCGTCCGCGCGGGTGCGCGGGAAGGTGAGCAGGCTGGCCGCGAGCTCCCCGCGGCGCGCGTCCGGCTGGGCCGCGTCGGTGAGGTCGCGGAGCATCTGCCGGGTGACGCCCTCGGCGGCGGCCGCGAGCTGGCCGGTGCGGTCCCACTTGGCCACCAGCGGCAGCGTGGCCGCGACGGTGTCGGGGGAGGCGAGGAGGCGCTGCAGGAGGCGGGCGGTGGGGTCGTCGACCACGGCGGGGGCCGCGAGGGCGGCGAGGCCGCGGAGGAGGGCGTTCTTCACCGGGTGCGCGGCGGCGGGCGCGTTGGCCGCGGCCTGCACCAGCGCGGTCGCCTGGCCGGCGGGCAGGGCGGGCGCGAGCGCGGCGACGAACGGCGCGAGGGCCGCGGGCTGCGGCGCCTGGAGCGCCAGCAGCACGTAGTCCTGCGCGCGGTCGACCGCGGCGGCGACGAGCGCCGAGCGGATCCAGTCATCGGGCGCGGCCGCGAACTCGGCGAGGACGGCCTCCTGCTGGGCGCGGGTGGTGGCGGCGCGGGCGGCGGCGTGGCGCTGCTCCGGCAGGCTGCCGATCGGGCCGCGGTTGAGCTGGGTGAGGGCGCGGGCGCCGGCGGCGCCGTGGTTCTCCTGCACCAGGCGCCAGGCGGTCTTGCGCACGTGGGCGTTGGGGCTCTGCTCGATCGTCCGCACGAGGCCGGCAAGGTCGCGGCGGTCAAGGGCGGGCACCGGCAGCGGCTTCGCCTCGCGGTGGTCGACGCGCCAGATGCGCGCGAAGTAGTGGTCGCGGTCCGGGCGCACCGCGGCGTTGGCCGGCCCGTGCTGCGGCCCGCGGGTGTCGTTGTGGATCACCGCCTGGTTGTAGAAATCGATCACGTAGAGGGCGCCGTCCGGGCCGACGCGCGTGTCGATCGGCCGGAACCAGAGGTCGCGGCTGCGGATGAACTCGGTCTGCTCGCGGCCGGCCTCCTTCTCCGTGCGGTAACTGGTGCCGTCGCGGCGCACGAACTGGTGGTGGACGAGGTTGAGGGTCGGCTCGCCGGTGAAGTAGCTGTAGTTCCACTTCGCGGGCCAGGTGCCCCCCTCGTAGACGGCGCAGCCGGCGGCGGCGGTGAAGCGGCCGACCTGGTCGATCTGCACGTAGGCCTGCTCGGGCCACTCGATCGCCGGGTAACTCCGCTGGTTGGTGATCATCCCCTTCCAGGTGGTCGCCCCGGGCATCTTGCCCCGCGCCAGCACGGACTCGGGCAGGAGGCTGTGGAAGAACACGGTGCCGCTGGTCGGCTGCGTCCAGAAGATCTGCCCGTCCCAGGTGGTCTCGAGGCCCCACGTGTTGCCGTTCTTGGAATTGTACTGCTCGAACGCGGAGCCGTCCGCCTTGAAGCGCACGACGCCACTGCCGCCCGGGCCGAAGGCGCGCCCGCCCTCGCCCGCGGCGACGTCGCCCTGCGAGTAGCCGTGCGTCGCGTAGATCCAGCCGTCGAGGCCCCAGCGCAGGTTGTTGATCACCGCGTGGGTGTCGCGGATGCCGAGGCCGGTGTAGAGCCGCGTGCGCCGGTCGGCCACGTCGTCGCCGTCGGTGTCCTCGAGGAACCAGATGTCCGGCGCGGCCGCGGCGATGACGCCGCGCCCGTGGAAGACGAAGCTCGTCACCAGCTCCAGCCCGTCGGCGAAGACCTGCTTTTGGTCCATCACGCCGTCCCCGTCGCTGTCGCTCAGGATCGAGATGCGGTCCTCGGGGACGCGGTCGACCTTGGCGCCGCGGAGGTTCCCGCTCTCCTTCCACGCGTCGGTGACCGGGGCGCGGCGGCCGTTGGGATACTCGGGGGTCTCGGCGACCCAGAGGCGGCCGCGCTCGTCCCAGTCGAGGTTCATCACCTTGTTGATGAGGGGTTCGGCGGCGACGAGGCCGACCTTGAACTCGGGGTGGACCTCGAGCTTGGCGGCGGCGGCGCGGGGGTGGGTGGGGCCGTCGGCCGGGTAGCGCAGGCCGTCGCCCAGTTCCTCGGGGCGGCAGAGCTCGTCGACGTTGGCGCGCTGGCCGGCCCAGGCGATGCCGCGCAGGAGGAGGGCGCGGTAGTTGGGCCGGTTGAAGTTTTCGTAGCGGTGGCCGGGCAGGGAGACGAACGCGCGGTAGCCGCGGGGCGCCCCCTCGAGCTGGCGCTCGTAGCTCCAGATCTGGGGCTGGATGTCGTAGATGTTGACGCCCTTGCGGAGGGCCACGGCCTCGGCGGCGCGGGCCTGGGCCTCGCGGTTGCCGCGCCCGCCGGTGTCGATGGCCTTGGGCGTGTAGGCGGCCGCCAGCACCCGCGCCGCGGGGTGCATCTCCATATCGTAGTAGATCTCGTCGTCCATCGCCCAGTTCGAGACCCCCTGCGTGACGGGGTGGTCGCGGTCGGTGAAGTAGAGGTGCAGCGGGGCCTCGAGCCACTTGGTGTGGCCGTGGCGCCAGGAGCCGCCGATGAGGTCGCGGTACCAGGCCGGGTCGCGGGAGACGGCGCCGGCGTGGATGACCACGAGGCCGCCGCCGCGGCGGAGGAAGGCGTCGAGGTTCGCGCGGTCCTCGGCGGCGGGGATGTTGCCCGCCTCCTGGGCGTGGAGGATGAGCACGTCGGTGGCCTCGAGCTGGGCGCGGGAGGGGAAGGTGTCGCCGCCGGTGGCGCGGGCGCCGCGGGCGTTGAGGAGCGGCACCCATTCGGCGACGAACCGGGGGTGGTCGTGGGCGCCCGGGCCGTGGGACTTGGGGCCGGAGCGCAGGAAGACGCGCAGCGGGGCGTCGGCGGCGAAGGCGGACGCGGCCAGCAGGCAGGCGAGGAGGCAGAGGCGTTTCATCCGGGGAAGGGGAGGGGGTTCAGAAGCGGGTGCGGCAGGCGGGTCGGCCCTGGCGGAGAGAGGCCCAGGGCTCCTGGGCGGAGACGTCGTGCGGGTCCGGCGCCGCGGCCTCCGGCGCGGGCAGCTTCGCCGGGGAGAGGATCGCGAGGAAGACGAGCGGCTCCGGGTGCGGGTTGTAGGTGGCGTGGACCACCCCCGCTGGGATGTGCGCCATCTCGCCGGGCCCCAGCAGGCGGCACTCCGTGCCCACCCACTGCTCGGCGCGGCCGTACACAACGTAGATGATCTCCTCGCGGTGCGGGTGGCGGTGGAACGGGTGGCAGTGCATCCCGTCCATATTCGCCCGGACGAGCAGCAGCTTCTCGGCCGCGACGACGTCGGGGCGGCAGAGCCACTCGTTGTTGGTCCAGGGGTTGGGCTCGCGGAGGGTCTCCGCGGCGGTCACGAAGCGGCGTTCGGCGGGGTTCATCGGAAAAGGGTGGGGCGGCCGGGCGCCGCGGGCGGGGCCGCTCAGGCCGGCGTGCCGGGCGCGGGGCGCCGCGGCAGCTCGAGCGCGGTGAAGCGCCGGGTGAGGCCGGTGAGCGACTCCTCGACCCCCATCCGCTCGAGGCTGGAGGCGCCGACGAAGCCCACCGCGTCCGTGTTCCGGATCACGCGGTCCGCGTCCTCCGGCGTGTTGATCGGACCCCCGTGCGCGAGGAAAAAGATGTCGTTCCGCACTTGGGAGGCGGCCGCGATGATGTCGCGCGTCGTGCGCAGGGTCTGGTCCCAGCTGACGACCGCCTTTTGCACCCCGATGCTGCCACCGACGGTGGTGCCCACGTGGGCGATGATCGCGTCGGCGCCGGCCTTGGCCATCTCGACCGCCTCCTCCGGGCTGCCGACGTAGACGATGGAGAACAGGTCCATCCGGCGCGCGAGGGCGACCATCTCGTACTCCTTGCGCACGGACATCCCGGTCTCCTCGAGCACGCCCCGGAAGTGGCCGTCGACGATCGTGTGGGTCGGGAAGTTGTTCACCCCGGAGAAGCCCATCTCCTTCACCCGCCCGAGCCAGTGCCATATCCGGCGGCGGGGATCGGTGGCGTGGACGCCGCAGATCACGGGCACCTCCTCGACGACCGGCAGCACCTCGTACTCGCCGATCTCCATCGCGATGGCGTTGGCGTCGCCGTAGGCCATCATCCCGGCGGTGGAGCCGTGGCCCATCATCCGGAAGCGGCCGGAATTGTAGATGATGATGAGGTCGGCGCCGCCCTTCTCGATGAACTTGGCCGAGATGCCGGTGCCGGCCCCCGCGGCGATCAGGGCGCGGCCCTGCCGGAGCTTGGCGTGCAGGCGCTCGCGCACCTCCTCGCGGGTGTAGGGGTTGCCTTTGCCGGTCCAGGGATTGGGCATCGCGCGAGGACACGGCGTCGCCGCCCGCGCCGCAAGCCCGGACGTCGCGGAGGGCGGGTTTGCCGGCGATGCCCGCGCGCGCCCGGCCGCCGCGCCGGATGCGGGCTGGCTCCCCTCCGGATAATGTGCTGAGTCGGCCGGCGCCGGTAATGCCCCCCGCCGATCCCGCCCTGCTCGCCTGGTTCACCGCCCACGTGCTCCCCCACGAGGAACGTGGTCGAGGCGGGGGCGGTCCGGTTCCGGCCGATGCTGCTCACCGCGTTGGCGGTGGTGGTGGGCGCGGCCGTGATTTTGGCGGACCCGATCTTCCAGGGGCTGGCGATCAGCCTGATGTTCGGGGAGATGGCCTCGCTCCTCATCAGCCGGATGGCGGTGCCGGTGCTGTACTATATGGCCAGCCGCCGGGAGGCCTCGGCTTGAACGGGTGGCTGCAGCTCGCGGTGGGGCTGGTGCTCGCGTTCGGGCTCTGGCGGATGTTCCGGCTGCTGCGGCCGGGCATCGCGCCGGCGGCGGCCGCGCGGGAGGCCGCGGCGGGCACGGCGGTGATCATCGACGTGCGCGAGCCGGCGGAGTGGACCGCGGGCGTGGCGGCGCCGGCGGTGCTGCTGCCGTTGAGCGACCTGCGGGGCGCACGGCGGGAGTGGGGCCCGTTCCTGGCGGCCCACCGGGGGCGGCGGTTGCTGTTGTATTGCGCGGTCGGGGGGCGTTCAGGGGTGGCGGCCTCGCTCCTGCGCCGCGAGGGCTGGGTGGCGGAGAACCTGGGCTCGTTCCCCCGCTGGCAGGCCGCCGGTCTGCCCGTCCGCCGCCCCTGACCGCCGGGCCGGTCAGAGCGTGAACTGGCCCGTCGCGAGGCGGTGCAGGAAGAGCGCCGCCACCTGTGCGCGCGGCGCGAGGGTGTCCGTGCGGACGAACTCCTGATCGCTGTGCAGGTGGTCACCGACGGGCCCGAGGCCGTCGAGACAGGGCAGGCCGGCGGCGGAGAGCAGGTTCCCGTCGGAACCGCCCCCGGTGTGGACCCAGCCCGGCGGGTGCAGGCCCAGGTCGGCGGCCGCCCGGCGCCAGAGGAGAAAGGCGGCCTCCTCGGCGGGGATGCACTCCTTGGGCGGGCGGTCGAAGCGGAGGTCGAGCTCCAGCCGGAGTCCCTCGCGGGCGGAGAAGGGCGCGGCGAGCGCCCGGAGGCGTTCCTGCAGGAGGGTCCGGTCCTCGGCGCGGGAAATCCGGACGTCGAATTCCGCCCGCGCGAGGTCGGGCACCACGTTGGTGGCGGGGCCGCCGCCGCGGCAGTGGCCGACGTTGAGCAGGACGCCGGGGAGATCCGCGGGCGTCCGGGCCGCGGCGACGAGGAACTCCGCCAGGGCGAGGATCGCGTTGCGGCCGGGGTTGGGGACCTGCGCGGCGTGGGCGGCGCGCCCGTGCGCGGTGACGACGAGGCTGCCGGTGCCCTTGCGCGAATGAACCAGGTCGCCGTTGGCGCGGGCCGGTTCGAAGACGAGCCCGAAGCGGTGGCGCCGCGCGGCCTCGGCCAGCAGGCCGCGACTCCCTTGCGAGCCGGTCTCCTCGTCCGGAGTGAGCAGCACCTCCCAGCCGAGACGGGCGGCTTCCGGCGCGCGTTCCGCCGCCTCGAGGGCCGCGAGCAGCACCAGGAGGCCGCCCTTCATATCGATGACCCCGGGCCCGCGGAGGGTGCGCGCGTCCGGGCGCGTGCAGCGTTGGAACGGATGATCCGCCTCGTGGACGGTGTCGAAGTGCCCGCTCAGCAGCACCCGGATCCGGGCCGCGGGACGCAGCGTGATCCGCAGGGCGCGGCCGTCCGCTCCCTCCAGCGCGGGTTCCTCGATCCGGGCCTCCGGGAAGGAACGGGCGAAAGCCTCCCGCAGGACCTCCCGCATCCGCGCGAGGCCCGCGGGGTTGCCGGAACCGGAGTTGAGGTTGGCCCAGTCCTCCAGTCGGTCGACGAGTTCGTCGGTGCGGCCGGCGAGGCCGGCGATCGCGGCGGGAACGGTCACGGGGGCGTCTCCGTGATCCGGCCCCCGCTGGCGGCGAACACCTGGCGCAGCGCCGGGCCGGTGACGCGGCGAGCGGGGAGATCGAGGCGGCTGCCCGGGCCGATGCCCGTGACCCGCACCCCCGTCTGTTCCAGCGGCCGGCCCGGGGCGAGCGTCCGCGGTGGCTCGGGCGCCTCGACGAGCCAGACGCGGCCCTCCTTTTCGGTGAAGACCTCGCCGGTGCCATCCGGCTCGACGCAGAGCGCGGTGGCCTCGTCGATGCCGAGGCCCGCGAGCGAGGCCGGGGCGCCGTCCGCGCGGAGCCGGGCGAGGAAGACCACGAGTCGCCCAAGCCGTTGGCGGGCGGCGAAGTGCGAGTCGGTGAGGATGCCCGCGAGGGCCGGGGCGGCGATGAAGCCGGAGCCGAGGGTGACCGCGGGGGCGAAGGGATCGCGGAGCGCGGTGGCGCTGGTGACCGTGTCACGCAGCGCGGGGAAGTGGTATTCCCCGAGGACGGCGAGGCCGGCGCTGGAGCCGCCGAGGGGTTTGCCCGCGCGGAGGTGGGCGTTGATCGCCGCGCCGACCGGGCCGTCCTTCCACCAGGCCACGTAGCGGGCCTGGTCGCCGCCGGCGAGGAAGAGGCCCTCCGCGCGGGCGATGACCTCGAGCGCGGCGGGGTCGCGGGCCTCCTCGGGGCTGCGGAAGAGGAGGGTTTCGACGGAGTCGACGCCGCCGATGCGGCGGTGGAGGTAGTCGTTGTAGCCGTCGGCGCCGGAGGCGCGGAGGATGACGATGTCGCCGCCGCCCGCGCAGCCGATGAACCAGCGCCAGGCGGCCTCGACGTCGCCGCCGCCGCCCGCGAGGAAGAGGCCCGGGCGGGTGCGGGCGGGCCGGGCGTCGGCGGGGTTGCCGGTGAGCCAGGAGGCGGGGGCCGGGGCGGCCGCGAGGGGCGGGGCCGGCAGGGCGAGGGCGCAGGCGAGGGCGAGGGCGAGGAGGGGGGCGGGGCGGGCCATCGGCGAGAGCATCGGACGGGGCGGGGCGATGGGGCGAGGGCGAAGCGGGCCGGCCGCCACTTTACCACCTTGGTGGTAGCGGTTTTCGGCTGCGGTGCGCCGGGGGTTCCGCCAGAAGGGTGGAATGGGCAGAATCCTGGCCGTGCTGGCCGTGCTGCTGCTGGCCGCCGGTTGCGGCCGGCGGGAAACCCCCGTGGCCGCCGCCTCCCGGGAGGGGGTGTTGTTGCGCGGCAACGCGGCCGAGCCCGAGTCGCTCGACCCGCAGCTGGTGCGGGGCGCCGTGGAGTGGACGATCGTGGGCGGGCTCTTCGAGGGCCTGGTGGCGCCGTACCCGGGGGCGGCGGGCCCCCAGCCCGGCGTGGCCGAGCGCTGGGAGGTGGCGCCGGACGGACGCCGCCACGTGTTCCACCTGCGGGCCGACGCGCGGTGGAGTGACGGCCGGCCGGTCACCGCCGCCGATTTCGAGTACGCGGCCCGGCGGCTGCTGGCGCCCCGGCTGGGCGCGGCCCACGCCGAGAACACCCTGCTCTTCCTGCGTGGCGCCCGCGACCACCTCACGGGCCGCACGACCGATTTCCGCACGGTGGGGATCGTGGCCCGTGACGCGCGCACCCTTGAGCTGGAGGCGGAACGGCCCACCCCGTTCCTGCTCTCGGCGCTCACCTTGTTCTTCCCGGTCCCGGCCCACGTGGTGGAGCGGCACGGCGCGATGGACGACCGCGCCAACGGTTGGGCGCGCCCCGGCCGGCTGGTCGGCAACGGCCCGTTCCGGCTCCGGGAGTGGCGGCCGCACCAGGGCGTAACGTTGGAGCGCAGCCCCGGCTACTGGGACGCGGGGGCGGTGCGGCTGCGGGAGGTGCGCTTCCTGCCGATCGAGCAGGCCGCGGCCGAGGAGGCCGCGTTCCGCGCCGGCCAGCTGCACCTCACGAGTACGGTCCCGCTGGGCAAGCTGGAGGCGCTCGAGCGTGACCCGGCCGGGCCGCTGCGCACCGCGGAGGACCGCGGCATCTACTTCTACGCGCTGAACGTGCGCCGGCCGCCGCTGGACGACGTGCGCGTGCGGCGCGCGCTGGCGCTGGCGGTGGACCGCGAGGCGCTGGCGCGGCGGGTGCTGCGGGGGGGCCGTGAGCCCGCCACGCACTTCACGCCGCCGGGCACCGGGGGCCACACGGCGCGCGCCCGCCTCGGCCACGACCCGGAACAGGCGCGCGCCCTGCTGGCCGCCGCGGGCTTCCCCGGCGGGCGCGGCTGGCCCGGGCTTGAGCTCCTCGTCGACGCCCGCGAGCACCACCGCGTGGTGGCGGAGGCCGTGCAGCAGATGTGGCGGCGCGAGCTGGGGGTGGAGGTCCGGTTGCGGCAGGAGGAGACGCAGGTCCTCAACGCCTCGAAGCGCACGATGGACTTCCAGTTGGTGCGGGGCTCGTGGAACGCCACCGCCTACGATGATCCCCACTACTTTCTCGGCGCGTGGCGGACCGGCGGCCTCTACAACGAGGCGGGCTGGTCGCATCCCGCGTACGACGCGGAGGTCGAGCGGACTTGGACCACGGACGCCGCGGCCCGCGCCGCCGCGTGGCAGCGGGCGGAGGAGATCCTCCTGGCCGAGGTGCCGGCCATCCCGCTCTTCTTCTCGGCCCAGGTCTTCCTCCTGCACCCGGCCGTGCGGGGCTGGGAACCGCGGCCCTTCGCGGACCGCCGCCTCAAGGAATTGTGGCTCCAGCCCTAGTCGAGGCTCAGAGGCGCCAGCGCACGCCGAAGTTCCCGCTCCAGCCCCGGTACTCGAGGTAATCGAGCCGCCGGGCCGGGTCGCCGTCGTACGCCCGCTCGGCGCGGTTGGTCAGGTTGATGCCCTCGACGTAGAGGGTGAACCCGCGGCCCAGCCGCCAGCTCGCGGTGAGGTCGAGCTGGCCGTGGTCGTCGAGGTGGCGGTCCAGCTTGGGATTCCCGTCGAGGCCGTTGAAGAGGAGGTAGGCGCTGCGGGCGTTCCAGGCGAGGCGCGCCTGCAGGGGGCCGCGCGCGTAGGTCAGGCCCGCGTTGTAGGTCTCGGGCACCTGCGCGAACAACGGCGTGCGCCGGCCGGCGCGCTCGGGCCGGCCGGTGCGGACCTCCGAGCCCACCCGCGTGTAGTTCGCGGACACACCGAGCCCCGCGAGCGGCCCGGGGAGGAAGTCGAGCCGGCGCTCGAACGCGAGCTCGAAGCCCCGCACCCGCGCGCCATCCGCGTTGCGCCACTGGCGTCGCTGCACGGAGCCGTACGGCGGCAGGACGATGATGTCGTTCAGCCGGTAGATGTTGTTCTGCATCTCCTTGAGGAAGGCGCCGCCCGAGATCAGCCCGACGCTCGGCAGGTAGTACTCGGCGGTGAGGTCGTAGTTCACCGAGCGGACCGGCCGCAGGCGCGGGTCCCCCAGGGTCAGCGTGGGCAGGCTGCTGTCCTCCGAGGTGGTGGTGTTGAGCACGGAGACCGGGTTCAGCTGGGTGTAGCTCGCGCGGGCGAGCGTGCGGGTGACGGCGGCGCGGAAAACCAGCTGGCGGCCGGCGTCGTAGCGCAGGTTCACCCCCGGGTTCACGTCGAGGTAGGAGTTGCCACCCTTCACCGGCACGGGGTTGAGGATGTTGCCGCTGGTGCTGTTGCCGGAATGGGTGCGGAACTCGGTCTCGGTGCGCTCCAGGCGCACGCCGGCGAGGGCGCCCAGGCGGCCCCACGCGCCCTGCACCTGCGCGTACGCCGAGTGCACGTCCTCGTCCGCGGAGTAGGAGTTCACGAGCGAGCGGGCGGCGTTGTCGGTGCTGCGGGCGAGCAGGCCGCGGGCGAGCAGCGTGTCGGCGGCGGCGCGCACGGCGGCGGGATCCATCAGGTAGCCGAAGCTGTGGCGGCCCCCGGCGGTCGAGCCGACGGACCAGGGCGCGGTCACCGCCCCGAAGATCTGGGCGCCGGTGCCGTCGAGCACGCGGTCCCCGAACCAGCGCGCGCCGCCGGCGAGGCCGGTGAAGAAGTTCTGCCGGTCGTCCAGGGCGCGGCCGCGGAACCGGGCCTTCACGCCGGCCTTCACGTTCGCGCGGTCCGCGCCGGCGAGGGCGAGCGGGCGCTGGACGTTGAGGGCGAGCGCGGTCTCGCCGTCGACCGTGCGCCGCGTGCCGCGGTCGAGGGAGCTGAAGACGTAGTTCGAGGGGGTGAGCCGGTCGTTGGAGGTGGTGAAGCGCGCCTCGTAGCCCTGGCCGGCGGGCACCGACCAGGTGTTCCGCGAGGAGCGGAACTCGCCGAGGTTGTCACCCCAGCGGAAGGTCGCGCTGACGTCCTTGGCCGCGCTGCCGTCGAACTCGCCCCGGTTGCGGCCGGCGGACCACGTCAGGGTGGTGGCGCCGAGCCGGTGCTCGCCGGTGACGGCGAGGTTGAGCACCGTCTGCTCCTCGTAGAAGTCGCGCACCTGCCGCTCGAGCCGGCTGGAGGCGGTTGTGGTGAACTGGCCGAAGGTGTCCCCGTCGATCCGCACCGGCAGGGCGGCGGCCGCGCTGGTGTCGATGCGCGAGGTGCCGAAGCGGTAGTCGATGATCTGGCGCTGGCGGCCGCGGTTGCTGTCGCGGACGCTGTAGCTGGCGTTGAGGCGCAGCTTGTGCCCCGCGTCCGGCCGGTGCTCGAGGTTGAAGGTCAGGCCGCCGCCGCGCACGTCGTCGAAGAACTCCTGCAGGAGGAAGCCGCGGGGGATGAAGTAGCCGGTGCCGTTGAAGGTGACGCGGTCCGGGAAGGTGCCGTCGCCCGGATCGCGGCGGTCCGGGTCCCACCAGCCGGTGGTGCCCGCCTGGGAGGTGGCGAAGGGGGTGTGGCGGTAGTCGAGCGAGACGAGGTAGCCCCAGCGCCGGCCGGCCCCGAGGAAATCGCCCTGCGCCGCGGAGAAGCGCACGCCGGCACCGAAGGGGCTCTGGCGGTAGGAGGCCACCAGCGAGTTGCGGCTGTAGGCGGCCTCGGCGGTGGCGAAGCGCCCGTCGCGGTCGAACGCGTTCCGGGTCCGGATGTTGATCGCCCCGCCGATGCCGTCGGCGTCCCGGTCCGGGGTCAGCGTCTTGGCGACCTCGATCGCGTCCGCGCTCCGCGCCGAGATGACGTCGAGCGGCACGGACCGCGAGGCGCCGTCGAAGTTCGAGACCGTGAGGCGCTGGCCGTCGATGGAGACCGCGTTGAACTCCGCGTTGAGGCCGCGGATCGTCACGTACCGGCCCTCCGGGTTCCCCGCCTCGCGCTCGATCGTGATCCCGGGCAGCCGGCGGGCCGCGTCCGCCACCGACGCGTCGGGGAATTCCCCGAAGGCGTCGGAGGACACGATGTTCATCACGTTCGCGGCGCCGCGCTGCTGGTTGAGGGCGCGCGCCTGCCCGTCGATGAGGCCCGTGACGCGGAAGGCCTCGAGCTGGACGGCGTCGTCCCCGAGCGCCACCGCCACCTCGGCCCCGCGGCCCGGGGCGAGGGTAACGACCACGGTCTTGTCGGGCAGGCCGACGTACGCGACGACGAGCGGGTGGGTGCCGGGGGCCAGCGGCCCGAGCGCGAAGGAGCCGTCCCGCTCGGTGGTGGCGGCCGCGGTGCCGCCGCGCGCGGTGACGGTCGCGCCGGCGAGCGCGGAGCGGGTGGTGGCGTCCGTGACCCGGCCGGTGACGAGTCCGGGGGACTCGGCGGCGGGCAGGCGGAAGGCGGTGAGGGCGGCGAGGCAGGCGGCTCCGCCGAGGTGGCGGAGGATGGCGGTGGCGTTCATCAGGGGGGGCGGGGCGGGGGTTGTCGTCCCGCGCGGTAGACTAGCAGCGGGGCCGCGGGCCGGCCATACCACCAAGGTTGTAATTCCGGCCCGTGGTGGCACGGTGCCGCCCGTGCCGTCGCGCGCCCCGTCCTCCCTGCCGCCCGAGCCGGCCGGCCGCCTGCGCCGGCCCCTGCTGGCGCTGCACGCGGCGATGGAGGCGGAGGCGCTGTGGCGGGCGGTGCGGGGGCTGATGCACGCGGCGTTCGCGCCGCACCGGGTGACGCTTTTCCTCGGCCATCTGGGGATGGGCCGGGCCCGGCTGGTGTTCACCGACCCCCCGATCGCCCACCCGGAGGAATGGTACGATGCGCGGGGCCGGATCAACCCGTTCTCGCCCTTCATCGAGGCCAACCGGGGGGTGCGCTTCTACCGCTTCGCCGAGGTGCTGCCGCCGGCGGCGGTCTTCCGGCGGTCGGAGTTCTACCGGCGCTTCGCGCGTCCCGAGGGCTGGGACAAGGGCGTGTCGGCGCTCTTCTGGGCCCGCCGCGAGGTGACCGCGATGTACAGCCTCTACCGGGCCCCGGGGCAGCCGGACTTCACGGATGCGGAGCTGGCGCGGCTGCGCCAGCTGCATCCGTTCGTGGGCATCGCCATCGCGCGCGTGCGGCGGCTCCAGTCCGAGCGGCTGGCGCGCCGGGGGCTGGAGGAGTTCAACCGCCAGGTGCCGGTGGGGCTGGCCGTGCTGGATTGGGACCTGCGCGTGGAGTTCGCCAACCCGGAGGCGCACCGCTGCTGCGCGGAGTGGAATTTCGGCGCGGCCGGCCTGCGGGCCTACAGTCCCCGGGACGCGTTCGCGCTGCCGGAAGAGGTGCTTGCGGCGGCGCGGGCGTTGCGGGCGGGGCTGCTGGGCGGAGCCGGCGCGGGAGGGGAGGCGTGCGCCGTCGCCCCCGCCGCCGGCGGCGCGTGGCGGGCCCGGCTTTCCGTCCTGCACAACCCGTCGAGCGCGCTGGCGAAGCCGCGGTTCCTGGTGGCGTTTCCCCCGGCGGAGGGCCCGCGGCCCGCCGGGAGCGGTCGGCTGGCGCTCCTGCGCGACCTCACCCCGCGCGAACGGGAGATCGCGCTCCTCGTCTGCGAGGGCTGCGCCAACGCGGAAATCGCCCGCGAGCTGGGCCGCAGCGTGCTCACGGTGAAGACCCAGCTCAACTCGGCCTTCCGCAAGCTGCGCGTGCGCTCGCGCGCCCGGCTGATGGCCCTGCTGCGCTGACCTGCGCCGTCCGCCGCCCCTGACCGCCCTCGGGCGCGGGCGGGATCAGCGCGGCGCGGCGGGCGGCGGCTCGAACCATTCGCCGCGCAGCCAGTCGACGATCAGCCCGAGCTCGCCGGGCGTGATCACCTTCTCCTCGCCGAAGAGCGGCATCCGGTCGTTGCGGTCGCCGTAGAAGCGGGGATGCGCGGCGTTGCCGATGAACGCCACCAGCCACTCGCGCGAGCCGTAGCCGGTCAGTTCCGGGCCCACGGCGTCGCCGGTGCCGCGGAACACGTGGCAGTCCGCGCAGTTCATCCGGGGGCCGACCAGCGCCTCGCGGCCC